>NZ_JBEPKY010000034.1:0-50031 GCF_040544975.1 Pseudacidovorax sp. 1753 | reverse complement strand
AGCTCATGCGCGTGGCCTTCTCGCTGTTCAAGCAACACGCGATGTTCGATGCCCGCCTGGCGGCCACTGTCGCTTGACGAGAACCATAGAACCTCTGGGTGCGCCCCCCTCCAAGCCGAAGGCGCCCGAGTGGGGCTGAGGGCCGCGGCTCCGAGCCTGCAAGTGCAGGCTTGGACGTGCCCGAAGAGCAGCCGCCTCTGGCGGCCGCCCGGAGCCGCGAAGCGGCATGGGGGGTGTTGACTCAGATACTGTCGATGCGCACCAGCACGGCCGTGGCCGTGTAGCTCACGCTGACCTTGCCGAAGCCCTGCACCGTCACGTTGCCGAAGCGGCCCTGGCGGCCGGCGGCCTGGATCACGGTGAGCGTGTCGCCCACCTTGGGGCTGTAGCCGCTGGCGAAGCGCACGGCCAGGTCGCCACCGGCGATCACGGCATTGCCGCCCACCTTCAGCAGGCCGGCGCCGTTCGCGCCCGCCACCACGCTCAGCGTGCCGGCGGTCTGCGTGTAGCGGCCTGCCAGCGCCAGCGGCGCGGCGGCCACGGTGCTCTCCAGCGTGCCGCCCTTGACGAACACGTCGCCCGCACCCAGCGCGGTGGCCGAGTCGGCGCCCAGCAGGCCTGCGGCCAGCACCGTGCCGCCGGTGTAGCCGTTGTTGCCCGACAGGCGCAGCTGGCCGCTGCCCAGCTTGGTCAGCTTGCCCGCGCCGGCGATGTCGTTGCGCCAGCGGTCGATGGCGTTGAAGCCGCCCAGGCTCGCGTCCAGCGTGACGGCCACGTCGCCGTCGAAGCGGCCGTAGCCGTCGGCGGCGGCGAAGAGGTTCAGCCGGCCCCAGCCTTCGCCGTCGTTGCCCAGCGGAAAGCCCGAGTCGATGGCGGTGCTCTTGAGCACCACGCGGCGCTGGTCGGCGCTCAGGTAGGGCAGGCGCGTCTCCAGCAGCACCTCGGCGCCCTTCGGCACGGTGGCCAGCTGGCCGGCGGTGCCGGTGCGGTCCATGCCGTAGGTCAGGCGCTGAAGGTAGGTCTTGCGCCAGGCGGCGCTGTCGCTGAAGCGGTCGAAGTCGGGCTGCGTGCTGTCCTGGGTGCGCGGCGTGTGCGCATAGGTGTTCAGGGCGTTGAAGTCGGCGCTGCCGCTCTGCGTGCGCAGCCAGGCCTGGGCCTGGTCGTAGGCGGCCTTCTTCACGGCGGGCGTGTAGCTGGCCACGCTGGACAGGTTGTAGGCCACCACGGCCGTGGCGTGCACGCGGCCACCCATCACGTCCAGCGGCGAATGCATGCCGGCCAGGATGCGGTTCTCGCCCATCTCCATGGCGCGGGCCACCAGCTCCTGGTAGCGCTGCGGCACCAGGTACGCCATGGCCAGCGTGTCGCGCCAGGCCTCGGCCGTGTGGCCGCTGGGGAAGCCGCCGTCGGTGGCCGGTGTGGTGCTCTTGGCCGACTCGAGCGCGGGCACGACCTTCACGTCGCTGCTCCAGCGCCAGGGGCGGGCGTACTTGTAGAAGCGCTTGGGCGGCTCGGTCGAGCCGGCGGCCAGGCCGTTGATGAAGTCCACCGCCAGGCCCAGGTTGGCATTGCCGCCCGCGCTGCCCACGCCGACGTTGTTGCCGCCGTCGCTCACCGCGGGGCTCAGGGCCGTGTTGGGGTCGACGGCCGTGATGGTGGTGGTCTGCTGCGTGCCGGCGCGCCAGGCGCTGGTGAGCGGGCCCATGCCGTCGCTCACGCTGTAGCCCTTGCCGCGGCGGTCGTCCATGTAGGCCGCCAGGCCCTGGGCCGTGGTGCGCGCCTGGGTGACGTTCTTGACGTAATTGATGTTGGTGGCGTGGACGGCGGCGTTCTTGACCGTGCCGTCGGTGCTGTCGCCAGGGACGCCGCTCCAGGTCGACGGGGTCACAGCCGGGCAGCCATTGGCCGCGGCCAGGGTCACGCCCGCATCCACCATGAGCGAGCTGGGTGTCCAGATGTCCAGAAAGCCCTGCAGCACGCGCGCGCCGGCATTGGTGGCCAGGGTGACGTTGCAGGGGTTGTCGCGGACGTTCGTGGCGCCGGTGTCCACGTAGGCGACGGCGCCGGGCACCGGTGCCGTGTCGGCTTGGCCCAGTCCGGCAGGCTCGGCCGGGACGGTGACGGTCTCGGTGGCGGTGCTGCTGCCCGACGGGGCGGCGCTCGTGACGGGCGTGAAGCTGACATTGCTGCCGTTGCCCCCGCCGCAGGCCATGAGGGCCGCGGCGCTGGCGACGGCGAGGACGAGGGTGCGAAGGCGGAAGACCGGGGCGGGAAGCATGGGAATCTCGGGCGAGGGCAAAGCCCGGGATTCTGAAAAGAGTTTGTGACAGTTCTGAGGCCCTCAGAGCGCCCCACTCAGCTGCCCGTCGCCGCTGCCTTGGTCGCAGCCCGCGGGCGCACCAACATCACCGGCATTGCCGCAATGCGGGCCACCTGCTCGGCGTCGCTGCCCAGCAGCAGGCGGTCCACGCCGCGGCGGCCATGGGTGCCCAGCACGATCAGATCGCAGCCGGACTGGCTGGCCTGGTCTGCGATCAGCTGCGACACGCGTTCGCCCTGGCTTTCGAGCAGCACGGTTTCCGCCGTCACGCCCTGGGCTTCGAGTGTTTGCCGCGCGGCGTCCAGCAACGCCTGGCCGTTGCGCAGGAAGGTGGGCCGCACCTCCTGGATGTGCACCAGCGGGGGCTCGAAGCCCGTGACGTGGTCCATGGCGTCGACCACATGCAGCAGCACGACGGTGGCGCCCGACAGGCGCGCGAGCTGCGCGGCCTCGTCCAGCGCCAGCGCGGCGGTGGCGCTGCCATCGAGGGGAACCAGGAGACGGTGGTACATGGAGAAGGTCCTCTTCCTTGGTGTTCAGGGGGTCATGAGCGCCGCCGCATGGCGCGCCGCGATCCATTCCTCGTTGGTGGGCTCCACGCCGACGTCGACCCGGCTGGCGGTGGTGGAGATTCGGGACCGGTCGGCCTGGTTGGCCGCCTCGTCCAGTTCCAGGCCCAGCCAGCCCAGCGCCGCGCACACGCGCGCGCGCAGCACGGCGTTGTGCTCGCCAATGCCGGCGGTGAAGACCAGCCGGTCCAGACCGCCCAGCACGGCCACCAGCGCGCCGATCTCGCGCACGATGCGGCGCACGTAGAGCGCCAGCGCGGCCCGGGCGCGTTCGCCTGTGGGGCTGTCCTCGGCCTCGCGGGCCAGCAGCACCCGCGGATCGCCCGACAGGCCCGAGATGCCCAGCAGCCCCGACTGGTGGTAGAGCGCGTGGCCGACCTGCTGCAGGCTCAGCCGCTCGATCTCCATCAGGTAGAGCACGGCACCGGGGTCGAGCGCGCCGGTGCGCGTGCCCATCATCAACCCGTCCAGGGCCGAGAAGCCCATGGTGGTGGCGACGCTGCGCAGGCCCTGCATGGCACACAGGCTGGCGCCGCTGCCCAGGTGGGCGACGATGGTGCGGGCGGCCTCGGCCGGCGCACGGCCGTGGCGCTCGGCCAGGGCGATGGCGATGTACTCGTACGAGAGGCCGTGGAAGCCGTAGCGCCGCAGCCCGCGCTCCCAGGCGTCCCACGACAGCGGCAGCATCCGCTCCACCTGCGGCAGCGTGTGGTGGAAGGCGGTGTCGAAGCAGGCGACCTGCGGCAGGTCCGGCCGCTCGGCCAGCAGGATCTCCATGGCCTCCAGCGCAAAGGGCTGGTGCAGCGGCGCGAGCGGAATGTAGCCGCGCAGGTCGGCCAGCACCTGCGCGTCGACGCGCACCGGCGCGAAGTAGCGGCTGCCGCCATGCACCACGCGGTGGGCCACGGCGGCCAGCGGCCGACCGGCCAGCCAGCGCAGCACCTCGTCGCGGATGCGGGCCAGGGCGTCGTGGTAGGGCTGCTCGGCCGACAGCGCCAGCGGCGACACGGGCAGGTCGCTGGCGCCGATGTCGGGCGCCGGGCCGCCGATGCCCTGCACCTTGCCGTTCCAGGCCGGGCGCCGCAGCGGCTCGCCGTCACCGGCGGCGAAAAGGGCGAACTTGATGCTGGACGAGCCGCAGTTCAGCACCAGGATGAAGGCGGTGGCGGCCCCGTTCACTGGGCCACCTCCGGCTTGGCATGTGGCGCATGGGCCCTTCGGGGCGGGTGGGTGTTCATGTCGGGCTCGCTCCGAGGTTCATGGCGGCGTGGTGCGCCAGCGGTGGGCCAGCAGCACGGCAATGGCACAGGAGGCGATGCGTGCGGCCCGCGAGTCGGCGCGGCTGGTCAGCACGATGGGCACGCGCGCGCCCATCACGATGCCGGCGCTGGCCGCGTCGCTCATGTATTCGAGCTGCTTGGCCAGCATGTTGCCGCTTTCCAGGTCGGGCACCACCAGCACGTCGGCCTGGCCCGCGACGGGCGATTCGATGCCCTTGATGCGCGCCGCCGCCGCCGAGACCGCGTTGTCGAAGGCCAGCGGGCCATCCAGCACGCCGCCGGTGATCTGGCCGCGCTCGGCCATCTTGCACAGGGCGGCGGCGTCCAGCGTCGCGGCCATGCGCGGGTTGACCGTCTCCACCGCCGCCAGCAGGGCCACGCGCGGCGTGGCCACGCCCACGGCCTGGGCCAGGGCGATGGCGTTGCGCACGATGTCGGCCTTCTCTTCCAGGCCGGGCGCGATGTTGATGGCCGCATCGGTCACGATGAAGGGTCGCGGATAGGCCGGCGTCTGCATCAGGAAGCAGTGCGACAGGCGCCGGCCGGTGCGCAGGCCCGCGGCGGCGTCGAGCACCGCGGCCATCAGTTCGTCGGTGTGCAGGCTGCCCTTCATGAGCGCCTCGACCTCGCGCGCGCCGGCCAGGGCCGCGGCGCGCGCGGCGGCGGCATGGCTGTGCGGCACGTCCTCGATGGCGATGCCGGCCAGGTCCAGTCCGGCGGCCTGGGCGGCGGCCTCGATCTTCGCGCGCGGGCCCACGAGCACGGGCTCGATCAGGCCGGCCGCACGGGCATCGAGTGCGCCGCCCAGGCTCAGCGCGTCGCAGGGATGCACCACCGCCACGCGGATGGCGCCCAGCGGCTTCACATGGGCCAGCAGCCGCGGCAGGCCGTCGCCGGGCGCATGCAGCCGCACCTCGGGCAGGGTGGCGGCGGGGCGCTCGATCTTCTCGGTCGGCGCGAGCACGGTGGCCTCGCCCTCGATCACGTCCTCGCCGGCCTGGTTGGTGCAGCGGCAGTCCAGGGTGAGGCGCTTCTTGGCGGCGTCGCGCGTGGCCACGGTCACGCGGATGGTCAGCGTGTCGCCCACCCGAACCGGCCGCAGGAAGCGCAGCGTCTGCCCCAGGTACACGGTGCCCGGGCCGGGCAGCCGCGTGCCGAGCACGGCAGAGATCAGGGCGCCGCCCCACATGCCGTGCGCGATGACGCCATGGAAGCGCGTGGAGGCGGCGAACTCCGCGTCGAGGTGCTGCGGGTTGACGTCGCCCGAGAGCACGGCGAAGAGCTGGATGTCCTGCGCGGTCAACGTGCGCTGCAGGCTGGCGCTGTCGCCCACGGCGATCTCGTCGAAGGTGCGGTTGCGCACCAGCGCCAGGGGCGCGTCGGCTGGGGCGCCGCCCTCGGCCAGCTCCGGGGTGGGCGTGCTCATGCGCCGTCCTTGGGGCGGCCCTGCGGGGCCAGGGCCTCGGCCGTGCTCTTCTGCCACTGCGCCCAGGCTTCGCGCAGGCCCTGGGCCAGCTCGGTCTGGCTGGCCAGGCCGCCCTGCACCAGCGTGCGCCAGGCCTCCAGGTTGCGCTGCGTGCCGCGCCAGAGCAGGTCGGCGGGCCAGGTGCCGAGCGCCTGCCAGTCGCCCGTGTTGGCCGCATGGCCCACCTGGGAGACAGCGTCTTCCTCGGTGTCGGAGAGCAGCCGCAGCCGGCGCTCCCAGGCCTCGCGCCCGGCCTGCTGCAGCAGGGCGAAGGTGCGCAGGGCCAGCGCGGTGTTGGCCGTGGCCAGCGCCACGGGCAGGGGGGTGACAGGGGCGTCATGCATGGGAATCTCCTTGCGATGAAAAACAGGGACGTTCAGGCCATCTGACTGATGGTGCGCCGAAAACGCGAGAGCGCCATGACGAAGAGCACGAGTCCGATGACGAACAGCGCCAAGAAGGAAGGCCACACCACGTCGATGCCGGCGCCGCGGTACAGGATGGCCTGGCTCAGCTCCACGTAGTGCGTGTTCGGCGCGGCGAGCATCAGGTCCTTCACCAGCGCGGGCATGCTCTCGCGCGGGGTGACCGTGCCCGAGAGCATCTGCAGCGGCAGCAGCGTGAGCATCAGCAGCAGGCCGAACTGCGGCATCGAGCGCGCCACGGTGGCCATGAAGATGCCCATGGCGGTGGTCGAGAACAGGTGCAGCGCCGTGCCGGCCAGGAACAGCGGCACCGAGCCCTCCACCGGCACGCCAAGCAGGCCCTGCACCACGAACTGCAGCGAGGCCGCCGCGGCCACCAGCACCACCACGCCCATGGACCACACCTTGGCCAGCATGATCTCGGTGGGCGTCACCGGCATCACCAGCAGGTGCTCGATGGTGCCGTGCTCGCGCTCGCGGATCAGCGCCGCACCGGTGAGCACGATGGCCAGCATGGTCACGTTGTTGATGATCTGCATCAGGCCGCCGAACCAGGCCTTCTCCAGCGCCGGGTTGAAGCGCGCGCGCAGCGCCAGGTCCACCGGCAGCGTGGTGGTGGCGCGGTAGCGGCGCAGGAAGTCGTTGACCTGCTCGGTCACGATCTGCTGCACGGCGCCATTGCCCGAGAAGGCCTGGCTCATGCGGGTGGCGTCCACGTTCAGCTGCACCTCGGCGTGGCGGCCCGCCAGCACGTCGCGCTGGAAGCCGGTGGGGATGACCAGCGCGAAGGTGTAGCGGCCCGCGTCCATGCCGGCGTCCATCTGCGCCTGGCCGATGGCCACCGGCGCCGAGAAGTAGGGCGGCTGGAAGGCCGAGACGATGCGCTGCGACAGCGGCGACTGGTCCTCGTCCACGATGGCGATGGGCGCGTTGTGCAGCGTCTCGGGGATCGCCGTGGCGCCGGTGTAGACCGCCACCGAGAAGGTGTAGACGATCAGCACCAGCATGGTCGGGTCGCGCCACAGGCTCCACAGCTCCTTGACGCCCAGGCGCAGGATGTTGGCCAGGCGCCGGGCGATGGCGCTGCGGCGGCCAGCGGGCGAGGCCGTTGCGCGACGCGATGGGGCGAGCGGGGTGTCGTTCATGGTGGATCCGTTATCACCTGCTCAGGCCTCCTGCTTGCGCAGCAGCGCCACCGACGCCGCCACGATCAGCGGCGCCGCCACCAGCAGTGGCACGAAGGCCTGCTGCAGGTCGCCGAAGCCCAGCGCCTTGCTGAACACGCCGCGGCTGATGGTGAACATGTGCGTGGCCGGGTAGATCTGCCCCACCCAGCGGCCCACGCCCTGCAGCGACGAGACCGGGTCCGTCAGCCCCGAGAACTGCGTGGCCGGGATCAGCGTGCCGATCATGGCGAAGAACATGGCCGCGATCTGGCTGCGGGTGACGGCCGAGGCCAGCAGGCCCATGCCGGTGGCGATGACGCTGAACAGCAGCGCCGCCACGGCCAGCGTGGCAAAGCTGCCGGTGAAGGGCACGCCGAACAGCGTGACGGCCAGCGCGCACATGAGCAGGAAGTTCAGCATGGCCAGCAGCACGTACGGCAACTGCTTGCCCAGCAGGAACTCGATGCGCGTGACCGGCGTGACGTAGAGGTTGACGATGGAGCCCAGTTCCTTCTCGCGCACCACCGCCAGCGCCGTCAGCATGGCCGGCAGCATCAGCAGCAGCATGGGGATGATGGCCGGCACCATGGCCGGCAGGCTGCGCACGTCGGGGTTGTAGCGGTAGCGCGACTGCACCTGCACGGCCGCCACCGGCGCGGTGCCGGTGCGCGCGCGCATCTGCTCGACGAGCCAGTACTGGTGGATGCCCTGCACATAACCTTGCAGCGTGTCCGCCCGCGTGGGCATGGCGCCGTCGATCCACGCGCCCACCTGCACGTCGCGGCCGCCCAGCACGTCGCGGCCGAAGCCCGAGGGGATCTCGATGGCCAGCGAGATGTCGCCGCTGCGCAGCCGCCGGTCCATGTCGGCGTCGTCGCGCAGCGGCGGCTGCTCGGTGAAGTAGCGCGAGCCCGCCAGGTCCAGCACATAGCTCTGGCTGAGCGTGCTCTGGTCGCGGTCGAGCACGGCATAGCGCAGGTTGTCCACGTCCATGTTGATGCCGTAGCCCATCACGACCATCAGCACCAGCGAGCCCAGCAGCGCCATGGTGGCGCGCACCGGGTCGCGCTGCAGCTCCAGCGTCTCGCGCCACAGGTAGCTCCACAGGCGCTGCAGGCTGAAGGCGGCGGGGCGCGGGGGCGGCGCAGAAGCCGAGGTGGCCGGGGCGGCGGGCGCCTCGTCCGCCGCCTGGTCGGGCGTGCCGCCGCCCGCGTCCACCAGGTAGCCGATGAAGGCCTCTTCCAGGCTGGCGGCGCCGCGGCGCGCCACCAGGGCTGCCGGTGCGTCGCTGTCCAGCACGCGGCCGGCATGCATCATCGACATGCGGTCGCAGCGCTCGGCCTCGTTCATGAAGTGGGTGGAGATGAAGATGGTGACCTTGTCGCGGCGCGACAGGGTCACCAGCAGGCGCCAGAAGTTGTCGCGCGCGATCGGATCCACGCCCGAGGTGGGCTCATCCAGGATCAGCAGTTCGGGCCGGTGCACCATGGCCACGGCCAGCGACAGGCGCTGGCGCATGCCCAGCGGCAGGCTTTCGGGCAGGCTGTGCTGCACCTGCTGCAGGCCGAAACGCTCCAGCATCTCCTGCACGCGCGCGTCCTGCTCGGCCGCGGGCACGTGGAAGAGCCGCGCATGCAGCACCAGGTTCTGCCGCACGGTCAGCTCGCCGTACAGCGAGAAGGCCTGCGACATGTAGCCCACGCGCCGCCGGGTGTCGATGTCGCGCGGGTCCACCTCGTTGCCGAACAGCCAGGCCCGGCCTTCGCTGGCGGGCAATAGGCCGGTGAGCATCTTCATGGTGGTGGACTTGCCGCAGCCGTTGCTGCCCAGGAAGCCGAAGATCTCGCCGCGGCGGATGCGCAGGCTGACGTGGTCCACCGCGGTGAAGTCGCCGAAGCGCATGGTCAGGCCCTCGGCCTCGATGGCGATGTCGTCGTCGCCCGCTTCGAGCGGCGGGATCTGCACCGGCGCCCAGTCGCGCTTCTTCTCCTCGGGCAGCAGCTGGATGAAGGCCTGCTCCAGCGTGGCCGCGCCGGTACGTGCCAGCAGCGCCTGCGGCGTGCCGGTGGCCAGCACGCGGCCGTCGTCCATGGCCACCAGCCAGTCGAAGCGCTGGGCCTCGTCCATGTAGGCGGTGGCCACCATCACGCTCATCTGCGGGCGGCCCTGGCGGATGCGCGCGATCAGGGCCCAGAACTGCGCGCGCGCCAGCGGATCGACGCCGGTGGTCGGCTCGTCCAGGATCAGCAGGTCGGGGTCGTGGATGAGCGCGCAGCACAGGCCCAGCTTCTGCTTCATGCCGCCCGAGAGCTTGCCCGCCGGCCGCGCCAGGAAGGGCTGCAGCCCGGTGCTGCGCGTGAGTTCGTCGATGCGCCGACGCCGCTCTGCACTGGCGTGGCCGAACAGGCGGGCGAAGAACTGCAGGTTCTCCTCGACCGACAGCGTGGGGTAGAGATTGCGGCCCAGCCCCTGCGGCATGTAGGCGATGCGTGGGCACACCGCCGCGCGGTGCCGGCGGTCGGCCATGTCGCCGCCCAGCACCTCCAGGCGGCCCTGCTGCAGCGCACGGGCGCCGGCCACCAGCGACAGCAGGCTGGACTTGCCCACGCCGTCGGGCCCGATCAGGCCGACCATGCGGCCGGCCGGCACCTCCAGGTCCACGTCCTGCAGCGCATGCGTGGGGCCGTAGTCCAGACGCAGCTTCTGCAGGCGGACGACGGGCGGGCGCGAATCGGTCATGGGCGGCTCAGCGCGAGGTCTTCACGGCCAGTTGGGCGGGCCATTCGGCCTGCGGATCCAGCCGCACCCAGGCCACGCCGGGCAGGCCGGTCTTGACCTGTTCCAGGTGCTGCTGCAGCAGCGCCTTGTCGATGCTGGCCTTGACGCGGAACATGAGCTTCTGCCGCTCGCTCGCCGTCTCCACCGTCTTGGGCGTGAACTGGGCCGTGGCGTCGACGAAGCGGATGCGCGCCGGGATCACGAAGCCCGGTGCGGCGTCGAGCAGGATGCGCGCCTCGCTGCCCAGGGCCACGCGGCCGGCGGCGGCTTCGGGCAGGAAGAAGGTCATGTAGACGTCCGACAGGTCCACCAGGTTGAGCACCTTGCCGCCAGCGCCCAGCACCTCGCCCGGCTGCGCCACGCGGAACTGCACACGGCCATCGCGCGGCGCGGTGAGCTGGCTGTCGGCGATGTCGGCCTCGATGCGCGCCAGCGTGGCACGCGCGGCGCCGACGGCGGCGCGGGCGCCAGTGACCTGCGCGGCCGCGGCCTGCACCGCGGCCTGGCTGGCCTGGGCCTGCGCGCGCGCGGCGCCGAGGGCGGCCTGCGCGTTGCGGGTGCGGGCGCGGTCGTCGTCGGTCTCCTGCATCGAGGCGGCGCCCTCGGCGGAGAGCACTTCGGAGCGGCGGGCCCGGCGCTGGGCCGCGTCCAGCTCGCTCTCGCGCTGCACCACCAGCGCCAGCGCGGATTGGCGGTCGCTCTCGCGCATGGCCACCTGCGATTCGGCGGCCGCCACGCCCGTCTCGGCCTGCTGCAGCCGGGCCTGGGCCTCGGCGCGCTGGGCGTCGAGCGATTCGAGGTCCATGGTGGCCAGCGGCTGGCCAGCCTTCACGAAGGCGCCTTCGTCCACCAGGATGTCGCGCACGCGGCCGGCCAGCTTGGTGGCCACGTCCACGTCGGTGGCCTCGATGCGGCCGTTGCCGCTGGCGAAGCCCGGCCCGAAGCCCTTGTCGCGGCCGGCCTGCCAGTACCAGGCGCCGCCTGCGGCGAGCGCCACGGCCAGGACGATGAGAAGGCGCTTTGTGCTCGTGGGCTTCATGGCTGGGAAGAGGAGGGGGAGGAAGAGGTCGCGATGGGCGTGGCGGCCACGGTGTGGGCGCCACCGCCCAGGGCGGCATAGAGGGAGACGCGGGCGGCGAGCAGCGCACGCTGCGTCTGCACCCGTTGTTGCTGGGCCGAGAGCAGGTCGCGCTGCGCGTCCAGCACTTCCAGGAAGGCGGCCGAGCCGGCGTCGTAGCGCAGCCGGGCCAGGCGGGCGCGCTCGGCCTGCGCGGCCAGTGCTTCCTTCTGGATGCCCAGCTGTTCGACCAGCCACTGGCGGGCGGCCAGGGCGTCGGCCACGTCGCGGAAGGCGCCCTGGATGGTCTTTTCGTAGTCGGCCACGGCGATGTCGCGCCGCACCTCGGACAGCTGCAGGTTGGCGCGCAGCCGGCCGGCGGTGAACAGGGGCAGCGACAGGCTGGGCGCGAAGGTCCAGGCGCGGCTGCCGGGCTCGAACAGCCCGTCGAGCGCCGCGCTGGCGGTGCCGAGGCTGGTGGTCAGCGTCAGCTGCGGAAAGAAGGCGGCCCGGGCCGCGCCGATGTTGGCGTTGGCCTGGCGCAGGCGGTGTTCGGCGGCGGCGATGTCGGGCCGCGCGGCCAGCATGGCCGAGGGCAGGCCCGGGGCCACATCGGCCACCATGGCATCGGCCAGCGGCTGGTTGCGCGGCGGCAGGTCCACGGGCACACCGGTCAGCAGGGCGAGGGCATTGACCTGCTGCGCGCGCTGCTGTTCGAGCTGCGCGCCCAGCGCCCGCGCCTGGGTGGCGAGGATGCGCACCTGTTCCAGCTCCAGCCGCGAGGAGGCGCCGACGTCGAAGCGGCGGCTGAAGATGCGCAGCGATTCGTTGCGGCTGGCGATGGCCTCGCGCGCCAGGGCCAGGCGCTCGTCGGTCTCGCGCAGGGCCAGCCAGCCCTGCGCCACCTGCGTCGCCAGCGACAGGGTGAGGCCGCGCCGGGCCTCGTCGCTGGCCAGCCAGGCCTGCAGCGCGGCCTCGTCCAGGCTGCGCAGGCGGCCCCACAGGTCCAGCTCCCAGGCCGACAGGCCGAGGCCCACCTGGTACTGGCTGGAGATGATGGACCTGCCGGTGACGTTGAGGTCGGCCGGCACGCGGCTGCGGCTGGCATCGGTGGCCAGTCCCACGCTGGGCAGCAGCGCAGCCTGCTGGATGCCCCAGGCCGCGCGGGCCTCCTGCACGCGCAGGGCGGCGGTGCGCAGATCGCGGTTGTGCGCGAGGGCCTGGGCGATCAGCGCCTGCAGCTCGGCATCGGGAAAGGCCTGCGGCCAGTCCAGGTCCGCCGCGGTCACGGGCACGGCCGCCACGGGCGCGGCGTCCGGGAATCGGGCAGGCACCGGCGACGCTGGCAGGGCCAGGGACGGGATCATGGGTGCGCAGCCGGCCGCGACGAGTGCGACGAGCAGCAGGGGGGCGATGGGGCGGGGCATGGTCATCCGAGCACGTGGTAGCCACCATCCACGTACAGCGTGCTGCCCGTGATGGCGCGTGCCGCATCGCTGACCAGGAAGGCGGCCAGGGCGCCCACTTCCGCGATGTCCACCAGCCGGCGCAGCGGGGCGCGCCGACGGGCGTCGTCGAGCAGGGCCTCGAAGTTGGGAATGCCCGACGCCGCCCGCGTGGCCAGCGGTCCCGGCGAGATGGCGTTGACGCGGATGCCCTTGGGCCCGAGTTCGGTGGCCAGGTAGCGCGTGCTGCTCTCCAGCGCGGCCTTGACCGGGCCCATCACGCCGTAGTCGGGAATCACCTCCTCGGCGCCCACATAGCTCATCGTGAGCAGGCTGCCGCCGCGGTGCATCAGCGGCTCGGCCAGATGGGCCATGCGCACGAAGGAATGGCAGGAGATGTCCATGGCCCGCGCGAAGCCCTCGCGCGAGCAGTCGGCCACGCGGCCGTGCAGGTCGCTCTTGGGCGCGAAGGCGATGGAATGCAGCACGAAGTCCAGCCGCCCCCACTGGCGGCCGATGGCGGCGAACACGGCTTCGAGCTGGCCGGGCTGCTCCACGTCCAGCGGCAGCGCGATGGAGGCGTGCACCTGCTGGGCCAGCGGCTCGACGAAGGGCTGGGCCTTGTCGTTGAACCAGGTCACGGCCAGCTCGGCCCCGGCGTCATGGAAGGCCTGCGCACAGCCCCAGGCGATGCTGTGCGCGTTGGCAATGCCCACCACCAGGCCCTTGCGGCCGTGAAGGGAGAAGAGATCGGCGTTCATGTCATCGCTCCAGGACGTAGTTGCCAGGGGCATCGGCCAGGCCCGTGCCCATGCGCGGCGGCTTGACGGGTGCGCCAGAGTGGGCGGCCAGCCATTGCTGCCAGGCCGGCCACCACGAGCCCGCATGCGTCGGCGCCGCGGCCAGCCACTCGTCGGGCGCCAGGTAGGGGCCATCGGCCGGCCGGGTGAGCAACCGGTGGCTGCGCCGGCTGTCGGGCGAGGGCGGGTTCACGATGCCGGCGTTGTGGCCGCCGGTGGTGAGGGCGAAGGTGATCTCCGCCGGGCAGAGGAAGTGCAGCTTGTGCACCGAGCGCCAGGGTGCCACATGGTCGGTGACGGTGCCCACCATGAAGGTGGGCAGGCGCAGGCTGCCCAGGCTGACCGGCCGGCCGCCCACCGGAAAGCGCCCCTCGCTCAGGTCGTCGTCCAGGAAGAGCCGGCGCAGGTATTCGGAATGCATGCGCGCGGGCATGCGGGTGGCGTCGGCATTCCAGGCCATCAGCGCATTCATCGGCGCACGGTGGCCCAGCAGGTAGTCGCCCACCATGCGCGACCACAGCATGTCGTAGCTGCGCAGCATGCTGAAGGCGCCGGCCATCTGCTGGGCGGTAAGGTAGCCCTTCTGCCGCATCTGCGCCTCCAGCAGGCTGAGCTGGCTCTCGTCGATGAACAGGCCCAGTTCGCCGGGCTCGGAGAAGTCGGTCTGCGCCGCGAAGTAGGTGGTGCTGGCCAGCCGGTCGTCGCCATCGCGCGCCATGGCCGCCGCGCCGATGGCCAGCAGCGTGCCACCCAGGCAGTAGCCGGCGGCATGCACCTTGCGGCGCGGGCACAGGGCCTGCACCGCGTCGAGCGCTGCATGCAGGCCGAGCTGCAGGTAGTCGTCCATGCCCCGGTCGCGCTCGGCCTCGCCGGGGTTCTTCCAGGAGATGCAGAACACGGTGTGGCCCTGCGACACCAGGTAGCGCACCAGCGATTCCTCGGGCGTGAGGTCGAGGATGTAGTACTTCATGATCCACGCCGGCACCAGCAGCACCGGTTCCGGGTGCACGGTGGGCGTGGCGGGTGCGTACTGGATCAGCTCGATCAGCGCATTGCGCAGCACCACCTTGCCGGGCGTGATGGCCACCTCGTGCCCGACGCGGAACTGCTCGGTGCCGGCCGGGGCAGCGCCGGACGCTTGTCGGCCCGCGTCTTCCATCCAGTTGTGCAGGCCGCGCAGCAGGTTGGCACCGCCTTCGCGCAGCGTGGCCTCGATCACCTCGGGATTGGCCCAGGGCAGGTTGCCGGGCGAGAGCAGGTCCAGCCACTGGCGGGCGCTGAAGGCGACCAGGTCCTCGTGGTGCCGCTCCACGCCGAGCACGCCGTGCGTGGCCGCGTCCCACCATTGCTGGCTGGCCAGGAAGGCCTGCTGCCAGGCCTTGAAGGGCGCGTGCTGCCAGGCCGGCGCGCGAAAGCGCCGGTCGGGCGCGGCGAAGGCGTCGGGTGTGGCCGGCGCCCATTCCCGGGTCAGGGCCTGGGCCTGCTGCACCGCCAACTGGCCCAGCGCCAGTTGCTTGCCCGGGGAGGCCGCCAGGTGCGCGGCCCAGTCGAAGGCGGCCAGCACCCCGGCCATGGGCGACAGCGCACCGGTCAGGCGGGCCACGGTGGCGCGCGCCTGCATGTCGAGGGCGGCGGCCTGGGCATCGGCGGCCGGCACGGGGATTGGAGAAGGGGCGGGCATGGCGGCAGGGCGTGAAGGTGCCCGGCGGGACGGGCGGGAAGCGGTGCGGCGCCGGGGGGCGCCGCCTGGAAAAAACTGTAGGAGCCGGCCGGTCTGCGCCCATTGATCCATGTCAACGGACCGATGTCTAACGACTCATGAGTCGTTAGCGGCGCGAGCCATCCATAATCGCCGCCCGGCGCTGCCGCCACGCCTCTGTCACTTGCCACACCCATGACCGCATCGACCGCCGATCTTCCGCCTCCGACCTTCGCCGAGGGCCTGCCCGGCGGCAGGCCGTCGCGCCAGCGCCTGTCGCCGCCGCTGCGCATGGCGCAGATCCTCGACGCGGCGCTGTCGGTGTTCCACGAAAAGGGCTTCGCGGCCTCGCGCATCGACGACATCGCGCTGCGGGCGGGCCTGTCCAAGGGCGGCGTCTATGCGCACTTCGACAGCAAGGAAGAGATCTTCGAAGCACTGATCGACCGCTCGCTCACCATGCCGGCCGGCCTGGACGAGGCGGCACTCGCGCCGGGGCAGATGGTCACCGTCGACCTGCTGGTGGAGCGCGTGATCGACCCGGTGTACCGCCTCCTAGCGCGGCCCGAGACGGCCATGACGCTGCGCCTGGTGGTGGCCGATGGCCGCCAGGTGCAGGCGCTGGTGGAGCGCTGGCAGCGCGCCGTGCTCGACCCCTTCGCCTCCGCCGTCGAGCGCCTGGTGCGCCGCGCCGTGCGCCAGGGCAGCCTGGGTCAGGGCGTGCTTACGGCCTCGCCCTGGCTGCTGATGGCGCCCATCGCGCAGGTCGTGCTGTGGCAGCTGATGCACGGACAGGGCGGGGGCGCACCCGTCACGCTGGAGCAGCAGCGGCGCAGCCACATCGCCCTTCTGCGTGAGGCGCTGTCGCCATGAGGCGACTGTTGATCGGCATGGGCCGGGGCCTGCTCGTGCTGGTGTTGCTGGGCACGGGCCTGTGGGCGGCGCTGGCGCTGTACTACCGGCTGCCGCTGCCCGAAGGCGGGCGCATCGCGGCCGCGGCGGCCTGGGGCCTGGCCGCGCTCGGGGTCATCGGGCGGCCGTGGCGGCCCTTCCATGGCCGTGCGCTGGCCGCCTATGTCCTCGCCTTCGCGCTGCTGCTGGTGTGGTGGGGCCGCATCGCGCCTTCGGACACGCGCGACTGGGCCGACGATGTGGCCCGGCACATCGAGCCCTCGGTGGCCGGCTCCATCGTCACCTTGCGCAACGTGCGCAACTTCGAGTGGCGCAGCGACGACGACTACACCGTGCGCTGGGAGACGCGGCAGTACGACCTCGACCGCCTGCGAAGCGTGGACATGGCCCTGTCGTACTGGATGGGTCCGGCCATCGCGCACACGCTGGTCTCCTTCGGCTTCGACGACGGGCAGGGCGGCACGCGCTACCTCGTGTACTCGGTCGAGATCCGCAAGGAGCGCGGCGAATCCTTCTCGGCCGTGGCCGGCTTCTTCAAGCAGTTCGAACTGGCCCTGGTGGCCGCCGACGAGCGGGACGTGCTGCGCGTGCGCACCAATGTGCGCGGCGAGGATGTCTACCTCTATCGCGTCGCCATGCCGCCCGAGGCCATGCGCTCGCTCTTCCTGGCGTACCTGGACCAGTCGATCACGCTGGCGGCGCACCCGCGCTTCTATTCCACGCTCACGGCCAACTGCACCACCATCGTGTTCGACATGGCGCGGCGCATCGTGGGTGGCCTGCCGCTGGACTGGCGGCTGCTGGCCTCGGGCTACCTGCCGGAGTACCTGCAGTCCATCGACGGCCTGGCTGCCAAGGCGGACCTGGAGACGCTGCGCGCCGCCGGCCGCATCACCGAGCGGGCGACGGCGGCCGATGCCGACCCGCGGTTCTCGCAGGCCATCCGAAGCGGCATCCCGGGCATGGAGGCCGCGCGATGAACGCGGCGGCGCCCTTGCGCCAGTCGGGCCGCGGCCCGTGGGCGGCGCTGTTCCTGCTCGCCGTGGCCCTGCTGGTGTCCGGTTGCGCGGCGGTGTCGGTGTCGTCCGTCTCGCCCGCGCGCTACCTGGCCGAGCGGCGAGGCGACGTGCTGACCACCGGGCGCCTGAGCGGCGCCGCGCAGGAGGTCGCGCGCGTGGCCGGCATCGACGACTGCGGCGAGGCCCCCGACACCTGCCGGCAGGCGCTGTCGCAGGCCGAGGGCATCACCGACGAGCAGCGGCTGTCGGCGCTGGCCGAGCTGTGGCTGCAGGCCGCGCTGGAGTCGGACCGGCAACCGGCCATCGCGCCGGACGCGCAGGCGGCCGGCCAGGGCGGCGACGCCGATGACACCGCGGTCGATGCCTGGCTGGAGACGGCACGCCATGCCTGGGCCTACCTCTTCCTCACGCGCCGCAGTCCGGGCGACCGCGCCTTCGAGGACCGGCAGACCCAGGTGCGCGACTACTACAACTTCGCGGTGCAGCGGACCGTGACGCGGCTGTTCCACCGCCATGCGCGCGACGCCCGCGCACCCGATGCCGGTGCCACGACCGGCGAGGTGGCCGAACTCGCCGTGGGCCGCTGGCAGCTGTCGGCGCGGCTCGACAGTCCCGGCTTCGCCAGCGACATGCCACTGCCGCAGGAACTGCTGGCGGCCTCGTCGTTGCGCTTCACCGGCCTGCGCAACACCTACCGGCGCGATGGCTTCGGCGCTCCGCTGGTGGCCGTGCTGCCGCCGCCGGAAGGCCGCCCGGCCCACGCGCCCTTCGTCCCCATGCGCTACCCGGCCCTCACGGCCCTGCTGACCTTCGAGGGCCGCACGCCGGCCGAGGTGCTGCGTACGCACCGCGTGCAGGTGCGCCTGTACGACCCCTACCGCAGCGAGCGGGTCGACCTGGCGGGCGTGCCCGCGCCGCTGGCCGCCAACTTCACGGCCGGCTACGGGCTGTGGCTGGCCCGCTCAGGCTTCGCGACACAGGCGCTGCGCACGCTGCTGGGCCTGTCGGACGGCATCGTGCAGCCGCAGGTGCAGCTCATGCAGCCCTACGACCCCGAGCGCGGCATCGTCGTCATGCTGCATGGCCTGGCCAGCAGCCCGGAGGCCTGGGTCAACGTGGCCAACGAGGTGCTGGGCGACGAGACGCTGCGCCAGCACTACCAGATCTGGCAGGTGTACTACCCCACCAATGCGCCACTGGTGCTCAACCGCCGCAACATCGCACAGGCGCTGCAGCAGACACTGGCCCACTTCGACCCGCAGGGCACGGCGCCGGCCTCGCGCCACATGGTGCTGGTGGGCCACAGCATGGGCGGCGTGCTGTCGCGGCTGCTGGTTTCGGACTCGGGCCGCGCCCTGTGGTCGGTGCTGCCCCAGGGACCGGCCATGGACGCCGCCCTGGCGGACGATCCGACGCTGCAGCGCGAGCTGGCCGAGTATTTCGACTTCCAGGCCCTGCCCCAGGTGGACCGGGCCATCTTCATCGCCGCGCCGCACCGCGGCACGCCCTTTGCCGAGACCGGCCTGGCCCGGCGCGTGGCCAATCTCGTCACCCTGCCGCTGGCCATGCTCGAACAGGTGGGCGACCTGAGCCGCCGGCTGGCGCGGCTCGCGCCGATGCAGGAGAACGGCCTGCCGCCGCGCATCCCCAACAGCATCGACAACCTGAGCGACCGAGATCCCTTCGTGCGGGCCGTGGCCGATCTGCCCCTGAGCCCGCGGGTGCGCTATCACTCCATCATCGGCCGCGAGGACCCGCGGCTGCCGCTGGCCCAGTCCAGCGACGGCGTGGTGCCCTATGCCAGCGCCCACCTGGCCGGCGCCGAGTCCGAGCGGGTCATCACCTCCTGGCACAGCGTGCAGGAGACGCCGCAGGCCATGCTGGAGGTGCGCCGCATCCTGCGCGAGCAGCTGCGTCAACAATAGGCACAGCGATGCATCGCGGCGCCCGCGTGCGCGGCGGCATCGAGGCAGGGGAGCGGATGGTCGAGCCGACGAGGCGGGAGTCGCACCATGGCAGAGAACGACGAAGCGCGCGAGGCGTCCTACCGGGCCATGCTCACCCAGGTCACGGTGGACAAGCTGGCCGACATGATCATCTGGCTGGACGAGCACGGCCGCTACGTGTTCGTGAATCCGGCCACCACGCGCCTGCTGGGTTATTCCGCCGAAGAGCTGGCGGGCCTGCATGTCTGGGACATCGATCCCCATTTCGACGAGGCGCGGTGGCGCGAGCACTGGGCCGAGGTGCTGGCGCGCAAGAGCTTCCGGCTGGAGACCGTCAATCGGTCGCGCGACGGCGTGGACATCCCCATCGAGGTCACGGTCAACCTCGTCGAGTACGAGGGCCGGCGCTTCAACTGCTCCATCGTGCGCGACATCACCGAGCGCAAGCGTTTCGAGGCCGAGCTGCGCGCGCTCAACGACCGCATCTATCGGCTGAGCGTGACCGACGCGCTCACCGGGCTGGCCAACCGGCGCCATTTCGACATCCAGCTGGACGCGGAAAGCCGCCGGCAGCGGCAATGGGACCGACCGCTGTCGCTGATCCTGGCCGATGTGGATGCTTTCAAGGCCTACAACGATGCGCATGGCCACGTGGACGGGGACCTGGCGCTGCAGCGCGTGGCGGCGGCCCTCCAGGCCGCCGTCGCCGTGCCCGGTGCCACGGTCGCCCGCTACGGCGGCGAGGAATTCGCCTGCATCCTGCCCGGCACGTCGCACGCGCAGGCCCTCGCCGTGGCGGAGCAGGCCCGCCTGGCCGTCGCGGCCCTGGGCATCGCCCATGCGCACTCCGACGTCGCGCCCCATGTCACGGCGAGCCTCGGCGTGCTCACTGTGGATGGCGCCCAGCCGCACACGCCGGATGCGCTGCTGCGCCTGGCCGACGGTGCGCTGTACCGCGCCAAGCGCGAAGGCCGCAATCGGGTGGTGGGCGTCAGCGTCGGCGTCAAGGCCTGACTGGAAGAGTCACATCACTTGGACACAAGGGATGTGACCTGGGTCAGCACCTTCAGCACATCCGCGTACCAGGCGCAGTTCAGGCCGAGCGACTCGTCCTTGAGCAGGTCGCGGGTGCGCATGTCCATGCGCGTGGAGTGCACGCCGAGCAGCTGCCACGAGGTCAGCGACAAGCGCTGGTCCGGGTCGCTGCCAAGCCTTCGCCGGACCACCGGAGCGCCGCTGCTGCCGCGGTGCGTCCTCGCATCCGTCAGGAAGTAGCCTTTCTGCTGGAAGCGCACGCCATAGGCCGAGGCGATGGACGCGCTGCGGGCGACGGCCAGGTGATGGACCGTGTCGTGGAAGCCCAGGGGAAAGCCGATGACGGTCAGGTTGTCGCCCACGGCCACGTCCTCGCCGCGTGGCGCGAGGTGGGATTCGTCGAAGGCCTGCAGCACCGAGCCCTCCGGCAGGTGCGCGGTCTGGATCTCGAGCGTGGCGATGTCCACCGCCCCGCCCGTGTCGGCCGCCTGCCGCCACAGCGCCAGGCCCTTCTCGTAGAGGGGCATCGAGAAGGTGGCGTACCGGGTGAGGTCGCGGGTGTCGGTGTGCAGCTCGATCTCGATGCGGTCCGGCGCATGCGCGCTGGGCGCATCGGACAGCACGTGTGCGTTCGTGACCAGGAACAGCCGATCGTCGCGGCGGAAGAAGAAGCCGCTCGCGCCGGTCAGCAGCCGCGCGCCCACATAGGTGCTGATGTGCGTCGTCGTCAGCAGAACGGACTCCACGGGCTGGCGCGGATCCGGGTTGGCCGGCGCGGGCGTGATCCCGGCGAGCACCGCCTGCGTCCGGGCAATGTCCCGTTCGAAGGTGATCAGCACATGATCCGACACGGGCGTGTTCAGGATGACCGTGCGCGCTGCCTCGGCATGGGCTTCGAACGCGCGCACCAAGGTGCCGTGTGCAGTGGATGGAAGGGCTTCCAGCAGTGACGGAAGCAAGGCGTCCAGGGCGATCAGGCTCCCCTTGAGTTCGCAGATGCGCTCGGTGGCCTCCTGCAGATTCTTCATGCGACGGTGCCTTCCGGAAATAAAAAAGCGCGGATGAACCGCGCTTGAGAGGCCAGGCCGTCCTGGAAGATCGGCCGGACCATCGGGCCCGGCTGTTTCAGCTCACGGCGCGAATGTTGGAGGCCTGGGGGCCCTTGGCACCCTGGACGACCTCGAACTGCACATGCTGGTTCTCGGTCAGGGTCTTGAAGCCGCCGCCCTGGATCTCACGGAAGTGGGCAAAGAGGTCCTTGCTGCCGTTGTCGGGGGCGATGAAGCCGAAGCCCTTGTCGTCGTTGAACCATTTCACGGTTCCGGTTTGTGTGGTCATGTCGATTTCCTTTCGAGGTTGCCGGGACGCAGGCGCGCACCCGGTGAAGAGACGCCAAGAAAATCAACAAGGGAGATTCGACACAGCCGAGGGACAAGCCCGTTAGACGCGGAAAAAGACCGATGCAATGAAGGCCTTGCACATATCAACGAGCCCATCGTACGCGCATCGCGCCCTGCGTGCCGCTTTTCCCCACTTATCTTTTTCCGCGCGTCGGCGGCGGTGTCCGCGGCATCCACACCAGCAGCGCCAGGCCCATGGCGGCCGAGAACAGCGAGGCCAGGAAGATCCCGATCTTCGCGCTGTCCATCAAGGGTCCGACCAGGGCGAGATTGGCAATGAACAGCGCCATCGTGAAGCCGATGCCCGCCAGGAAGCTGCCGCCGGTGATCTGCCCCCAGCTCAGATCCGCAGGGCGCAGGGCCAGGCCCGAACGCAAGGCCAGCGCGCTGAAAAGAAGAATGCCGGCCGGCTTGCCGACGGCGAAACCCAGGAACACCGCCGCCGCCACAGGCTGCGCGACGCTCGTCCACGACAGTGCCAGGCCTGCATTGGCGAGGGCGAAGACCGGCATGATGCAGAAGCTGACCCACGGGTGCAGCGCCATCTCCAGCCGCTCGACCGGCGAGAGCGACTCGCGCGCGGCGATCTCCGCCACCTGCAAGGTCCTGCGGTCGCTGGTGTTGCCGCTGCCCTGCTGGCCCGCCGGATGCGCGATGACCTGCCCCAGGATGGCATAGAGCCGGCGGTCGCTCACCCAGCGCCGCGCCGGCGTCATCAACCCGAGGATCACGCCCGTGACGGTGGCGTGCAGCCCGGAGGCGTCGATGGCCAGCCAGGTGGCGCAGCCCACCATGACGTAGATCGGGATGCTGCGCAGGCCCGCGGCCGCCAGCACGCGCAGGACGCCGATGCACAGGCCTGCCAGGGCGAGCATGCGCCAGTCCATGTGGTGGCTGTAGCCCACTGCGACCACCACGATGGCGCCGATGTCGTCGACGATGGCCAGGAAGAGCATGAACACCCGCAGGCTGTGCGCGATGCGCTTGCCGAGCAATGCCAGGCAGGCGATGACGAATGCCGTGTCCGTCGCCATCACGATGCCCCAGCCGTGCTGGCCGGGCTGTGCCCACTGCAGCGCGAGGTAGAGCGCGGCAGGTGCGACCATGCCGCCCAATGCCGCGGCCACCGACAGGGCTGCCATGCGGGGATGGCGCATCTCGCCCAGGACCGCTTCGCGCTTGAGCTCCAGCGCGACGAGGAAGAAGAACAGCGTCATCAGCCCGTCGTTGATCCAGCCCTTGAGCGAGCGACCGAATTCCAGGTCCCCGAGCCGCAGTTCCAGCCGCGTTTCCCAGAGGCCGGAGAAGCCGGCGGCCCAGGGGGAGTTCGAAAGCAGCAGGGCGACGAGGGTGGCCACCAGCAGGACAGCGCCCCCGGCCGCCTCGATGTGCAGGAAGCGCACGAACGGCGGCGCGATCCGGTCGATCAGGGCCCGGGGAAGCCGCACGGGCGCGGCGGGGTCGGTCGGTGCATCGGTCATCGCCCCTCCCGGTGGCTGGCAACCGGGCCTGCCGCGGCAGGCGCGTGCCGGGGCGGGCCGTCAGGTGCTCTCAAAGCGCAGGGGGCCGCGTAGCCGGCAGGGCGAGGAAGAAGCGCACCATCTCCGCCGAGGCATCCGGTCCGCTGGCATCGGTGTACGAGCCGCGCGCATCGCCCCCGGACCACGCGTGTCCTGCGCCGTGGAGCGTCCAGGACTCGATGCACACCTGCCCTTGTGCGCTCGCATGGACCGTGCGGCTGTAGGGACGCCCGCCCGGCGCTTCGCCGCGGTGGGTGCTGCGGGTCGAAGGTTCATGCGCCTGGCAGGCCTGCTCGACGATCCGCGCCCCGTTGCTGTGCTGGACGGTATGGTCCCGGTCGCCGTGGAAGACGATGAGCGGCACGCGCTGCGCGGTCGCGGGCGCGTCTTGCGCGCTGCGGCCGGGTGCGGCGTGGCGTCCGCCCTTCATGGCGGCCAGCGCAGAGGGAATGTCCTGCGCGCTGCCGTAGGGCAGGCCCGAGTGCACGCCGATGCCGGCGATCAGGTCCGGGTAGGTCTCGCCCATCACGACCGCCATCGCCGCGCCCGCGGACAACCCCGCCACGAAGATGCGGTCCGGATCCACGGCGTGCCGGGTCGCGACCTCCTGCACGATGCCGGCGATCAGTGCGGGCTCGCCGGCATCGCGCCGCTGGTCCTGCGGCTGGAACCAGTTCCAGCATCTCGACGCATTGGCCTGCGCCGACTGCTCGGGATAGACCACCAGGAAGCCGTGCGCCTGCGCCAGCCGGTTCATCCGCGTGCCCGCTGCGAAATCGTCCGCCGACTGGGTGCAGCCATGCAGCATGACGATCAGGGGGCAGGGTGCCGGCGGCCTGTGCGCGGGCACGAAGAGCTTGTAGGCGCGGGCACCGGCCGGGCTGTGGAATTCGTGCCGCTCGAACGAATCCGCGGCCCTGTCGGAATCGGTCACGCGGGCTGGCACGTCGATCACGGCATCGCGCTCGGGGGCCGCGGGCGTGGCGACGCGACCCGCACTGCCCGGATGCAGCGCGTGGCGCAGCGTGGCCCGCAGGCCCTGCATTGGCGCGGACGAGGTGTCGAGGCCCGCGCTGGCGAACGCCCGCTCGATGACGGCCGTGATCGCCTCGGCGTCGTAGCCGGGCGCCTGCGCAGGGAATGGGTTCTTCATGGGTGCTTTTCGAAGTGGAGGAACAGGGGCGATGACGGGTCGGCGCCAGGCGTTCAGGGCAAGGTGTGGCGCGGCATGGCAATGGTGAACACGCAACCGTGATCGGGCGCGTGGCGCACATCGAGGGTGCCGTCGTTCAGTTCAACGCTTCGACGGGCAATGGGCAGGCCCAGGCCGATGCCGCTACGGTCGTCTCCCAACTGCGTGAAGGGTTGGAAGAGCGCCTGCATTGCGACATCCGACAAGCCCGCGCCGTTGTCCTGCACGGCGATCAGGATGCGTTCCTGCGCGGCGTTCGCCTGCAGGGTGACCACGCCCCCGTCGGCGCGCGAGAACTTGAAGGCGTTCTGCAGCAGGTTGCCCACGGCAGCCAGTATCAAATCGCGATCGGCCTCCAGCGCGAGCGTCGGGTCGGCGGCGGAGGCGCTGAACACGCAGCCCCGGCTTTGCGCCTCCATCTCGGCGGAGACCTTGATTTCAGCGATGAACTCGGCCAGAGAGAAGCGTCGCCGCTGCGGGGGCATGCCGGCAATGATCCGTACCTCCGCCAGCGATCGGTCGATCAGCTTGCCCATGCCGGACAGTGCGCGATCCAGCACGTCGGCTGTCGCCCCGTTGGTGCCCACGTTGCCCGCCTTGATCGCCCGGTGCGCCAGCCTGGCAGCAAAGAGCATGTTGCGCAGTTCGTGCGCGAAGACGCCCAACCGCTCGTTGAGTTCCTGGGCGTTCCGGTCGGCCGCCTCGAGTTCGCGGCCACGGGTGTACTCGGTCACCGCGCTGGCGATGGCGTTGTCCAGGCATCGGTTCAGGGTTCTGAACTCATCCACGCCGATGTCGGTGCCGGTTTCGCACGCCATGTCGGAGATGGCTTGGCAAAGGTCGCCGTAGTCGTGGACCACTTCCTCGATCGTGAAGCCGTGTCCCATCAGTTCCCGTCCATGATGGGCGGCGGATTCGGCGATGTCCGAGATGGCGCGACTGCTGCCGCCCGAGACGCCGGAGACCTGACGGCTGCGCTGCGTGTCGTCCGCACGCTCGGCCAGCAGCGTGTGGATCAACTGGTCCAGGAATTCAGTGATCCCGTGCGCGAGTTCCTGTTCGGCCACGGGGGGGTTCGATCGCAGGGCGACCTTGTCCCGGCAGCGGGCGATCAGTGCGCTCCGGTTCGCGGTGAGGAACTGGTGCATCATTCCTGCGCCATACGCTGAGGAGGGGGCCCGCGGGGTTCCGCGCGCGGAAGAACGTTTCGTCATAGCGTGACCTCCAGTCGATGTGCGCCGGGCGCGAGCGGTATGCGCAGGGCGCTGCCGTCGCAGGCCAGCGGCACGTCGTCCAGCGACGCCGAGGCGATGCCGGCACACCGCGCGCCCGGCGCGTCGACCCGGATGGCGTAGTGCGCCGCGCCGAGCACGACGCGGGCCTCGAAGCCGGGCCACTCGGCGGGAATGCACGGATCGAGGACCAGGGTGTCGCCCTCGCGCCGGATGCCCAGGATGCCTTCGATGCCGGCGCGGTGCATCCAGCCCGCGGCGCCCGTGTACCAAGTCCAGCCGCCGCGGCCGGCATGCGGCGGCACCGAGTACACGTCGGCGGCCACCACGTAGGGCTCGACCCGGTAGCGCGCCGCCTGCGCGGGGGTGCGGGCATGGTGGATGGGATTGACCAGCGCGAACAGCGCGTGGGCGTGCGTGCCGGCCTGCGGATCGGCCCGCAGCTGCGCGAGCGCCAGGATGGCCCACATGGCCGCGTGGCTGTACTGGCCGCCGTTCTCGCGCAGGCCGGGCGGATAACCCTGGATGTAGCCGGGGTCGCGCGGGCCGCGGTCGAAGGGCGGGGTGAAGAGCAGCGCCAGGCCCGGGTCGGGCACCAGCAGCTGCGCGCGCAGGGCGTCCATCGCGGCCTGCGCGCGCGCCGGGTCGGCCGCGCCGGAGAGCACGGCCCAGGACTGGGCGATCGAGTCGATGCGGCAGGCCTCGGCATCGCGCGTGCCCAGCCAGGTGCCGTCGTCGAAGGTGGCGCGCCGGTACCAGTCGCCGTCCCACGCCTCGCGCTCGAGCGCCGCGGTCACGGCCTGCGCATGGCTGCGCCAGCGCGCGGCGCGGGCGGGATCGCGCGACTCGGCCAGCGGGGCGAACAGCGCCAGCGTGCGCACCAGCAGCCAACCCAGCCACACGCTCTGACCTTGGCCGTGCTGGCCGACGCGGTTCATGCCGTCGTTCCAGTCGCCGGTGCCCATCAAAGGCAGGCCCAGGTCGCCGGTCAGCGCGATGCTCTGGTCCAGCGCAAGCGCGCAGTGCTCGAACAGCGTCGCCGCGGTGCCGGCGGGCATCGGCTGGAAGAAGGCGTCGTGTTCGCCCTCGCGCAGCGCGGGCCCTTCCAGGAAGGCGATGGATTCGTCCAGCACCGCCATGTCGCCCGACACCCCGAGGTAGTGGGCGCAGGCGAAGGCCAGCCAGACGCGGTCGTCCGAGATGCGCGTGCGCACGCCCTGGCCCGAATGCGGCAGCCACCAGTGCTGCACGTCGCCCTCCACGAACTGGCGGCCTGCGGCGCGCAGCAGGTGCGCGCGTGTCTCCTCGGGCCGCGCGAAGGCCAGCGCCATGCCGTCCTGCAACTGGTCGCGAAAGCCGTAGGCCCCGCTGGCCTGATAGAAGGCCGCGCGGGCGCGGATGCGGCAGGCCAGCGTCTGGTAGAGCAGCCAGCCGTTGAGCAGGATGTCCATGGCGCGGTCGGGCGTGCGCACCTGCACGGCGCCCAGCAGGCCGTCCCAGTGGTCGCGCACGCGCTGCAGTTCGGCGTCCAGGTCGGCATCGCGCCAGCGGGCGGCCAGGGCCAGGCTGTCCTGCGCGCTGGCGCACTGCCCAAGAAGGGCGACCACGTCCACCGTCTCGCCGGGCTGCAGCAGCACGCGGCATTGCAGGGCGGCGCACGGGTCCAGCCCCGCGCCGACGGCGCCCGACAGCGGCGTGCGCCCGCGCAATGCGGCCGGTGCGGCCAGGCTGCCATGGCGGCCGAGGAACTCGGTGCGGTCCGCGGTCCAGGCGCTCTGCCGACCGCCGAGGTCCGCGAAGGCGACGCGGCCGGGAAAGGCCGTGCTCCACGGGTTGCGCGCCAGCAGCACGCCGGTGCCGGCGTCGACCTCGGTCAGCAGGAAGGGCGCGCAGGCGGCGCGCGACGGGCCCAGCACCCATTCCGCATAGGCCGTGACCGACAGCTGCCGCACCTGCGCCGTGCGGTTGTGCAGCCGCAGGCGCGAGACCTTGACGGGCTCGTCCAGCGGCACGAACTGCAGCAGTTCCAGTGCGATGCCGTGCGCCTCGTGCTGGAAGGTGCTGTGGCCATGGCCGTGGCGCGCGACGTAGGTGCCGCGGTCCCGGATCGGCTGCGCCGTGGGGCTCCAGAGCTGGCCGCTCGTCTCGTCGCGCACGAAGAAGGCCTCGCCCGTGGGGTCGGTCACGGGGTCGTTGGACCAGGGCGTGAGCGGGTTCTCGCGGCTGTTGACGGCCCAGGTGCTGGCGCTGCCATCGGCCGAGACCTGGAAGCCGAAGCCCGGGTTGGCGATGACGTTGATCCACGGGGCCGGGGTGGTCCGGCCGTCGGCGAGCACGGTCACGTATTCGCGGCCGTCGCAGTCGAAGCCGCCCAGGCCGTTGAAGAACTCCAGCCCGGCCGTGTCCGGGGCCCGTGCCGGCATCGGCGGCACGGTGGCGGCGGGCGCCGCTACGGCAGGTTCGGGCGCGGGGCGCACGGCGGGCGCTGCCAGGGGCGTGCGCGCGAGCTGCCGCGCGATGTCGCCGCGGCGCGCCAGCAGCACAACGCGCGCGGCCGACTGCAGCAGGGCACGCGCCGGCGCGTCCATCAGGTCGGCGCGCAGCGTGTGGACCGTGCCCCGCCCCGGCGCCTCGCCATCCAGGCGGGGGCGCGACTGGCTGCGCCGCACGGCCGTCTCGATGGCCATCTGCAGGTCCTGCACATAGGACGAGGCGCGTTCGTTGACGATCACCAGGTCGACGCTGAGCCCCTTCATGCGCCAGTACTCGTGGGCGCGCAGCAGCTGGCGCACCACGGCGATGTCCTCGATGTCGTCGATGCGCAGCAGCACGATCGGCAGGTCGCCCGAGACGGCATGCCGCCACAGCCCCGATTGCGGGCCCGCGCCGCGCGCCATCGCTTCGGCCGGCGTGCGGAAGCGGGCATCTGAATAGAGGATCGGCGCCGCCAGCCGCTGGAAGTCCGCGGCTTCATCGGCCTCGATGCCGATATGGCGCAACTGCACCTGCGCCTGCGTCCAGGCCAGCGTGCGGGCGCGGCCGAAGGCGCTGCGGTCGTGGTGCTGGTCCAGCAGGTCGAGCAATGCCTCGCGCGAGGCGGCCACCAGGGTCCAGAAGGCCAGGCGCGCGGTGCCCCCGGGCGCGATGCGCACGCGGTGCCGCACTGCGAACACTGGGTCCAGCACCGTGCCGGTGGTGCCGGACAGCGCGGCGCCGTCCCGCATGGCCTGCGGCGCGGCGGCCGAGCGTCCCCGGCCCAGGAAGCGCGCGCGGTCGGACTCGTACTGCACCGGCGCCGTGGCCATGCCTTCGACCACGGCGAAATGCGCGGCCCACACGGGTGGCTCGTCCGGCGCGCGCGGGCGGCGTGTGGCCACCAGTGCGCCGAACTCGGGCAGGTAGTCGGTCTGCACGAACATCTTGGCGAAGGCCGGGTGGGCATCGTCGGCCGCGGGTGGTGCCAGAACCACCTCGGCGTAAGAGGTGAGTTCGACCTCCCGCGCCTTGCGGCCGGTGTTGACCACCGTCACGCGACGCACCTCGCCGTCCGCCTCGGCCGACACCAGCACCTCCATCACGGTCGTCAGGCTGCCGTCGTGCCGCGTGAAGGCGGCATGGTCCTCGGCGAAGACCACCTCCTGGCTGTCGGCGGGCGCGCCCCTGGGCTGCGCCGCGGCGGACCAGATGCGGCCGCTGTCCATGTCGCGCAGGTAGACGTAGGCGCCCCAGTCGTCGCGGGTGGGGTCTTCGCGCCAGCGGGTCACGGCCAGGTCGCGCCATCGGCTGTAGCCCGTGCCGGCGGCGGTCAGCATGACGGCGTAGCGCCCGTTGGACAGCAGGTGCGTGGCCGGTGCTGCGGCCGCGCCCGGGTCCATCCGGCGCACCGCGTGCAGGTCGGCCTGCGCCCCGGCGCTTCCGGCGTGCACTTCCTCGGCGCGGGGCTGCGCCACGGCGACGAGGCGGGGCATGCGCTCCTGCAGCAGGAGCTCGCAGGCCTGGATCATCGGCTCGCGATGGAAGCGCTCGCGCATGCGCCCGCCCTGCAGCGTATTGGCGATGGCCACCAGCGTCATGCCCTGGTGGTGCGCCATGTAGTTGCGCACGATGGCGACCAGCGAGCCGCCCGGCAGCCGCACGCGCGTGAAGTCCAGTGCCTCGTAGAAGCCATGGCGCCCGAGCGCACCCAGGCGCTGCAGGTGCGCGAAGTTGCGCTGCGCAAGCCCGGCATCGACCATCGTGGCCAGGCCGGTGGCGTAGGGTGCGACGACCAGGTCGTCGGCCAGGCCGCGCTTGAGGCCCAGGCCCGGCACGCCGAAGTTGGAGTACTGGTAGGTGAACTCCAGGTCGCGGGCGTTGTAGGCCGACTCGGAGATGCCCCAGGGCACGCCCCTGAGTCGGCCGTAGGCCACCTGATGCTGCACGATCAGCCAGTTGGTCTGCTCGAGCAGGCTGCCGGCCGGTGCGCGCATCACCAGCGAGGGCATCAGGTACTCGAACATCGAACCCGACCACGACACCAGGGCCGAGCCGCGGCCGACCGGGATGGCGGTGCGGCCCAGCCGGAACCAGTGGCGCGTGGGCGCGTCGCCCTTCGCGATGGCGAACAGGCTGGCCAGGCGGGCCTCGGAGGCCAGCAGGTCGTAGCAGTTGTCGTCGAGCGCGTTGTCCACTGCGGCATAGCCGATGGACAGCAGCTTGCGCTCGGGGTCGAGCAGGAAGGCGAAGTCCATCCCCAGCGCCAGGGCGCGCGCCTGCTGCGCCAGCGACCGCCACCGGGCATCCAGGCCCTGCGGCCCGGCCGCAGACGAGGCGAGGTCGCGCGCCTGCTGCGCAATGCGCTGGCGCAGCGCGCCGGTCCAGAACAGCGCATCGTCCTGCGCGTCCGGCTCGCCCTGCGCCGCGGGCACCAGGGCGCGGGCCGCCTCCTCGGCCTTGTCGGCCAGGCGCTGAAGCACGGGCAGCGACAGGCCGGCGGCGTCCCGCAGCCCCGCTTCGATGTCGTCGAGCAGGATGCGCAACCGCACGCCCTGCGGCCCCTGGGCCGCAGGGGCGGCGAGCGCCGATTCGCGGGCGAGCGCGAGCGCATCGCCCGCGCCCTGCGTCCAGTCGGACGGCGGCGTGGCGCCCAGCCATTCCTCGCAGGCGTTGGCCAGCGCGATCAGATGGCCTGCCAGGTTGCCGCTGTCCACCGACGACACGTAGGCCGGCGCCAGCACCTGCGCCGTGCGGGTGTCGTACCAGTTGTAGAAATGGCCGCGGAAGCGCTCGAGTGTCTGCAGGCTGGAGAAGGTCGCTTCCAGCCGCTCGCAGGTCTGCAGGGCGCCGGCCCAGCCGAAGTCGCGCGCCGCCACGGTCGACAGCAGGTACAGGCCCATGTTGGTGGGCGAGGTGCGGTGCGCGACCACCGGCTTCGGGTCTTCCTGGAAGTTGTCCGGCGGCAGCATGTGCTCGGCCGGGGTCACGAAGGTCTCGAAGAAGCGCCAGGTGCGGCGCGCCGTGCGGCGCAGGGCCAGGGCGTCGGCGGCGCCCGCAGCGCCGGGCGGCGACAAGGGCGGGCGGCGGCTGGCGCGCCAGGCCAGGGCCGGCGCCGCGAACCAGAGCGCCGCCAGGCCCGCCGCCATCGGCCAGGCGGCAGGTGCGAACAGGCCGACGCCCACGGCCAGCACCCCGGCCAGCAGCAGGCCGCCGGCCATCTGGCCATAGAAGCCCGCCACGCCCGGCCGCGGGCGGGCGCTGGCCTGGGCGGCGGTCGTCCATTCCAGCAGATGGCGGTGGGTGCCGTAGAGCCGGGTCAGGGTGCGCACGATGGCGTCGAGCGCGCGCCAGGCCTGGTCGGCCAGCAGGGCCAGGGCCCAGCCGGCCTGCAGCAGGCCCATCCGCAGGTCGCCGGCCAGCCCGCGCAGGTGGCTGCCCAGCCCGATGCCCGGGCGCGGCGGGCGCAGCCCGGCCAGACTCGGCAGGAAGGCCGGTACGGCCAGGGCCAGTGCCAGCAGTGCCATGCCGTGCAGCGACTGCGGCCAGGGCAGTGCGGCACACAGGGCCAGCACCAGCCAGCCGGCCGGCGCCAGCAGCGAGCGCCGCAGGTTGTCGATCATCTTCCAGCGACCCACCGGGGGCACCGGTGCGCCCGCGTGGCGCCGCCCGAGCACCCAGGGCAGCAGTTGCCAGTCGCCACGCGTCCACCGGTGCTGGCGCCGCGCCGCGACGTCGTGGCGGGCCGGAAAGTCCTCGACCACCTCGATGTCCGAAGCCAGGCCGGCCCGCGCGAACACGCCTTCGAACAGGTCGTGGCTGAGCATCGCGTTCTCGGGAATGCGCCCCGCCAGGGCGGCCTCGAAGGCATCGACGTCGTAGATGCCCTTGCCGGTGTAGGAGCCTTCGCCGAACAGGTCCTGGTAGATGTCGGAGACGGCGGCGGCGTACGGGTCCATCCCGCCGGGGCCGGACGACAGCCGCTGGTAGAGCGAACCCTCGCGGCCCAGTGGCAGGGCCGGCGTCACGCGCGGCTGCAGGATGGCGTGGCCCCCCACCACGCGCTGTTCGGCGTCGCTCCAGCGCACGCGGTTCAGGGGATGGGCCATCTTGCCGATCAGGCGCAGCGCCGCGTCGCGCGGCAGCCGGGTGTCGGCATCCAGCGTGATGACGTAGCGCACGCCGGCCAGGAGGTCGGGGTGCAGCGCGGGGTCGGCAGCGCCGCCGTCCAGCGCCATGAAGCTGGTGTCGGTGGCGCCGCGCAGCAGCCGGTTGAGCTCGTGCAGCTTGCCGCGCTTGCGCTCCCAGCCCATCCAGCGGTTCTCGCTGGCGTTGAAGCGCCGCCGGCGGTGCAGCAGGTGGAAGCGCGGGCCGCCCGGCGCCGGGCCGTGCCGCCGGTTCAGGGCGGCGATGGCCTCCTGCGCCACGCTGATCAGGTGGGCGTCGCCGTCCTGCACCTCGGTGTCCGCATCCAGCCCGTCCGACAGCAGCGCGAAGCACAGCTCGCCCCCCGCGCCGGCGAGATGGTGCACTTCGAGCCGCTCGATGTGCTCGCGCAGTTCCGCCTCGCTGGTCAGCAGCGTGGGCATGACGACCAGCGTGCGCAGGTGGGCCGGCACGCCGTCGGCCAGGGCCAGGGCCGGCAGCACCGCGGCGCGCGTGCGGGCGGTGATGGCGCGCTGCACGAGGGCCGTCGCGAGTTCGGTGGCCGGCAGGAAGGCGGCCAGGGCGAGCGCCGCCAGCAGCGCGGGCGAGATGGCCGCCAGCGCGCCCGCGCCCAGCAGGGCCCAGCCCGCCGCGCCCAGCAGCAGCACCGCCAGCGCCAGGATGGCTGCCACATAGCCGCCGATGCCCAGGCGCACGCCGAAGCGGTCCAGGCGCAGGCCCAGCGGGGGCCGGAAACCGATGGCCCGCTCCAGTGCGTCGCGCCCCTCGCCGATGAGGGCGTGGCCGGGGTCGGTGACCGGCACCGGCCCGTCCAGCGGCGACGGGTCCGCCTGCGAGGCCGAGAGCGCCACGGCCTGCCCGGCGATCTCCAGCTCGGACAGCGGCGAGCCGCGGGCCAGTTGCTCGATGGCCGTGCGATAGCGGTTGCGCGTGGGGAAGTCCATCTGCGCGAAGGCGCTGCCCTCGCGCAGCCGCGCGTCCACCAGGCTGTTGCTCTCGAACAGGTCCGCCCAGTCGATGTCCGACATCAGGCGCATGCTGGTGATGATGTTGCGCACCGACACGTTGGAGGCGCCCTGGCGCTGCTGCGCATGCAGGATGGCCAGGTCGGCATCGGCGCCCTGGCGGCGCAGGCGCTCGTCCAGCCACTGCAGTGCGGGCGTGGTGCGCGGGTCCTGGTCGCGCAGGCGCTTGGCCAGCTGTGCGGCGAACAGCTCGGAGATCGGGCCGTCCGGCCGCGACTCGATGTCCCGCTGCAAGGCGGTGTAGGCGCCGCCGGGCGCCAGCAGCCGGTCGGCGAGCGCCTGCGCATCGGCGCGCGCGGCGCGCCCCGCGATCATCTGGTCGGCCAGCCTGCGCAGGTTCTCCACCAGCACGATGCGCAGGGTGATCGCCACGGCCCAGAGTTCGCCGATGTCCAGCGGCTGCACTTCCTGGTAGGCCGCGATGAAGCGACGCAGCACGACCGGATCGAAGTGGCTGTCGGTGTGGGCGACGAAGGCCCATGCCAGCCCGAAGACGCGCGGATAGCCCGCCAGGGGGCCTTCGGCCAGCTTGGGCAGCTGGCGGTAGTAGCCGGGGGGCAGGTCGGTGCGGATCTCGCGCATCTGGGCCTCCACCACGTGGTAGTTGTCCAGCAGCCACTCGGCGGCCGGCACCACGCCGCGGCCCGCTGCCACTTCCGCGGCACCCGAACGGTAGGCTCGCAGCAGTTCGCCGGCGTTGTCGCGCAGCCGGGCATGCAGGGACGGCACCCGGGGTGGCCGGTGGCTGACCTGCTGGGCGATGGCGAGGCTGCGTGCGTGCTGCTCGAGCCGTTCGATGCCGAACAGCTCCTCGCGCACGGGCGCGGTATCGGCCCAGGGACCGGCGGCCCGGGGCCGCAAGGCGGACTGAAGGACTGGATGCATGCGCGCCTTTCAGTGCACCGCGAGCAGGAGGGGCCCGCGAGCGACCCGCCGGGAGGAAGATGGGCAAGAAGGCCCCTGCCGGCCGGGCGAGGTGCACGGCGCCGGTCGGGACGTCCTGGGAATCCGCGACGGTGTCGCGGGGTTCCTTGGCCCGCTGCAGGAAGCGGGCCTCAGTCAGCGGCAGGGGGCGGTCGAAGCGCCCCGACAGTCAGCCCCCTGCGTGGGGGCAGGGCTCGCGCATGGCAACCCTGGCATTGGCGCCGGGCGGCGCGCTGCGGTCGCATTGTGGGGCCGCAGCCGCATTGGCGCTCAACCTGCCAGTGCAAAGCCCTTGTCGAAGGTGGCCGCCACCTGCAGCGGCGTCCTGATCAGGCCCACCCTGGCATAGAAGTCGGCCGTGGCCTGCTGGTCGGCCACCACGCGTTCGTCGATGGGCACCCAGGCTTGTTGGCGGCGCTCGAACTGCAGCCGCGCCGCCTCGGGCGAGATGCCGATGATGCGTGCCAGCGTGGCCGAGTAGCCCGCCACGTTGCGATTGGCCCATTGCTGGGCGCGGGCCACGCGCTGCAGGAAGTCCTGCAGCACCGGTCGCTTGGCGGCGATGGCCGCATCCGTGGCCGCCAGGTAGCTCAGGCCTGGCAGCAGGCCGCGGCCGCTGACCAGCACGCGGGCGTGGCCCGCTGTCTCGGCCATGGCGGTGTAGGGCTCCCAGGTGGCCCAGGCGTCGACCGAGCCTTGCGTCAGGGCCAGCTTGGCGTCGGCCGGCGGCAGGAAGCGCAGGTTCACGTCGCCCGGCTGCAGGCCTGCGGCGGTGATGGCCTTGAGGGTGACGAAGTGACCGATGGAGCCGCGGTTGGTGGCCACGCTGCGGCCCTTGAGGTCGGCGGCGCTGCGCAGCGGCGAGTCGGGCCGCACCAGCACCGCCGTGCCGTAGGCATCGCTGCGGTTGGCGCCGATGGCCTTGACGCGCGTGCCGGCGGCCAGGGCGAAGATCAGCGGCGCATCGCCGATGGGGCCGGAATCGACCGCGCCCGCGTTGAGTGCTTCGGCCAGCGGCGCGGCGGCCGGGAACTCGGACCACTGGATGTCGTAGCCCAGGCCGTCGAGTGCGCCGGCGGCTTCGAGCAGGGCACGAAGGCCCCCCTTCTGGTCGCCGGCCTTGAGCACGGGGCGGGACTGGGCCTGGGCGCCCAGAGCAGGCAGCGCAAGGCCGGCCGCGAGGACGGAGCCACCGGCCAGGAAGCGGCGGCGGCTGGGGGTGGGGCGAAAAGCTTGGGACATGGAGGGATCTCCTGGGTGGATGGAAGAAGGAAGGGCTTGGAGGAAAACCCGGCGGGACGGTCGCAGCCGCGCGGCGTTCAGTGCACGAGCCCGCCCTTGACGTAGCGCACGGGCTCGGCGTCCATGCGCGCGATGAGGCTGCCCAGCCCGTCCGCAGCCGGCAGGCGCGTCACGGATGCGGCGACGGAGGGGGCGGGGTCGGATGCCGCACGGCACACCAGGTCGTCTTCCTGCCAGTCGGCCGCGCCGGGCGTCGCCCGGGCGCGCAGCCAGCCTTCGCGGTCGACGATGAACTGGGTGGCGGCGAGCGCGTCGGGGTTGTCTGTGTCGCCCGCGATCAGGGCCAGGGCGCGCCAAGCGTCGGGCTGGAGCGCCTGGCAATCCGCGGCCTCCGAACGCGGCACGTCCGGGGTGCTGGACGCCGGGGCGAGCGCCACCGTGACCACACGTGGATCGGGCGTCGGCAAGGGGCCGGCGCCCGGTGCGATCACCCGCAGGCGCTGGCCCTGCAGTGCGGTGCTGGAGGTCCGCCCCGACGCGCCCGCGCATCGGACGGCAAAGGCCGGCAGCCGCACCGGCTGCAGCCATTGGCCGGTCTGCCGCAGCATCTGGCCGGCGGCCTGCGCCTTCATGGCGTCGATCAGCGCCCAGGCGTCGTCGGGCGAGAGCCGGCCTGCGAAGGCCGGCATCGATGCCTGGCCGCTGCGCGCGTCGTGCATGCCGTGCATCACATGCCAGAACAGGTCGCCGTCGGCACGCCGCCACAGCAGCGGGCCGGCCAGGTTGGGTGGCCATACCGTCTGCTGCGCGGCCAGGGGCCCATGCCCGCGCCCGTCGGCGCCATGGCAGTCCACGCACAGCTGACGGTAGAGCTGGTGGCCGCGCACGATGGTGTCGGCGTGGAAACCGGTGGGCGAGACGTGGAAGCTGGCGGGCGTGGCGGCCACGCGCACGGCCTCCCACTGCGGCCAGGGCGCCAGCAGGGGCAGCAGACCGGCCACCGCCAGCAGCCACACGCGCCGCCGGCGCCACAGCAGGCCCACTGCGGCCACGAGCAGCGCCAGCACCAGCAGACCCAGCGTGAGCGCCAGCCGGCGCGCCTGGCCCAGGTCGAAGAGCAGGGTGTCGCCCGCCAGCCGCGAGGCCCAGGGCCATGCGGGCTGCCCGTGCAGCGTGGGAACCAGGCCCACCGCATGCAGCACCTGCAGCAACGCCGCCTGGCCCGCCTGCAAAGCGCCCAACAGCCATTGCAGCCAGAGGGCGTCAGGCGGCGCGGTCATCGCGGCGGTCCTGCGTGCGAGGACGGAGGGACCGCGCCCGCATCACCAGGACGATGTGGACTACCAGCTCGCATCCAGGCCCAGGTGGCGCAGCGCCTCGTGCCGCAGCTCGGCCAGCCGCGGATGGCCGCGGTGGCGCGGATAGGGCAGGTCGACCTGCAATTGCGCCACGATGCGCGCCGGCCGATCGCTCAGCACCACGACGCGCTGGGCGAGGAAGAGCGCCTCTTCCACGTCGTGCGTGACCAGCAGGGCCGAGAAGCCGCTGCGCTGCCACAGCTGCAGCAGCTCGCCCTGCATCTGCAGGCGCGTGAGCGAGTCGAGCTTGCCCAGCGGCTCGTCCAGGATCAGCAGGCGCGGGTCGTTGACCAGTGCGCGGGCCAGTGCCACGCGCTGGGCCATGCCGCCCGATAGCTGGTGCGGGAAGGCATCGGCGAACTCGGCCAGGCCCACGCGGGCCAGCGCGTCGTCCACGCGGTGGGCCTGCTGGCGCAGCACGCCGCGCGCCTGGGGGCCCAGCGCCACGTTGGCGCGCACGCGCCGCCAGGGGTAGAGCGTGGGGTCCTGGAAGACGACGATCCGCGACGGATCGGGCCGGGTGATGGTCGCACCGTCCTGCGCCAGCCGGCCCGTGGTGGCGGGCTCCAGGCCGGCGACCAGGCGCAGCAGCGTGGACTTGCCGCAGCCGCTGGGCCCGAGCAGGGCCACGAACTCGCCGGGCGCCACATGCAGGTCGATGCCGTCCAGCGCCTGCAGCTTGTTGCCGCCGGGCACGTCGAACCAGTGGCTGACGTTCTCGATGTCGATGCGCGCGCCGCCCGGGGCCGTGCCCGCGGTGGCCGGCGGCGATGCCTCTTCGGTGGCGTCGTCGTATTCGTGCAGCAGCGGGATCACCATTTGACGGTCCCTTTCTGCCACGACAGCACGCGGTCGCGCACCGTGAACAGCAGCGTGATCAGGCCCGAGCAGAGCACGGCCATCACGATCAGCGCGGCATACATGTTGGCGTAGGCGGCCCAGCCCTGGGCCCACTGCAGGTACCAGCCCAGGCCGGCCTTCACGCCCATCATCTCGGCCGTGACCAGCACCGAGAACGATGCGCCCAGGCCCATGAACAGGCCGACGAAGACCTGCGGCAGCGCGGCCGGCACGGCCACGCGCAGCACCAGGAACCACTCGCCTGCGCCCAGCGTGCGCGCCACGTCGTAGTACTGGCGGTTGACCGCCGCCACGCCCGACCACGACAGCACCGCCACCGGGAAGAAGGTGGCCAGCCCGATCAGGAACACCGCGGCGGCATAGCTCGACGGCGCGAAGAAGAAGGCCAGCGGCAACAGCGCCGAAGCCGGCACCGGCCCCAGGAAGCGCAGCACCGGATGCACCCAGTAGCCCGCCACGCGCGACCAGCCGATCCACACGCCGGTGATGAAGCCGACCAGCGCGCCCAGCACGAAACCGTGTGCCAGCAGCCGCACCGAATGCGCGGTGGACAGGCCCAGGCGCGGCCAGTCCTCCACCGCCACGTCGATCAGGCTCTGCGGCGGTGCGAAGAAGGGCGGCGGCAGCAGGCCCAGCTTGGCCGTGAAGACTTCCCACAGCGCCAGCAGCCCCGGCAGCGCCACGAGCCAGGCGCCTGCGTGCACCAGTCGGGCCCCGGCGCGGCCGGCGCGCGCACGGTGCACGAGTGCGGGCACCAGCAGCAACGCGCCCGCCGCCAGGGCCGCGACACCGAACTCGGTGGTGAAGGTCCAGTCGCTGAATCCGGCCGGCTTGTTGGGCCAGGCCAGCGTCATCGCCCCCAGGCCGAACCAGGCGAGGGCGGCCAGGAGGCCGCGCGGCCAGAGGCTGGCGGGGCGTGCGGCCGGAATCGCGCTCGGCGGCATCGCGATGGCCGCTGCAGGGGGCGGGGGCGCCGCTGCCGGCGGTGCGTCGAGCGCGGGCCCGTCGGCGGGCGTCCAGCGCGAAAGTGCGGAATCAAAAGTCGTCATTTCAGTGTTCCATGGCGCCGCGCGCCACCCATATGGCACGAGACCGGCACCCCGACAAGGATCAAGTGGCCGCGGAGCAGGCCATGCCAGGGCACCCGAGGAACTGGCTTCGCCAGGCCTCTGGGTGCGCCCCCCTCCAGGCCGAAGGCGAACGAGAGGGGCTGAGGGCCGAGGCTCCAAGCCTGCCTGCGCAGGCTTGGACGTGCCCGAAGAGCAGCTGCCTCTGGCGGCCGCCCGGAGCCGCGAAGCGGCATGGGGGGTGTTTTCTGTTACGCCAGCACGTCGTAAGACACGTGGTCCGCCAGGCGCTTCGGATCGGTGCTGCTCTTGAGCACGCCCACCGAGCGGAAGTCGCGCGCATAGAACTCCACCTCGTCGCGCAGGCTGCGGCCGGTGGGATGGTGGCGGTGCGTCAGCGTGCCGAGCAGGGCCTGCAGGTCCTCCACAGGCACCTTGGGCGAGTACTTGGCAAAGAGCTTCGCCGACTCGTTGGGGTTGTCGGCCACGTAGTCGGAGGCCTGCACGATGGAGCGCACCAGCGCCGCCGCGGTCGGCTTGTCATTGCGCACCAGTTCGCCGCGCGCGCCGACGATGCAGCACACCTTGTCCTTGTATTCGCCCGACAGGTTGGTGGCCAGCTCGGTGTACTTGCCGGCATTGCGCTTCTCGATCAGGTAGAGCGTCGGGTCGCCGTCGGCGATGGCCTGGATCTCGCCCTTGTTGACGGCCACGTCCAGCAGGTCGGCCGGGTACTGGCGCCATTGCACGTCGCGGTCGGCATCGATGCCGTTCTTCTTGAGCAGGATGGAGAAGAAGTTCTTGCCCGGGCTCGCGATGTCGGACACGCCGATGGTCTTGCCCTTGAGGCTGGAGAGCTGGGTGACACCCGCTTCCTTGCTGCCCAGCAGCCGAACGCAACCGCCGTGCGAGCTGCCGACGATCTTGACGTCGAAGCCCGACTCCAGCGGCTTGAGCCAGCGGTGGATCATGCCCACGGCGGCATCGGCCTTGGCCGTGGCCAGCGATTCGAGCAGCTGGTCGGTGGAGCCGGTGTAGTTGATGAGATCGACCTGCAGGCCGTTCTTCTCGAAGAAGCCGCGCTCCTGTGCCACCACCACGGGCGTGAGGCAGAAGGCGCTGGCGTTCCAGGCGAAGGTGAGCTTGCGCGGCTGCGACCAGGCGCGCGAAGCCAGCAGGCCGCCCGCGGCGACGACGGCGGCGGCACCGCCCGCGCGCAGCAGCTGGCGGCGCGAGGCGGGAAGGGGCAGGGATGTCGAGGTCATGGCGTCGTGGAAGAAGATGAAGAAGAGGCGAGGGCCCTCAGTCCAGCAGGTCCGGCTCGGCGGCCACCAGCGGCTGATACAGGCTCTCGAAGGCATGGATGCCGCCTTCGGGCCCGCCGATCTGCGCGTGCGTGTGGCGGGCCGTGGCCTCGTCGATGGGGCGGGGCGTGCCCGCGGCCTCGGCCAGCAGTTGCGTGTGGCAAGCGTTGTCCAGCGCGATGTACCACCAGGCGGCGGACTCGACCGATCGGCCGGCCGTCAGGATGCCGTGGTTGCGCAGGATGGCGCCCTTGCCGAAGCCGCCGTCGGGCTTGGCCAGCGCCTCGGCGATGCGGGCGCCTTCCGACAGGTCGACCACCATGCCGGTGAAGTCGTCGAACAGCGCCACGTCGCCGTGGAACACGCAGGCGTCCTGCGTGAGCGGCAGCAGCGGCCGGCCCAGGGTGGAGAAGGCCTTGCCGTAGGTCGAATGGGTGTGGGCGGCGGCCACCAGGTCCGGATGCCGCTCGTGAATGGCGGCATGGATGGCGAAGGCCGCCTTGTTGAGCGGCCGGTCGCCGATCACCGTCTCGCCCCGGCTGTTGACCAGCAGCAGGTCCGACACCTTGATGCGCGAGAAGTGCACGCCCAGCGGGTTGACCCAGAAGTGATCGGACAGCTCCGGGTCACGGGCCGTGATGTGGCCGGCGAGGCCCAGGTCGAAGCCGTGCCGTGCGAAGAGGCGGAAGGCGCCCGCCAGCCGCTCCTGCCGATGGCGGCGCTCGGCCTCCACCGTGGTGCGCGGCGGCGCCGGGTCGAACCAGTAGCGCGCCTGCGGCTGCGCATGGAAGCGGGCCCGCAGCGCGCTGGCGGCGGGTTGCAGATGGGATGCGTGGACGGGGGCGTTCATCGCTTCAGGCCACCCGGCGTTGGGCTTCGGCGCGGCGGGCCGCGGCGCGCTCGGCGATGAGGGCGCGCGTGCGCGGGATCAGCTCACGGCCGTAATCCAGCGCATCTTCGAGCGGATCGAAGCCGCGGATCAGGAAAGTGGTCACGCCCAGTTCCCAGTAGTCGAGCAGCGCCTCGGCCACCTGCTCGGGCGTGCCGACCAGGCCGGTGCTGTTGGAGCGGCCGCCGGTCTCCTGCGCGATGGCCGTCCACAGGCGCTTGTCCACGCGCGGGCCCTGGTTGGCTGCGGCCAGCAGGCGGCGTGCGCCTTCGCTCTGCTGCGGGCCGCCGCGCGAATAGCCGGCCACCACGCGCAGGCGGCGCGTCTCCTCGAGGATGCGGTCGGCGCGGGCCCAGGCGGCCTCTTCGGTGTCGGCCAGCACGGGGCGGAAGGACACCGAGAAGTTCACCTGCCGGCCATGGCGCGCGGCCTCGGCCCGTACACGGGTGGTCAGGTCGCGCGCCTGCTCCAGCGTCTCGCCCCACAGCGCGTACACGTCGGCATGCTTGCCGGCCACCTTCAGCGCAGCCTCGGACGCGCCGCCGAAGTACACCGGCACATGGGGCAGGCCGTCCTGCGTCTGCACCGGCTTGACCTCGGAGAAGGCGTTCTCGGCCTGGTAGTGGTCGCCGTGGTGGTGGAAGGGGCGCTCGCTGGTCCACACCTTGCGCAGCACCTCCAGGTACTCATCGGTGCGGGCATAGCGCTGGTCGTGGTTGAGCCAGTCGCCATCGCGGCGCTGCTCTTCGTCGGAGCCGCCGGAGATGTAGTGCACCGCGAGGCGCCCTCCCGTGTACTGGTCGAGGGTGGCGAACTGCCGGGCCGCCAGCGTGGGCGCCACAAAGCCGGGCCGGTGCGCCAGCATGAAGTGGATGCGCTCGGTCACGCTGGCCGCAAAGGCCACGGTGAGCGTGGCGTCGGGGCTGGTGGAGTGGTGCGGCACCAGGATGCGGTCGAAGCCGGCCTGTTCGTGCGCCTGCGCGAAGGCCCGGACGTAATCGCGGTCGATGGCGGGGCCGCGCGGCGCATGGGTTTCCGAGACCTTCTGGGTCTGGATCATGCCGATGAACTGGACTTGGCCGTCGGTGGGGGAATGGCTCATGGGAGGCTTTCTGGAGGATGGACCGAGGAGGGAGGGGAGGAAGCGGAGTCAGGCGGCGGACGCAGCGCCGGCGCGCAGCGCGGCGTCGAAGCGCCGGTCCCACAGGGGGCGCACGTCGGCCGGGCCGTCGAGCACACCCAGGCGCAGGAAGGTGTCGGCCACGTCCTGGTGGCTGCGCACGGCGGCGTCGCTCACCGGCACCAGGCTGTAGTCGTGGCTGCGGCGGTTGAAGAGCTCGACGATGTCGCCCACCGCGATGCGGGTCTCGGCCGACTGCGTGCGGGCATAGGCCAGGAAGTTGCCGTTGACCCAGGCATAGGCGCGCTGCAGCCGCAGCAGGAAGTCGCTGATGGCGGCCCGGCGGCGGGCGTCCTCCAGCGAGCGCGGGTTGGCATAGACGGGGAAGTTGCCCGACAGGTAGCCCACGCCGGTCTTGATGACGCGCGCGCCGTGCTGCAGCCGCGCGATCTGGCCGTTGTAGCCATAGATGGCCCAGGCATCGAGATCGCCCCGCGCGAAGGCCGAGAGGCCATCGGCCGGGCTCAGGTTGACGGCCTGGATGTCGTTGAAGGACAGGCCGGCCTCGGCCAGCTGCTTGGCCAGGAAGTAGTGCGCCGTGGTGGCGCGCACATAGCCCACGCGTTTTCCCTTGAGCTCCGCGATGGACTGGATGGGTGCGTCCTTGCGGGCGACGGTGACCTGGTTGTTCAGGTCTTCATGGATGGCGGCCACCAGCTTGAGATTGGCCTTCTGCCGCGCCGCGAACACGGGCGGGATTTCGCTTCCGGAGCCCAGGTCCAGCGCATCGCCGTTGATGGCCTCGATGTGCAGCACGCCGTTGTTGAGCTCGCGCCAGTCGATGCGGTAGGGCGCCTGCTGCAGGCCTGCGGCATCGAGCAGCGCGCGCCAGTTGCCCTTGTAGGTGCCGACGCGCAGCGTGACGCCGGCGAGGTCGTCGTGGGGGGCGGCCAGTGCGGCCATGGGAGCCAGGGCCGCGGCCTGCAGCAGGCGGCGGCGTGTGGCACGGAAATTGGAAGGCGAAGAGCGCGGCATGGGGCGAACCGTATCGGCCCATGGCCTTCGCGTGAACGTCGGATTCCGAGTTTGAATATGCGCAAACGATGGTTCCCGCGCGCGCGGATGGGCTCCACAGTGCGCTCTCATGAGTGCACTGCCCCAGACCCTGTTCGCACCGGCCCTCGACGGCGTCGGTGATTCCCCCGCGCCGCTGCGGACCGCGCCGCGTGTCGACGACGCCACGCTGGCGGCCTTGACCCGCCGCTTCGCCGCCACCGCCTCCGACCATGACCAGGCCGGCCGCTTTCCGCACGACAACTTCGACGAGCTGCAGCGGCTGGGCCTGATCGGCCTGGTCGCGCCCGAAGCCTGGGGCGGTGGCGGCGCCACGCTGGCCGAGGCGCGCCGCGTGATCGCGGCCGTGGCGGCGGGCGAGCCGGCCACGGCGCTGGTCCTGACCATGACCTACCTGCAGCACCAGGCGCTGCGCCATCCGGCCAACCGCTGGCCGGCGCACCTGCGCGAGGCCGTGGCCCGCAGCGGCGTGCGCGAAGGGGCGCTGGCCAACGCGCTGCGCGTCGAGCCGGCGCTGGGCTCGCCGGCCCGGGGAGGCTTGCCCGGCACGGTGGCGCGGCGCGAAGGCAAGGAGTGGGTGATCGACGGCCACAAGCTCTACACCACCGGCATCGAGCGGCTGTCGTGGCTGCTGGTGTGGGGCCGCACCGATGAGCCGCAGCCGCGGGTGGGCTTCTTCCTGGTGCCGGGCAAGGCACCGGGCGTGCGCACCATCGCCAGCTGGGACCACCTGGGCCTGCGCGCCTCGGGCAGCCACGAGGCGGTGCTGGCGGGCGTGCGCGTCCCGCTGGACCATGCGGTGGACATCCGTCCGCCTGCCCAATGGGCGCCTGCGGCCGCGACAGCCGCCGAGGCCGAGGCCTTCGCCAGGCAGCAGGCCTGGATGGCCACGCTGCTCGGCAGCCTGTACGACGCGGTGGCCGGCGCGGCGCGCGACTGGCTGCTGGGTTTCCTGCAGTCGCGGGCGCCGGGCAGCCTGGGGGCGCCGCTGGCGACCCTGCCGCGCGCGCAGGAGAAGGTGGGCGAGATCGAGGCCTTGCTGCGCACCAACCGCGTGCTGCTGGACGACCTGGCCGCGCGTGTCGATGCCGGCCAGGCGCCGACGCCGACCGACAGCGGCTTGGTCAAGCACACCGTGGGCACGCAGGCCATCGCCGCGGTGGAACTGGCCTTGCAGCTCAGCGGCAACCACGGCCTGTCGCGTCAGAACCCGCTGGAGCGCCACCACCGCGACGTGCTGTGCGCGCGTATCCACACACCGCAGAGCGATGCGGCGCTGGTCGCGGCCGGCCAGCAGGCCCTGGCGGCGGTGGCCCGGGCCGTCCCGGATCGACCCACGGCAAGCCCTGCGGCCACAATCGGCGCATGACCGGCATCACCCGCCTGCGCGACTTCGTCGTCGGCCTCCATCGCCTGCTCGACCAAAGCCCGGACGAGCCACGCGTCCTGCGCGAGGGTGGGGCGCTGCTGGCCCAACTGGTCGCGCAGGACGACTGGCTGCCCGAGCCCTTCGCCCGCCCCGACCCCACCTACTACCAGCAGCACCTGCTGTATGCCGACGCCAGCGAGCGCTTCTCGGTCGTGAGCTTCGTCTGGGGCCCGGGCCAGGCCACGCCGGTGCACGACCACACCGTGTGGGGCCTGATCGGCATGCTGCGCGGCGCCGAGATCAGCCAGGGCTACGGCCCGGACGCCGAAGGGTGCTGGCAGCCGCAGGGCGCGCCCGTGCACCTGCGGCCGGGCCAGGTCGAGGCGGTGTCGCCCCGTGTCGGCGACGTGCATCAGGTGCGCAATGCGCTGGCCGACCAGGTTTCGGTGAGCATCCATGTCTACGGCGCCAACATCGGCGCCGTGGCACGCCACACCTACCCGGCCGAAGGCGGGCGCAAGCGCTTCGTCTCCGGCTATTCCAACGCCGTCCTGCCCAACCTGTGGGACCGCAGCGCCGAGGTGCGGGCCCGTGCGGCCTGATCGCGCTGCGCGCCGGACGGCGTCCTCCTTTTTCTTCGCTTCATGACCCAGACCGTCCCTTCGTCTTCCTTGCCCGTGCTGGGCGTGCCCGCGGTGCGCCAGCACTTGCTGGACCGCCGCGAGATCGCCCTGCTCGACCTGCGCGAGGAAGACCCCTATGCCCAGGCCCATCCGCTGTGGGCCGCCAACCTGCCGCTGTCGCGCGTCGAGCTGGAGGCCTGGCGTCGCATCCCGCGGCGCGACACGCTCATCGTGCTCTACGGCGAGCATGAAGGCGAGGACCTGGTGCCACGCGGCGCCGCCGTGCTGGCCCGGCTGGGCTACACGAACGTGCATGCGCTCGACGGCGGACTCGACGGCTGGCGCGCCGCGGGTGGCGAGCTCTTCCGTGACGTCAACGTGCCCAGCAAGGCCTTCGGTGAGCTGGTGGAGCACGAGCGGCACACGCCCTCGCTGCCGGCTGAGGAGGTGCAGGCGCTGCTCGACGCCAAGGCCGACGTGGTGGTGCTGGACGCGCGCCGTTTCGACGAGTACCAGACCATGAGCATCCCCGGCGCCACCAGCGTGCCCGGTGCCGAGTTGGTGCTGCGCGCGCGGGCGCTGGCGCCCGATCCGGCGACGCGCGTCATCGTCAACTGCGCGGGACGCACCCGCAGCATCATCGGTACGCAGTCGCTGGTGAATGCGGGCCTGCCCAATCCGGTGGCGGCCCTGCGCAACGGCACCATCGGCTGGCTGCTGGCCGGCCAGCAGCTGGACCAGGGCGCGCAGCGTCGCGCGCCGGCGCAGGTCGACGCGGCGGTGGCCGTCCAGGCGCGGGCCGATGCCCAGGCCGTGGCGGCGCGGGCAGGTGTGCGCCCGTTGGCGCTGGCCGATCTGCCCGCGCTGCTCGCCGACGCGGGCCGCACCACGTACCGGCTGGACGTGCGCACGCCCGAGGAATACGAGGCCGGCCACCTGCCGGGCTTTGCCAGCGCCCCCGGCGGCCAACTGGTGCAGGAGACCGACCACCACGCCCCCGTGCGCGGCGCCCGCTTCGTGCTCGCCGACGACGACGGGGTGCGCGCTGCCATGACCGGCTCCTGGCTGGCGCAGATGGGCTGGGAGGTGTGGCGTATCGAGGGCGCCACGGCCGCCGACTTCCGCGAGACGGGCACGCCCGCGCCGGAACGGCCCGCGCCGCACCGCGAGGTCGAGCCCATCGCGCCCGCGGCCCTGGCCGCGCTGCTGCAGGCGGGCGATGCCGTGCTCATCGATGTGGGTGCCAGCGCCAATTACGTCAGGCGCCACATCCCGGGTGCCTGGTTCGCCGTGCGCGCCCAACTGGCCAACGCCCTGGCGCAGTCGCTGCCCCCGGCTGGCCAGTACGTGCTGACCTGCGGCACGAGCCTCCTCGCGGCCTATGCGGCGGCCGACTTGCGGACGTTGCTCGATGCACAGGGTCGCGCGGATGTCCCGGTGCGCCTGCTGACCGGCGGCAATGCCGCCTGGTTTGCCGCCGGCCTGCCCGAGGAGGCCGGCGAAGCCCGCCTGGCCACGCCGCGGACCGACCGCTACCGCCGTCCCTATGAAGGCACCGACGCCCCGCGCGCGGCGATGCAGGGCTACCTGGACTGGGAATTCGGCCTGGTGGCCCAACTGGGCCGCGACGGGACGCATCACTTCACCGTGATCTGAGCGCCTGCGCCGGGCGCGCCGCCCGGCCAGGGCGGTGCCCGCTCGCCTGCCGCGGCCGTGAGCCGACCATCCCCCGGCACGTCTTGCGGCGTAGTCCGGAAGGCCGGCTTTCCTACGCCCGTTCTGGCGAAAGACTGACGACGCCTCGTCGCAGCGGCGCTACCCTCCCGAGCGCGGGGTGGCATGGAGCCGTTCCAGGTGAATGGAGGGCGGACCGGCATGGCCGGGCCTGTAACGCAAGTGGCGGTTACAACGATGCAAAACAATGCGCCAATCCCGCAGTCCTTCGGGCTCGCCCACCGGGAGGTGGGGGCGGTGTCCTGCCCCGGCTGTCGTGCCATCCGGCCGCATCCGTTTCGCATCCCATGACTGCCGCCGCCATGGTGTCCAGCTACGACCCGCTGATCGTTGCGGCATCGGTGGCGTTGTCCATCTTCGTCGTCTTCGTCGCGCTCGACCTGGCGCAGCGCGTGCGCACGCGGGATGCCGTCACGGCCCGCACCTGGTGGGCCGGCGGCTCGCTGGTGATGGGCACCGGCGTCTGGGCCGTGCACTTCGTGGGCATGATGGCGCACAGCCTGCCCGTGCCCATCGGCTACAGCTATGGCTTTACGGGTCTGTCGTGGCTGGCCGGCGTGCTCACCTCGGCGCTGACGCTGCTGATGGCGCGTGCGCCCCGGCTCACCGCCGCGGGCCTCGTCGTGGGCTCGGTTTCCATGACCGTGGGCCTCGTCGGCATGCACCAGCTGGGCATGCTGTCGCTGCACATGGCGCCTCAGGCGCACTTGAACCTGCCCCTGCTCGGGGCTGCCTGCGCGCTCGTGTGGCTCACATCCATGGCCACCCTGTGGCTGCTCTTCCACCGGGGCGACGTCGAGCGACCGTGGGTGCGGCAGCTGGGCCTGGCGATCGGGCTGGGGCTGGCCATGATCTGTGCGCACTACCTCGGCATGGCGGCCGCAAGGTACGAGGAAGGCAGCGTATGCCTGAGCGCCGACGAACTCGGCGGCGACGGGCTCGCGCTCATGGTGGTCGCTGCGACGGTGCTGATGCAGGTGCTCACGCTGGTCACGGCAGTGCTCGATGCCCGGCTGCGGGGCCGCACGCGCGACCTCACCCATTCTCTGGAACAGGCCCATCACCAGTTGCAGGAGGCCAACGACGAGCTCGACCGTCGTGCCGTGCTGGACCCGCTCACGGGTCTGCCCAACCGGGCCTTCTTCGACGACTGCCTGGCCGTGGCCCGCACCGGCGCCGCACGCAAGCTGGCGGTGCTCTTCGTCGACCTGGACAGCTTCAAGCCGGTCAACGATTCCTTCGGCCATGCCTGCGGCGACAAGGTGCTGCGGGAGGTGGCCGAGCGCCTGCGCCGGGTGCTGCGCAACGGCGACACCGTGGCGCGCATCGGTGGCGACGAGTTCGTCGTGCTGATGGAGGACGTCACGCGCCAGACCGACTGCAGCCTGGTGGCCTCACGCATCCTCGACGAACTGGGCCGGCCCTTCGGGGTGGGCGAACCGCCCGTGCAGATCTCGGCCTCCATCGGCGTGGCCCTGCACCCCGACCACGGCCGAAAGGCGGCGCTGGTGGCGCTGGCGGATGCCGCCATGCAGGCCGCCAAGCGGGCGGGCGGGCGGCAGTACGCCTTCTTCGAGCCGCACATGAGCACCAACGCGCACGAGCAGCTCAGCCTGCAGGCGGAGCTGCGCCAGGCGCTGGAGCGCGGCGAACTGGTGCTGCACTACCAGCCCAAGATCGACAGCCGCCGGCGCGAACTGTCGGGCGTGGAGGCGCTGCTGCGCTGGAACCATCCGGTGCGCGGCACGCTGGGGCCTGGCATCTTCATCCCGGTGGCCGAGCGCTTCGGCCTGATCGGCCAACTGGGCCAGTGGGTCATCGAGGAAGCCTGTCGCCAGATGAAGGAATGGGCCCGTGCCGGCCTGCCCATGCGCGTGGCCATCAATCTGTCGGCCCAGCAGTTGCATGAGGCCGACCTCGTCGAACGCATCGATGCGGCGCTGCGGCGCAACGGCGTCGCGGCGTCCCAGCTGCTGTGCGAGATCACCGAGACCGTGACCATGGAGGACGTGAACACCACGCAGGAGGTGTTCGGCCGCCTGGCGCGCATCGGCGTCTTCATCGCCATCGACGACTTCGGCACAGGCTATTCGAGCCTGAGCTACCTGCGGCGCCTGCCCGCGCGGCAGCTCAAGATCGATCGCAGCTTCATCAGCGACCTCGAGACCAGCGCCGACGCCCGTGCCGTGGTCGATGCCGTGGTGCGACTGGCCCAGGCCCTGGGCCTGCGCGTGGTGGCGGAGGGCGTCGAGACCGCCGGCCAGCGCGACATCCTGGTCGGCATGGGCTGCGACGAGTTGCAGGGCTTCTTCTTCGCGCGGCCGATGCCCGCCGACCAGCTGGTGCAGTGGAGCCGGCGCCGGCCGTCGCTGGCGGCTGGGTAGCCTGTTTCGTCTTTTGGCCCGATTGCGGCCGAGGAAGAACTTGGCGCTGTTGTGTCCATGTGCCCTTCTTTTGCGCTGGCGGGCAACTATTGCACGCATCACGGCAAAAGATGCTTTCGGCCCATGCTGAGCCGCGTGGCCCTTCCGCGCGCGCCCTTAACCTCGTCCCGCCGCTCGCCGTCTACGCCAAAGAGCGGCTTGCCAGGGAGAGGTTTCCATGTCCACGCTGTCACACACGCTGCGGGTGCATTCGCCCGCACTGCCGGTCTTTGCCGGCACGCCCCTGCTGCAGCCCGTGCGGCTGTCGGGCCACGAGGGCGTCAATGCCCTCTTCACCTATGAGCTGCTTCTGCAGACCCCCGATGCGCTGGACCCCGGCGCCCTGGCCGACGCCTGTGCCGACATCGACCTGGACGCGCTGATCGGCCGCGAGATCCATTGCGAGATCGACCTCGACGGCGCAGGCACCTTCCTGCCGGGTGGTGTGGGCGATGCGGTGGATCACCTCGGCGCCGGCATCCGCCAGATCAACGCCCTCATCACCGAAGCAGAGTTGCTGGGCGAGCATGGCCGACACCTGCGCTACCGCCTCGTGCTGCGCCCCTGGCTGCACCTGTCCACGCTGAATTCGGACTGCCGCATCTTCCAGAACGCCACCGTCGTCGACATCCTGGACGCCCTCCTGGCGAACTACCCCTTCCCGGTCGACAAGCGTCTGGCCGAGTCCTTCCCCCTGCGCGACTACCAGACCCAGTTCAACGAAAGCGACTTCACCTTCTTCGAGCGCCTGTGCCAGGAGTGGGGCATCAGCTATCACTTCGAGCACGACGCGGGCGCCCACCGGCTGGTGCTCTCCGACCATCTGGGTGCCTTCAGCCCCAACCCGAGCGAGGCCTATCGGCAAGTGGCCTATCACCCGCCCGGCTGGAAGCTCGACGCCGAGTATCTGCATGCCTTCATGCCCGCCAGCAGGCTCACCAGCGGGCGCTACAGCAGCCGCGACTACGACTACACCCGCCCCCGGGCCGACCTCTCGGTCAGCCGCAGCGATCCACGGCCCACGGGCTTTGCGGAGGCGGAGGTCTACGCCTGGCACGCGAGCCTGGCCGGCAGTCACTACGCCCAGCCGCGCGCCGGCACCGCCGGGGCCAATGACCC
>NZ_JBEPKY010000033.1:0-52629 GCF_040544975.1 Pseudacidovorax sp. 1753 | reverse complement strand
GAGACTCGGGGCAAACAGTTCTCCACCCGTGCGGATCAGCGGGCTGCCCCATTGGTTGGTGCTCAGGTTGTTGGCATTGGCCATCACCGCCATGCCAGTGCGCCAGTCGTCGCCGTAGATTTGCCGGGCGACACCCTCCAGCGTGTCGCCCTTCTGGACAGCGTAGGTTTGCGGCGCCCTGAGTCTGTCCGTGGCTTCAGTGATGCCCTGGCCACCGCTGCCGCTGATGTTGAAGCCTGCATTCACCGGATAGGCACCGATGCCTGCGGCGCCGAAGTACCGTGATCCGGGGCCATAGCCCGTACTGGCCGTATCGCCCAGGTTCAGCACCCAGTCATCGCTGGAGCCGGGCCCCACCTCCATGGCTTGCGCGGGCAGTTGTACTTCAAGCGTGCCGCCCTGGCCATCGGCCACCGGCCGGCTGGCGCTCTGGCCATTGGCCGCTGCCAGCGAGTCCCCAATCACATTGCCGAACGCATCGGCCGCGATGCTCGCGGCGTTGAGCTTGCCGCCCCTTGCCGCGTTGCCCACGATGCTGCCGCCTAGCCCCGATACCAAGCTTCTGCCCAGGTCGAAGTCCGTGATGGCGTTGGCTGGCGCGGTTAGTCCAGCCACTTGGCCAGGGGCATAGCCCATCGCCGCGTTCAGCCCCTGGCCGATACCCCCACTCAGCGCGCTGGCCGCCACGCCCTTCCAGTCGAAGCTCTTCTGCAGGCCGGTGGCCACAGCAATGCCTTGCGTGACCGTGTTGCGCACCGCCCCACCAAGCGCCCCTCGCACGAACGCGTTGCCTGTGTTGGGCAATAAGCCGGCCGCACCCAGCCCAGCCGTTACGCCTGCACCGACTGCGCCAAGGGCTACGCCCTTCCAGTTGATGCTGTCCTGCGCGCCGATGGCCACGCCTACTGTCTGGCTGGCCAGCGAGCCGGCTGCGCCCCCAACCATTGCGGCGCCGATGCTCGCGCTTGTCAGACCTCCTGCACCCCCCAGCACGGCGAGGCCGCCAGAGAAGCCCCCGGCGCCTGCGGCTCCAGCCGCTCCGAAGTACGCACCCGCCACCCCCGCCGTATAGATGGTCACCACCACGGCCACCACGGCCACAATGATCTGCCCCAGCCCGCCGCACCCGCCGCCGCCATTGCCCTGCGGCATGGCCATCGGGGTGGGCGTGGTGTCGCCGATGACCTTGGTGGGGTCATAGGGCTTGAAGCTGGAAGCGCTGTTGGACGAGCCCACCCGGCTGGGGATGGTCAGCACCTGGCCCGACTTGAGATCGCCATTGCCCGACAAGCCGTTGGCGTCTGCGATCAGGTACCAGAGGCTCTGGTCGCCATAGGCACCCCGTGCAATGCTCTGCAGGGTGTCGCCGGCGCCGACCGCATAGGTGCCGGGACTGGACGACGGATAGTTGCCATCGATGGGCTGGTAGCCGAAGTTGAAGTCGGCCTGCACGTTGAACAGCGGCACGCCGCCGGGCAGGGTCGGATTGTTCGCGTCGCGCACCTTGCCGTAGCGGCCCAGCACCTGGCCGTTGACCACGAGTTGGTACTGCTCCTGGCCTCCCTGATTCGAGTACAGGATGTTGCCCTGCATGTCGCTGACGAATGTGCGGTTGTTCATGGGCGCCATGGCGTCCGTGATACCGGTGAGCTCGCCGGCATTGCCATAGGACCAACTCGTCAGGCCCGGCTGAGTCAGCGTGCTGCTGGCAAAGCTGGTGAGCTGGCGGTAGCCCTCCGCACGGCCATAGGTGTTGGAGTAGTTGGTGATGTTCTGGCTGGTCCAGTCGAAGACCGTGTAGCCCTGCAGGTTGCCGGCATTGTCGTATCCGCCGGTGGTGCCCATGCCCGGGACGGGCGAAGTCTGCAGTGGGCTGTACTCGACGCTGTACTTTGGCAGGTTGTCGCTCTTGAGAACGTCCTGGTGAATGATCTGGCCGTTGGCGTTGTAGCGATTGATGCGGGTCTCGCTGCCAGTGCCGGCGAGGGTCTGCAGGCTCCAGTTGACGCCGTTGAGGGCGTTGACGTAGGCCTGGGGCAGGGCGCCGGCAGGACCGGACTGCACGACGCGGGACGCGCCGTCGTACAGGCGCCGGTCCGTCTGCACGCCGTCGCGCACGACGCTGGCCAGGCGCCCGAGCGCGTCGTACCGGTACTCCTCGCGCGTGTACCCGGTGGTCGTCAGGTACATGGTCGGCGCGGAACTGTAGATGGCCTGGTTGTTGCTGTCGTAGCCGGTGATCTGACTCTGGCCCCCGACGGTGACGACCTGGTTGCCCCACCACCTGTCGCTGGCGCGGTTGCCGTTCTTGTCGTAGGTGATCTCATGGCCCTGGGTGCCCAGGTTGCCCGAAGCATCGATGGCGTCCACAACCGTCTGACGGTTCATGGCGTCGTACTTGAAGAACTTGTCGCTGTCGAGCGAAGAGTCGCCGGCCAGGACATGCGTTTTGATGCGCGTGCGGTTTCCGACCTTGTCGTATTCCAGGGTGATGAACGCCCGCCCGTCGGCGACCCACCGCATGCGGCCCAGCGCGTCGTAGGCGATGCGGTTGTCCTGGTACGTCACACCGGACTGGGCCATCCACTCGCGCACCCGGTTGCCCGCAAAATCGTACTCGTAACGCTGATCCTGGCCGGTGTTGCCGTCCACGACGCGCGCCAGCAAGCCTTCGCTGTTGTAGGTGTAGGTCCGGTTGGTGCCGCTGTCCCGGGTCAACTGGCCTGCGTTGTCATAGGTGTAGCCGAAGCTGTGGCCGCCGAAGTCCGTGTGGGTGAGGGTTCGGCCGAAGTAGCTGTAGCTCCAGGTGGCAAGATAGCCGTTGCCGTCCAGCTCGCCGACCTTGTTGCCCATCGCGTCGTAGGCCACCTTCGTGGTCTGGCCCAGCGGCTGGATGGTGCGGACCACCCGCCCTGCCATGTCATAGACGTAGCGTATCGTCTCGCCATTACCGTTGGTCTGGCTGAGCTTGCGGCCGGCCTGGTCATAGACGTTGGTCTCGACGATGGCTCGGGTCGCCGCGAGCGTTGCCAACTGGTTGTTGTTGTTGGCGACGTAGACCTGAGCAACGCCACGGTTTGTGGTGAGCAGACGGCCAAGGCTGTCATAGGTGAAGGTGGTGACGTTGTTCATGGCATCCGTCGTTGCCACCTTGTCACCGAACACGTTGTAGCTGTTGCGGATCACGCCGGTATCGGCGTGGAGCTCCTGCAGCACGTTGCCGCGCGCGTCATACACCGTTCCCTGTACGTTGCCGTTGGCATCCTTGACAGCAACCTGGCGGCCCAGCTTGTCGTAGAACAGTTGCGTGGTCGCCGCGCCGGCGGTACCTTGGTTGCCGTCGGCATCGGTCTGCTTCTGCTCGATCAGCTGGTTGTTGGCGTTGTAGCGGTAGGTCGTAACCCAGTTTGCAGAGCGTGGGTCCGAGATCGAAATCACATTGCCCCACCGGTCGGTGTTCTGGTTGACGACTGGCCTGACCGTGCTGCTGATACCTTGCACGCCCGTCGACACCGAGGCGTTCGCACCGTCGGTGTTGTTCTCGCTCACGGCTGCGCTGTTGGCAGGGGTGGTCACCGACGTCGAGTAGAGCGCCGGTATGAACGGAGTCCAGGTGCCCGGCGTGTAGGGCGGCGTGTGATCTTCGACCGCGGGCTTCCCACTGCCGACCTGCACTTGATAGGTGTACGGGACGGTCGTGTACTGGGTCTCGTAGCGCGGCTGGTAGCCCGTGATGATGGGTTGCTGAACGGGAACCTGGACCGGATAGGTCTCGGTGTTCCAGCCCGTCACGACCAATGCCCAGCTGTAAGCCGTCCTGTAGCGCGTTTCCCACCAACCGTTGTAGACGATGTTGCCGTTTCCATCGCGTACATAGATGGGCTGATTCTGCTCGTCGTACCCTGCGATCTGAGGAGACCCTTGCACCCAGACGTTGTATGCCTCGGTGTACGGGAACTGTACCCAGCCGTATACCGGCACCTGGCGCGTCTCGTAGTGGGTCTCATAGACCGTTTGGTAGAGGATGTTGCCGGCTTCGTCGCGTGCATACACAGGGTCGGAGCCCACTTGCACTTGCACCGGCACTGTCATGACGCCGCTGACCGTCTGGTAGATCGGCGCTTGGTTGTTGATCAGCGTGCCCTTTGCCTGGGCCATGGGAGCGCCGCCACTTGTCGACGCTGCCACGATCTCGTAGTCATAACGACCATCGGGCAACGACGAGATGTTCACCATCTGATAGCCGTTGCTGGCGCCGGACTCGCTGGTGCCGCCGTTGGTGCTTACCGCGAGCGTGTTCCACTGCGAGCTACCTTCCAAGCGGTAGCGGAATGTCACCGACGGCGTGGATCCAGCGTGCCCAGTCACTGCAGACAGCGGCCATTTGATGGCGTAGCCGTTGGTGCCTCCGATGGGCATGCCGGACTCGTCATTCCCATTGGCGCCCACCGCCATGATTTCGATCCCACCGATCTGTGGCAGGTTCTGGGGAGGGATCCACTGTGGGGCTGTAATGCCTGAGGACGTGATGGTGCCTGTTGCGTGCGCATATGGGACGCCCTCACCAGCGTGGATCCACAGCAGTTCGAACTGGTAGTTTCCGGCCGCCACCAACGCAGACAGATCGACGCCACTGTTTCCGCTTCCGATCGAAGACACCGGCACTGTGGTCCAGGCGCCGGAGCTTCCGGCCGGGCGGTAGCGGAAGACCTGATCGATGCTGGAATCGGGTGACTGCCAGCTGAAGACATTCATGTCGGCCACGCCCGGCCGGTAGAAGCCCATGGGGGCGCTGATCAAGGCCAGGGGAGGCGAGCTCAGCGTGACCGTTCCACTTGCGGTGACCGATGTCGTACCGCCCGTGGTGGTCTGAGTGACCTTGTATTCGTACGAGCCTGCAGCAAGTGCACTCGCATCGAAGCGCAGCATGTCTCCGAAGTTGATCAGCGGCTGGTCCGCCCATCCGCTGTCTCCACTGCTGCCTGCCGGCCGCATCTGCAGCCGCATCGCCGCTGCCGGATCATCCGGTGCGTCAATGTCAATGCTCTGCCCGCTGTAGCCCACCGGTGCGTTGGCGATGACCGGTTGCCAATAGCCGTAGGCGTCCTTCTTGTAGATCGCGACCTTGTTGACCTTGGCGATGCCCTCGTTCACGTCATCCGACCAGCTCATGAGGAACCCATTGGTTCCCTCGGCTGCGTTGGTAATCAACTGCGAGCGGGTCTTGATCGTGCCACCCGCCATCTGTTGCTGGCTGGACTCGTTCGATTGCGCCCCTTCGACGACATACGTCTTGGTGGTGTACTCCACGACGACCTTCAGGTCGCCGCTACCCAGGTTGCGAAGAGGAGACCAGTTCAGGTTGATGGCGTTGGTACCCGTCCAACCCGTCAGCGTTTGAGATTCGTTCCTGACCTCTGAACTTGAGCTGGTTACCACCGCCTGGGTTTGCAGGCGACTGACGGACACACCTCCGGTGGCCTCCGTGCGGACCGCCTGAACGGTCTGCTTGAGCTGACCGATGGCGTTGTAGACCATGTCGGTCCGGCGCAGGTTGGCCTGGGCCGCCTGATCGGGTGCGCTGTACGTTTTCAGGTTTACATTCCCTGAAGTCGTCCCAAAGCTGGTGATGTTGGCGGTCTGGTTGCCCACCAGGTCGTAAAGCGCGATCTTGTCGACGCCATCGCCCGAGTTGGTCCGCCATAGGCGTCCGGCGTTGTCGTAGTCGAAGTATTCCTGCCGCGTGCCATTCACGCCCTTGGCGGTAAGTTCCCCGAAGGCGTTGTAGTCGAGAACCGTGTCGACGACGCCCGCCTGCTGCTGGGTAACCGTCGAGATGGTCCCGTTGCTCACGACGCTGGTCGACGCGGGATCGATGATGTGCGTTTGTTGTCCCAACTTGTCGTACTGATAGGCGCGGAACAGCGTGCGGGTGGTCGCGTCATCGGTGACAAGCTGCCATTCTTTCGCCACATGTCCTGCTGCGTCGTAGGAGGAGTAGTGACTGACCCCCGCTGCATCGGTGGACTGCACCGCGCGTCCCAGGATGTCGTAGCGGGTGTAGCTTGTTCGATCGGGCTGGATCTGGAAGTCGTTGTCTTGCCCAGTCCACCAGACGCCTGCGTTGGCACTCGTATAAAGAACCAAGTTGCCGTCGTTCTGCAGCTTCAGCGACGTGCCGCCCTGGCCTGTGGTGCCCGAGGCCCAAACGGCCTCCGTGCCCTTGTACATGACGAGGTTGCCGTCTGACTGAAGAAGAAGCTTGTCTGCGCCCTTCCCATAGGTGTCGGTATGCCAGATGGGCTGATGGGCGCCATCGTGCATGTCGTACATGACGAGGTTGGAGTCGGTCTGAAAAGTGAGGATGTACCGCCCGTCCGGGGAATAGATGCTGGATCCGGGGGTCAGCACCTGGTTGGGCGCCAGGCTTGTCGTCCCGACCGAAGCCAGCGGGTCGGCACTGGCCGATGTCTTGTAGACATGGGTCTGGGTCTGCGAAACGGCATTGCCATAGGCGTCCCGCTGGTACTTGGTCACCGCGGTGAGATTGCCTGCGGCGTTGACGAGCGACGCCGTCGCGGTCACGCGTCCCAATGCGTCGTAGTAGCTGTAGCTGACGTCGCCGTTGGGGTTCGCGGTGCGCAGAAGATTGCCTACGGCGTCGTAGGCATAGCTGGTGGTGAGATTTCCCCTTGTGCTCGTGGCATTCGACGCAGCGCTGTACTCCACATTGACGCGCGTTTCGCTCGTCTTCTGACCAATGCGGTCATAGGCGTAGGTGGTCTTGCGATCATTGTTGGCGTCGGCCGCGATGGTCGGCGGCGTCGTCGTGCTGGCCGTTCCGCCGTTCCAGCCCGCAATCGCCTTGGCGAACTCTGTTCGGGATGTGAGGTTGCCGACTCCATCGAATGTCTGAGTCGTGGCGTAACCAGCTGCGTCGACCGACGTCGTCAGCTCGCCGCGCAGGCTGTAGTAGTTGTTGGTGTAAACCCAAGTGTTCAGGGAGGCATTCTTCAGCAGCCCGACCCGGATCACGTCGCCGAAGGCGTTGTAGGTGTTGACGGTGGTCCGGCCGGCAGATGCGTATTGGGAACCCGCTGCAGCCGACGAGTCGTAGACATACGACTGGGGTTCGATGACTTTGGCGACTCGCCCGAGCCGGTCATAGGTGGTGGTGATGGCGCGGTCTGCGCCGTGATTGACGCCCGCGGCGCTCACCGCCGAACTGATCTGGGCGACGGTGAGTCGCGCGGGATTTCCACTCACCAGCGTGGTGGCAACAGCAAATCGCTTGAGCTCTGAGACTTCTCCGAAGGTGTTCCGCTGATAGCCGGTGACATAGCCCAGTGCGTCCACCTCATAACGGAGCTTGCCGAGAACGTCATAGGCCTTGTAGCTGTAGCTTCCGGCGACATCGCGGTTCGTGGTGGCATTGCCGAAGACGTCGTAGCTGGTCAGCGTGTAGAGGGCCTGGGTGGTCTCTGTCCGGGACGCCAGACCACTGGCACCGTTCGTGGTCAGCGTGTCTCCGCTTGCGTTGTAGACGCCGACCGACGGGTAGTTGACGCGGATCTGATGCCCCAGTGCGTCATATTCGTAGCTGGTCGTGCGCTGTTCCGGGCGGCCCACAGCTTCTGTCCGCGACTTGAGATTGCCGAGCGCGTCATACGCCAGCTGCGTGATGACGTTCGCAGCGCCCGTCTTGGATGCGTCGATGACAAGATTGCCGTTGCTGTCGGTGGTTACCGCGGCCAATTGGACCGAGGGCGCTGTTTCTTTGGTGAGCCGGCCTCCAGCGTCGTAGGTATAGGTCCAGGTCGAGTTCTTCTTGTTGGTAAAGGAAACCTTCTGGCCGAGTCCGTTGTACGCGTAGCTCTCTGTGAAGTTGAGCGAGTCCGTGGTGCTAAGCAGGCGACCCGCAGCGTCGTAGCTGAAGGAGCTCGTCCGGTCCGACGCGGTCGACTTCACAATGGCTGCCTTGACGGCGTCGCCGGTATTCGCGGTCGCGGGCGGGATCGAGTACCAATAGTCAACGGTCTGTGTAATGTGTCCCAGCCCGTCGTACGAAGTGAGTTTTACGTACCCAAGAGAGTCGACGGTGTAGACGAGTCGGTTCGCCGCGTCGAAGGTGCGCTTCACGGTGCGGTCGTTGGCCGTGTCGGCGCTCATCAACGCCCGGATGGTGCTGACGCTCGCGGTCAAGTTGTTCTGCAGCGACGTCAGTACGATGGGCCTTGCGTATGACTTCGTCATGATCGCATTGCCTGCTGCGTCGTATCCGGTCTCGGTCACCGCGCCGGCTGCATCTACCGCCAAGATCTGCCTGTTGGCCGCATCGTAGGCAGCGCGCGTGACGCGGTCTGCCCCCGCATAGTCGTACACCCGCGCAGCCCTGATCTGGGCTTCGGTCAGCTTGCTGGTTGCCGTCGGCGCAGTAACGGCTGTGGCGAAGGCGTACCGCGTGGTGACGTTGCCATTTTTGTCATAGACAGTTTCGGTCAGACCGCCAAGCGCGTTTGTGACGAACACCTGCCGGTTGGCACGGTCGTAGACCATGTCCGTGATTCGGTCACCCGTGGCGGCGGACGCCGTCGAGGGGACGGCCGTCGCCGAGATTGCAGTGGCGTACTCGACGGTCTTGAGCACGTTGCCGTTGTTGTCGTAGACCCATTGCGTGACTGCGCCTACGCCATCGGCGCGCCACGTCATGCGGTTTGCTCTGTCGAAGATGAAGCGGTCGTGCGCGTCCTTCGCGGAGTTGGCAACCAACGCGACGGCGGTCGACAGGGCAGAGGTCGTGGCGGCCGTTGCTGTTGGCACGGGCGCAGCGTACGCAAAGCGTTCGACGACGTTTCCATTTCCGTCGTAGACGTTGCGGGTGACCGCCCCGATGCCATCAATCGTGTAGGTCGCTCGGTTCAACTGGTCGTAGACCGATCGCAAGCGCAGGTCGCGGCTCGAGTCCGCCGCAGGGGCGGGGAGGGTGCCAACCGTCCACGTCGCGAGGGTGATGCGGTTTGCATAAGCGAGGCGATCCGTCACATTGCCGTTGGCGTCGTAGATGTATCTGACGACCTCGCCTAGCCCATTGACGGTAGCGGTCAATCGGCCGTCCTTGTCTCGTACGCGGTACTCGGTCGCGTCCTTTGCGGCGTTGGCGATCGCCGCTGCCTTGGCTTCCAACTGCGAGACACTCGGAGCCGCGCTCAGATCCGTGACGTCGATGGGCGCCGCGTAGGCCGTCGTCTGGCTCACACGGCCTTCAGCGTCGTACTTGGTTCGCTGGAGATCGCCCATCGGGTCGAGCGTGAAGACCAACCGATCTGCTGCGTCGTACGCATACCGCGTGACCTGCAAGTTCGGATCGGTGCGGCTGATCAGATTCCCGTTCTTGTCGTATGCATAGGCCGTAGTGAGGTTCAGCCCGGCGGGGTCGACTCGCGTTTGGATGCGCCGGCCCAGGTTGTCGTAAACGTACTGGGTTGTGGTGCTGTTGGGATCGACCACGGTGAGTGTGTTGCCGGCACCATCGTACGAATACCGCGTGACAAGATTCAGACCCGTAGGGTCAACAGCGCGGCTGATGACCTGGCCCTTCAGGTCATAAGTGATCACAGTCGCGACGTTGTTTGGATCCGTGATGGTGTATTGCTGGCCCTTGGCGTCGTAGGTGAATGTCGTGACGAGGTTCAGGCCCGTCGCATCGACAGTGCGCGTGAGAACTCTGTTCGCCGCGTCGTACGCAAGCGTGGTGATCGTGCCGTTGGCATCTTTCGTCGTTGCCAGCCGGCCTGAGCGGTCGTATGTGTTCGTGACCGTGGTCAGGGCCGTGGATGTGCTGGTCAGGTTGCCGTTCTTGTCGTAGGCGAAGGTCGTCGTGTTGCCGTTGCCGTCGACAACGCTCTGCTTCTGCCCCAGCCGCGTGTACGTCGTGGTGACGGTGATGTTCTCCGGCGTCGTTACCGCCACACTCCGGGCTGCGGAGTTGTAGGTGAACGTGGTGACTTGTCCCAGTGCGTCGGTTTGAGTCAGTACACGGTCGAATGCATCGTAGGTCGCCGAGCGCACGGCGCCGATAGAGTCCGTGGATCCGACCATACGGCCCAGACGGTCGTATCGTTGTTGCCGAACGTTGCCGTTGGCGTCCGTACTGCTGGTGAGCCGACCGAATGCGTCGTACACCGCGCTCGTGATGGCGTTGACTCCCGAAGCGTCCGAAACTGTGCTTGTGACCTTGCCCCGATGGTCAACGGTCAGCGACTGAGTAAGCTGCCGTCCGCCGCCAAGCGCCTGTGTCTTGCCGGTTAGGTCCCCGAAGGCGTTGTAGGTGGATTGGGTGACGTTTCCGAGTGCGTCCGTCGCAGTCGAGATCTGACCCGTAGCCGTGTAGGTGAAGGTTTGTACGCTGTCCACGGACGCGTTCTTCAGCGCCGTGATCGTTGACGTGAACGCCTGCGTGACCAGCCCGCCTGTCAGGCCTGAAAGGCTTGATAGTCGGGTTCCGTAGCGGGTGGTGGAGTCCAGTTGACCAAGAGCGTTGTAGTGCTGCTCGGTGACTTCGCCCAGTGCGTTGACAGTCTGTGTCAGACGGCTTTCGGCGTCGTAGTAGAAGAGTGTTTTGTTGCCGTACGCGTCGCTGGTGCTCGTCCGCCGCCCGCCAGCGTCATAGGTGTGGGTCAGACCGTATTGCGACCAGATCGAATCGATCTGCGCCTGGGTCTGCCCTGCCACGAGCAGCGCCGAGCCTTCGGCTGTGAGCTCACCTGTCAGGCGGCCTTGAACATCGTAGCGAGCGGTGACCGTCTGGACTTCTGCGGTACCAACTGCACGGGTGGTCTTGAGGAGGTTTCCAAGGCTGTCGTACTCGAACTGGGTGACCGTGCCTTCATAGTTGGTGCGTTGCACCACCCTGTTGAGCTTGTCGTACACGCTGCTCGTTGTTCGTGTGCCGGCGCTGGCGGCCGGTCTGAGCGAGGCTGCGGTAGTGGCGGACGTGACCGTTGCCAGCACAGCGGGATCGACGGCGGTGGCGTATCGAATGGCACTGGTGACGTTGCTGTAGGCGTCGTACACATACTCCGTCATGTAGCCTTCGGCATCGATCTGCGCGGCCACGCGACTGAGGTCGTCATAGATCCAGCGAGACGTCTGATCCTTGCCGTCGAGAGCGGGGACCAACTGAGCCAGGGTGCCGCCTGCGCGAAGGGAGGCGGCCGTCGCTGTGGCGTATGCGATCTGGGCGATGAGCCGGCCCTTCGCGTCATAGCGAGACTCGGTGAGATAGCCTTCGGCGTCCAAGAGGCCGATCAGCAAGCCGTCGCTGTCGTAGAAGCGACGTGTTACTCGGTCGTTGGGATCGAGTACGGCAGTGAGCGCCCCGGCCGCGGGCGCTGGACCGAGATTCTGTAGAGCGTCGGCCGTCGCCCGCTGGCTGTACTCGGTTGTACCAACAAGCCTGGATGCTCCGTCATAGCGCAGATCGACGATGGCGCCCACTGCATCGATGGTCCGAATCAAGCGGCCAGCGCCGTCGTAGATTCGCCATGATTTCTGATCTGCCGGGTTTGCGGCTGGCCGGAGCGAGGCCAGGCGGTTGGCGGGTGCACTGTTCGGATCTGCGTAGTAGGCCGCAACCGTCGTGGCAGCCACGGGCGTCGCATAGACGATCTTCTGGGTGACCTGGTTGTTCTTGTCGAAGATGTATTCGGTAAGCCTGTTCGTCGCGTCGAGTTCTCCGACCAAGCGGCCGGCCTCGTCGTAGACCCGTCCTGTCGCAGCGCCAGTGGGATCCGTCTGGCGGATGAGTCGCCCGTCCTTGTCGTACGAGTTCAGCGTCGTGCCGAGCGCAGCGTTGGTCGCAGAGCTTTGTGCAATGCTGATCAGTCGCCCGTTCTTGTCGTAGGCGCTGGTGGTAATCAGCCCGTTGGCTAAGGTGACCGTGGTCTTGTTGTTGGCATCGTCGTAGCTGGTCAGCGTTGTCTGGCTGAGCGCGTCTTGGCTGGACAACTGTCGGCCCAAGCCGTCATAGACGAACTGCGTACTACCGCCGGTGGGGCTGATCGTGCTCAAGAGCAACCCGGCCCGGTCGTACACGTACTGGGTCACCGACTCGGTTCCGTCGATGATCCCGACGCCGGCTGAATCGACTGCACTGAATGCCGTCGTCTTTTGAACCTGGCCCCGTGCGTCGTAGATCGTGTCTGTCCGGCTCGACTGGGTGAGGTCTTGCGTTCCCGCCCAGCTGACCAGCTGCGATTCGGATGGAGAAGCAGTGCTCGTCAGCGCCGCCACGTTGTACTTGCCACCAGCGTACTGATGGACCGAGACCTGTTGACCGTAGATGTTGTACCTGTACTCGGTCACTCTCCCCTCGGCGCTTAGCACGAACCGAAGCTGATTCTTGCCGGCGGCGTCGTAGACGTAGCGTGTTGTCGCCGGCACCGAGGGCTGGCCCGACCCCGCACCGTCGGGATCGGGGGTCAGGTAGACCGTCTCAGTCAGCACCTGATTCTTCGTGTCGAAGGTCCGACTGATGGTGTTGCCGACCGCATCTCGCTGCAGGGTCTGGTTGCCGTTGGCGTCGTACTGCATCGTCACCGTGAATCCCATGGGATCGGTGACCTGGGTGACGTTGCCGCTTGCGTCGTAGGCGAAGAGGGTCAACTGCGAGACGCCGCCGATCGCAGGTGCCTGGATCTGCGTGAGTTGACCCGAGGCATCGTACGTATAGAACGTCGTCAGCCCGAGCGGATCGACCACTGTTGTACGGCGGTTCGTCGTGTCGTAGCTGTAGCTCGTCGTTTGGCCAAGTCCGTCCTTGACCGTGGCCACCCGATAGTCGGTGCCGACTTGAACATAGGTGAACGCGAGGCTCGTACCGTCGCTCTGCGTGACGGAGGCCACTCGCTTGCTGCTTCCGTCATACGTGTAGGTCGTGACGTAAGTCTTGCCGTCAGCGACGCTGTTGTCGTTGGGGCTTAGGTCGACCGTAACTGTGGCGAGTCTGTTGGACGCGTCGTAGGTGTATCGCACGCGTGTGACGACTGCTCCGCCGCTTGCTTCTGTCCGAATCTGCGTGAGGTTATAGCCAGCGTAGTCGAAGTAAGTGGTCTCGCCATTGGCGTCGACCATCTTCTGCAGCGTGCCGTTGGCGTTGTAGGTGTACGCGACCGTGTTGCCAGCGGCATCGGTCGCCGACACCAACTTTCCTTGGCCGGTGGATTCGTAGCGCTCCTGCACGCCGGTGCCGCCATCGGTCCATGTGAACCGCTGCGCCGCGGAGTCGTACGACACCGTGTCGAAGGCGCCAGAACCTGCTGAGCTCACGTAGAGGTTCCGGCTCGCATTCCAGCTGTAGGTTGCTGCGGCGCCGTCGCGATCGGTCCGCACGAGCGTGCTGCCTGCGGTGGCCACGGTGCCGCTCAGCTTCATGCTCTGCCCGTAGGCGCCCACAAGCCAACCGTCGCCGTTGTCGTCGTTCAACAGCCCTTGGCTGTTATAGGTGCGGACAGCATTGATGTCTAACCCGCGGCCAACCAGCTTGTCGTCGGCGCCCTGAAGGACCAAGTTCCCGTTGGCGATGTTCACGAAGGCTTGCTCGCCGCTGCGGCCTTGTCCCGCCGAACCTTGTAGTCCGCGCTGGCCCAAGGTCGCCAGAGAGGTCAAACTCAGGCCAAGACTGTTGCCACTGACGATCGCTACCATTTTTCTACTCGCCTCTTCCGGTGGAACAAACCGCCGTGCAGTCGGGTTCCCTCCCCTTAAGCCTCGTAGGAAGCTAGACCAGGTAGTTCCCGGCGACTGGCCCTGGCGCGAGCCGGGCATGCGGATTCGAACAACATGTCCGCTGCCGGCGCATTTTGTTTAGCGCTCGTCGAATCACTAGGGCGTCGCGTCCTGCTTGCACTTGCTCTACACCGCTGGGCGCCTTTTAGCCCCCCGTTGGATTAAGCCCACGCGAACAGGGAAGGCGGCGGTACAGCCCGTGCAGCAAATACCCTGGCAGACAATGTGGTTATTAAACGGAGGAGGTAGCGGATGGATATGTGCATCGACGCTGCGTATTGACTGCAGTGCTTGGACTTCTCCAACTTGATAGAGGATTAGACTATGGGCTCCATTCAAAAACCTGGTATGGCTTATGTGGGCGACCAACCGTCCGTCATCCTCAGACGTGACGATCAGCAGGATCTAGACGAAGGCTGGTCCATTACCTCAAGACCCTATCGGCCTGCGATTAACCTGCAGCAGATCCCCGAGGAATTTCTGTGCTGCACCGGCGAGATGACTTGCTTTCTTGCGGGCAACCGCGTGCGCATGGCGGATGGGTCGCGTAAGCCGGTCGAAGCAGTCGCGGTGGGTGACGTAGTCATGACGATGCAGGGGCCAAGCCGGATTCGTCTGCTGGAACGGCCGACTCTTGGTCTGTCCAGAAAGGTGATTGAACTTCGAGGGCTGGGAGATGAATGCTTGGTGATCTCTGATGAGCATCCTTTGTGGGTGCGGCGGCCGAGCGAACTCGGTAGCGCCGAGACATGGGGCACCTACAATCTGAACCATTTGCTTTCCGAGATGCGCAACTCTATTGAGCCTCGCTTTCCGTCAGTGCCTCTTGCGCTGCAAATCGACGTTCCTGAGCAGCTTGCTCATGAAACTGGTTGGGTTCACGCCCAACCTATTTACCACCACATGCCGCCTTCGACGCAATTGTACAATATCGCTACGGAAGTGGGGTGCGCTGTATTTGTGGAGGGCTTTGCTGCTTTTAGCCATTGCCTCAGCTCAGTGGTCCCTGACACTGCATGGAAAGGATTGGCGGGCGACGGTGATCTAGATTCGCTTCGTAGAAAATTGGCTCTCCATCTTGCTTGACTCTCCTGATGCGCGAAGGCTACTCGCCACCTTTGCGCCTCTGTGAGGTAGTCTCTCGCGATAACAGTAATTTGGTTTTTAGAACCTCGACCGACGAAGTCGAGGTTAAAGCACCAAGTGCTGTTTTGAGTGCGTTGCTTGAATGTTGTGACGGCACACTTTCGCTGCGGAGACTGGAGGAGGAGATCGGGAATAAATATCCCTGGGACCCCCTGGGTCGATTTTTGGAGCATCTACTCGCGCAAGGCGTGTTGGAAGAGATTCGAGTGCCGCGTAGCACATCGTTGTCGGCCAGCCATAGCGGAGGGGCCGGGCAGCCAGTAAAGGCGGGCTTCATGGATGTGGAGTTACCGCCCGCTGTCCGATCGCTTGGACTGAATGCCGCACAAGCGGTAATTGACGTCCCTGAAATTGGTCTTATCCGAGGTTTTGGCCGCGCAAAGAATTCCTCCCTAGCCTTGGTAATCGCGCTTTCTGAGGCGGCAGAAAGAATGGCATATAGCCTGCCTTCCGCAAACCTAATCGAAGCATCTGTTTCTGATTTAGGTGACAGTTTAATTCCGCCGCAAAGTGTCGCGAGTTACACCGCTGATCAATACAGGCGGAGTTCTCTCGCGATCCAACCTCTAGATAAGCAGGGAATCCACCAATGGATTGCGGCAACGCGCTTTGCTGACGGTCGTTCCGCGTGGTGTCATGCGGAGCTTGTCTACAGTGCACACGCCCTTAAAAAGAGCCCTGCTATGTCTGCCCTTATGTGGCAAACGACCTCCGGCTGTGCGAGTGATATAAATTTTGCTAGGGCAATCGAGCGCGCCGGATTAGAGGTCATAGAGAGAGACGCCCTCGCGAGGCATTGGCTATCGCAGCGGTCGGCTCTCTCACTTAAGCTTGACTCGCTGCCTCCCGACGCCAGAGAACTGGTCCTTCGTGGGAAGAAACATCAATTTGAAGTTGACGTTGGAATCCTGACGGGTTTAGGAGGGCCCGTTGTTGTAACAGCATGCACATCAAGCGCCCTCGGCATCTGCGCGCTCTCCACATCTTGCGCTAATAGCTTGGAGGCGTCGATTGAGCATTCATTGGGGGAGTCTCTCGTAATAGCGCTTACTCGCGCGTCCTGTGACCGTAAGAGCCGCGCAATTCGGCCTGAAGAGTGCCGCCGCGCTATTGATCACGGCGATCTTTACTCCCAGCATCTTTATTTCCGGCGCGCACATGCAATCTCTCGTGGAGAGGTTTTTTTAGATTATGATAAAGTCCGTCAATTTTGGCCAACGTCTTTGGCTCAGCGCCTGGATTCATATGGGCTTTCGGATGCTGCCTGGGTAGATATTACGCCGCCGTCGGCGCCGTTATCTACCACCGGTGAGGCTATAAAAACAGCACGTGTTATTGTTCCGGGTCTAATTCCATTGGTATTTGGTTTCGATGCTTTGCCTCGCGCAACTGTCGCAGCATTGCACCCCCATGGACTTTTCCCTCATCCGTTGCCCTGAGCTTTCTTAAAAAAATCATGGCTATATCTACGCTTCTGGATCATTTCAAAGCAATAAAAGATTGGGCGTCATCTAATCGCGCCAAAGTAAATCTAGACGTCGAGTCATTCGAACTCGAAATACGGTGTGCAAATCGTTACTATAATTTTTTCCCGCAGTTCAGCATTTTGGCGAGCGGCCAGCTTGCCTATACGAGGGCGTTGACGTCGTCTGCTCAGGGTTTTTGTGGGTGGCGCCCATATGTCGAATACAAAACGCCACTCACTGTAGATAAAGTGCTGTTTAAAAGGTATTTTTCGTCCCAAGGTTTGAAAGTACCAGCTGCTTGGGAAGCTCCCGAGGAATGCACTGGCGCATACATCCTCAAACCCAAAGGTGGTTCCTTCGGTGAGGGAATTCAGGGGCCATTTAAGCCCGGACAGGGAGTCGATAGATCCAAAGCGCCTGGAGATGCACTGTTTGCAGACCAGTTTATCGTTGGACGCAGTGTGAAAGTGTGGTTGTGGGGCGAAAAGCCAGTTTGCGCCGATATCCAAGAATGGCCCTGTATCGTCGGTGACGGATCCACTAGTATTGACGGTCTCATCGAAAATAGGCTATATGGACCAGGAGGCTCTAGGTTTGGAGCGAATGTCGAGCTCACGGAGGCTTGTCTCAGGTTTCAAGGTTTTGATGGATCGACGGTTCTTGACCTTGGGCGGTCGGCATGGATAGATTTCAGATATGGACGAAATTTTTTGCCGCCCCATGCGACGCGAAATATGCCTAACCGGCTGTCAGACTTAGAGGAGCAGTGCGGAGCTCAACTGGCATCCGCAGGGGCAGCGGTCGCACGGGCACTGAGACAAGTCGTTCCGGCGCCGGTGGTGAGTAGTATTGACGCCGTGATGGATGAGCGTGGAGCGCTTTGGTGGCTCGAACTGAATTCAAATCCTCTTTTCCCCCATCACGGTTATAATGTGATGCTGGACGAGCTTTTCGCACGAGCTGTCCACTCTTAGTCGATTTGAGATTCTGGACCGCAGAGCGGGGAATATGCCGCACAATCGCCCACCGTTTCGTAGCGCCTCCATCTGTAGAAAAGCAGTTTTCACCAAGAGGATGCGCCATTCTGGAAATTGTGCGAGCCGCCGGTACTGACGCGGGCGAACGCGGCCTACGGCCCGCCGCTTTGCGCAATCGAAGTTGCGGCGCCGTTCCTAGATAAGCAGGTGCAACCCGCATAGCAGATCTGTGCTCTTAACTTCCTTGCTAGATGTTTAGCCCGCGCCGGAGTATCGATCCACTGGTGTTACCAGCCGCTCGAACTCAGGTTGGCTTTTCCGGAGGCTACCGGCACGCTGACCGCGAAACGATTTCCTGCGGCGGAGGATTTTTCTGACCTGAAGCGTGCAGGATCCTTGATCCTCGCTGCGAGTGCGCCGTGGCGCCAGCCTATGGCGCAGCCTCCAGTGAGATATGGAGCGGGACAGGCCTTCGGCGATTCTTTGGTCGATGCTGGCGTGACTGATTGCGGTGATGCGCATGAAGGCGGGCAAGCGAGCTAGCTCGACAATGGAGCCGGCCTCGGCAATTTCAGGGCGGCGTGGCATTGCAGAAGACCTCCTGATCGTCTGTGGCGTGGCGAGAGTGCCCATGTTTGCCGGTTTGACCAACCCGCTGGAGCGAAGCAGAGCGTAGCCGCGCCTCTGGGAAACAGAGGGCAGCCGACCGTGCTGGGGGGCGTGTCGGCAGCTCCTGCCGTCGGGCTATACGGGCCGCGCCCCAGGCCGACGGTGTCGTCCTGGCCATTCGGCTTCTATCCCTCACGCCTTCGGCTGCCGCTGCGCGGCAGCCTGCGCGCTGCGCTTGCCTCGACGACAGGGGTGGTGGGGCTGGCTTGCTGGTTCCCTTCATCCTTGCACACCGTTCTCGCGCTCAAGGTCTGCGCGTGCGCTGCACGCTTGCGGCCTCGCGGCCGTCTTCGAACCTGTGACCGCTGCGCTGCGATGTGCCGGTTCCGGTCCCGGGCAATTCCGCCCGGTCACTGGAGGCCGTCATGGCGCACGATCTTTTCTCTTCCCTCGATCTCCTAGGTTCTGTTCCCACTGCTTTGCTGATGGTCCAGGGTCGTTCTGGCGCTTACCGACCGGCGACTGCGGAAGAGCTGCTGCTGGCGGCCCAGCAGGTGCTGGCGGGCCAGGTGCGGGGTGCCGATGTGATGGACTCGCCGGCTGCCGTGCGGGAGTTCCTCAAGCTGCGTCTGGGTGTGCTGCCGTATGAGGTGTTCGCCGTGATCCACCTGGATGCGCAACATCGGGTGCTGGACTACGTCGAGATGTTCAGAGGCACGGTGAACCAGACGTCGGTATTTCCACGCGAGATCGTCAAGGAGGCGCTGGTGCGCAATTCTGCGGCGCTGCTGCTCGTTCACAACCATCCTTCGGGCGCGGCGGAGCCCTCGCGTGCGGACGAAGTCTTGACGCGGACTCTCAAGGAGGCATTGGCGCTTGTGGATGTACGGGTCCTCGATCACCTGATCGTTGCCGGGCCGACGGTGCTGTCGTTCGCGGAGCGGGGCTTGCTGTGAGAAGAGGGGCTCAGCCCCTTTTTCTGTTCGGCGTTTCTGCGAGGCGCCTCGGCATGAGGCACCTTGCGGGCTGATGTCGTGCTGGAACCGGAGGGCTTGCTGCTCCCTTCATCCTGTCACGGCGTGCTCGGTCGTCAAGGGCGGCGCGCCGCTGGCGCTTGCGGCCACGCGGCCGCCTTCGGCCCCTGACCACCTGCGCTGCGCCGTGCGGATCACGGTCCCGGGCAATCCCGCCCGAACAACCGGAGGTCCTCATGGACGGAAAATCTTACGTGTCGCTGGAGCAGAAGTTGTGCCTTGTTTGTGGCCTGTCTTTCGATACCGGCAACCTGCTGCTGGACAAGCGCCTGCGCCCGAGCATGGCGCACCACATGGCGACGGGCTGGGGCCTTTGCGCCGAGCATCAAGCACTGTTCGACGACGGCTTTGTCGCGCTGGTCGAATGTGATCCCGAGCGCAGCGGCGTGGCGGCTGGCGCCGGGACGCTCAGGCCTGAACAAGCCTATCGCACAGGGCGTCTCGCCCATCTCCGAAGGGATGTGTTCATGCATCTGTTCAATGCATCCATCACAGACGAGCAGGCTTGCGTCTTCGTCGAGCCGGGCGTGATTGCTCAGTTGGAGACGATGTTGTCTGCGCCACGTTGATCGGTCGCGATGACCGATGACGCGCCGCGCGTTCTGGGCGGCGCGTCGTGCGCATCGACCTGGAGGCGGACTTCCTGTGCCGGACCTTGGACACCGGACCGGCCTAGGATGGTGCCCTTCGATGCCTGCTGGAATCGCCGGCATCCCGCCATCCAGACGCGGCGCGGAACATGCGCGTCGCATTCGTGGCGAACAACAGGGCTCTTCTGTTGGCGCGGCCACGATGCCGCAGGCGGCAGAGGGCGGCAGAGGGCGGCGAGCGCCAGCCATTCCGACGGGCGTCGTCTGCGGAGATCCTATGCGCCATCTCGGTCGGGCGACGTTGCCGCCGACGAATGACGTGCAGCGCGCTTCCGCGTCACAGGTCACGGTATCCACCGTGCGTTGCGCGATCCGTGCTTTCGTGGCGAAGGTGTAAGCCGCGTGGCGAGGGCCTGTGCCCCTAGTTCCGTTCGAGGGGCGGTCTGCTCCCGCGGCCTTGTCTTTGAGCGTGAATCCTGGCGTGGGCACGGCAGGCCTGCTCTTCGCTGTGCTGCGCTTCGGCCCGCCTCGGGCTTGATCGCCGCAACCGGCCTCCCCAACAAATTTCCCCTGCGCTGCGCGCATTCCTCGCGAGGCAAATTTGCCGGGCCTGCCGGTCCGCCACTGTGTTGCGGCCTCCGGTGCGACGCGCCCGCCCCCCGCCGGTCGGATCACCGCACAAGGCCGCGATGGGCGCGGACCTGGCACCACCTTGAAAGGAAACACCATGAGCACCATCGGCCAATTCACCGCCTCGGGCAACAGCTATACCGGCACCGTGCGCACCCTCACGCTGAACGTCAAGGTCCGCATCGTGCCCAATGACAAGGGCAGCGACAACGCGCCGGACTTCCGCATCGTGACCGGCAACGGGCTGGAGATCGGCGCGGCCTGGAAGAAGGTCAGCCGTGCGGAGAGGCCGTACCTGTCGGTGACGCTCGATGACCCATCGTTCCCGTCCACCATCTATGCCCGCCTGGTCGAAGGCGAAGAAGGTACGCACCAGCTGATCTGGACACGCACCAAGGCCGACTGATCGTCGTCCTGGCGCCCCGCTTCGGCGGGGCGCCTTGCTGTTGCATTTCCGCACCCAGGTTGCGCTCGTTCAAGGGGTGATATCTCCATCGCAAGCGCATGTCCGGTTCTCGCGAAGCCGCTTTGGTGGCCTGACGTCTGCCAGGTTCCGTCAGGAGGCGTGAGTCCATGAAGGCTTGACAGCGTAGATGCCATTTGTCGGGTGATCGGTTTGCCTTGTTCGCGTGAAAGCGTGTTTTTGCTTTTGCGGCGGTTGTGCGTCTGCGGCGTTGCCGCACCGCGCTCTCGTGCTGACGCATCGAGCCACCCGGCCACGCCTGTCCGGGCGTCTCGACCCTGCGGGCGTCGATCGCTGACGCCTCCACGCCTGCCGGCGCTGCGCGCTGCGCTTGCCTCGGGGCCATGGTGGGGGGCTGGCTTGCTGTGATGCCCATCGTTCCGCGGCGTTCTGGCCGTCAAGGTCGACGCGTACTGCGCACGCTGGCGGCCTGCGGTCGTCCTGCGGAACCTGTGACGGCGGCGCTGCGCCGTGTGCTCGGCGGCACCGGGCAATCCCGCCCGGACATCTTCGAGGACTTCGCCATGACGACACTTCTGACCGACGAACAACGTGCGCAACTGCTGGAGAACGGTTGGCAGGCGCGCGATCAGCGAGGCGCTGACCCGCGGCCCGTGGTCAAGCTGTTCACGCCCGATGCGGGCGCGACCTGGTTGTTGACGGAAATCGATCCCGAGAACCCGGATCTTGCCTTCGGGCTGTGTGACCTGGGCCAAGGGTGTCCTGAGCTGGGTTGGGTGAGCCTGACGGAACTGGCGGCTGTGCGTGGCCCACTGGGGCTGCCGATCGAGCGGGACCTGGGCTTCCGTCCGGACAGGAGCATTGAGGCCTACGCGCGCGAAGCACGGCTGGCCGGTCGGATCGTGGGCTGAGCGAGCCCCATGGCGCGCAAAGCCACATGCGGGCTTCGGGCCCGCGGCAGCCTGTCGTCTTCGACGAACGGAGTGCGCGCCATGGCGATTCCATCCTCTGCCGACGCGCCCCCTGCGCCCTGGTGCGCGGGAGGTGCCTACCTGTACCTGCTGGACCTGGACGGGCCGGCGCTGGCCTGGGAATACCTTCGCCGGCACCCCGTCTACCGAGGTGGCTGGCACCAAGGGCGATGGTGCAGGTCCGATGCGGAGTTGCACCGCTGGGGCCTGCGATGTCGCCGCTGATCCTGCACGGGATGCGCGTGATGTGCATCCGTCCTGGCTGGTCGAGGAGGATGTGCTGTTGCGTGTGCGTCGCGCTCGCTGCTCCGAGGGCGGGGTGGTCGCTGCTTCAGCGTACGGCGTCTTCGACCTGTGGCGTGTCCCCGGCGACAAGCAGTTGATGGCAGGCGCCGACGCCGTCCTGAGCGTCTCCATCGGTCCGCGACACGCGCGTTTTCTCCTCGACGCCGGGCTGTCGAGTGGCGCTCCCTTTGTCGTCACGGTACCGCTGACGACACACCTGCGCGGGCGATTGCCAGCGTTCGAAGTCGCCGCCGGATTGTTGGCGGGGCGGCCCCTGCCGGCCGTGAGCCTACGCGCTGTGGGGCGCGATGGGCGGCTGCACTGGAGGGCGTTGCAGGCGCTCGATGCGATGCAGGCCGGGGCTTCGCACCGGGACCTTGCGGTCGCGCTTTTCGGCGCGCGAGCCGTGCGGGCGGAATGGCACGCCGATGGTGCGTTGCGTGCGCAGGTGCGCCACCTGATCGCGCGCGCCGAGGGTTTCATGCGCGGAGGCTATCTGCGCTTGGCCGGGCTGCGCCCGGCCCGCGCTGGCGCCCACGGAGGCGACTGCTCGTCCTGAAGCTCTCCCTGTGCGGGCCTCCGCGGTATCCGGAGACTGCCTCCCATGGGCTGTGAATGGATCACCGCCCATTCACCCCGAAGGAGGTCTCCATGGCAGCAGGACATCCGATTCCACCGTACGGCGCGGCAGCGGCTGCGCCTCAGTCTGCGTCCGCCGCATCTCCGGCCGAGCCGGAATTCCTGACAACCGAAGAAGCCGCAGCATTGCTTCGGCTGTCGCCGCGCACGCTGGAGAAGCAGCGGGTGCTGGGCGGCGGGCCGCGCTTCCGGAAGTTCGGCGCACGGGTGGTGTATGCGCGTGCCGACCTGCGCGCCTATGCCGACCGCAACACCTTCGATATGACCTCCGATCCGGGCTACGCGGTCCGGGATTCGGTGCGCTGAAGCGCTGCGAAGGCACGGCGATGTCGAGGTGGTCCGGCGAACGCGAGCAGCTGACGCTGTTCCGTGCGTTGCCCGTCGACGACATGGCCTTGCGCGACGCGCAGGACCTCATGGCCTATCCCTTCTTCAGCCTGGCCAAGTCGCGCCGGGTGGTGCCGATCCGATTCGAGGCCGGCGACGTGTTCTTGACGGTCGAAGGTGTGCCCGAGCATGGCATTGCCACCATCTGGGATGCCGACGTGCTGATCTGGGCGGCCAGCCAGATCGTGCAGGCCCGGGACGAGGGGCGCCCGACGTCCCGCCTGATGGCGGCCACACCCTACGAGATCCTGCGCTTCGCCCAGCGGGGCACCGGCCGCACCGAGTACCTCGCGCTGCGCGCGTCGCTGGATCGCCTGCAGTCCACCACGGTGCAGACCTCCATCCGGCAGGCGGGCCGGCGCATGCACCGCTTCTCCTGGATCAATGAGTGGCGCGAGCACGTGCGGCCCGATGGCCGAAGCGACGGCATCGAGCTGATCCTGCCCGACTGGTTCTATTCCGGGGTGATCGACGACGCACTCGTGCTCACGCTGGACCGCACCTACTTCCAGCTCACAGGCGGCATCGAGCGTTGGTTGTACCGCCTGGTGCGCAAGCACGGCGGACGTCAGCGCAACGGCTGGCGCTTCGAGCTGCGCTACCTCCACGCCAAGTCCGGCTGCCTGCAGCGCTACCGCGACTTCGCGCTGCACCTGCGCGCGCTCGCGCAGCGCCAGGCGCTGCCGGGCTATTGCCTGGCCGTCGAGCAGCGCGGGGCGTCCGAACGGCTCGCCTTCTGGCCAGTGCGCGAGGACGAGTTGTCCACAGATGCCGTGGAAGAAGCTGTGGATGGTGTGGGGACGGACTCGGGAGATCGACGGCGCCAGGCACGGGAGATCGACGGCGCGCGACTCGGGAGATCACCGGCGCCAAACCGCCCGGAAGCCGCGCCCCGCAAGGGTTTCGGCCTTCCTTAACTTGAATTCATAACAGGGACTAACTGTATGAATAGCAGAGAGACCGCGAGCTTGGCTGCTCAACAGATGGGCAGTGCCGCTTGCGTGGCGGTGCTGGGCGAGCCCGCCATCCGCAGCGGCAAGGTCATTGCACTGCTGAACCAGAAAGGCGGCGCTGGCAAGACCACGCTGTCCACGCACTTGGCCGGCGCCTTCGCCAGGCAGGGCCGGCGCGTCACCTTGATCGATGCCGATCCGCAGGGCTCCGCCTTGGACTGGGCCCAGCGGCGGCACCAGAACGGCCAGGCGCGGCTCTATGGGGTGTTCGGCTTGGCGCGGGACACGCTGCACCGGGAGGTGCCCCAGATCGCCTCTCAGGCCGACCATGTCGTGATCGACGGGCCGCCACGGGTGGCGAGCCTCGCGCGCTCCGCGCTGCTGGCTGCCGATTTGGTGTTGATCCCCGTGCAGCCCAGCGCCTACGACGTCTGGGCCACGCAGGAGATGGTGACCCTGATCCAGGAAGCGCAGGTGTTCCGGCCGTGTCTGCGTGCAGCGTTTGTGATCAACCGGCGGGTGGTCGGCACGGTGATCGGTCGCGAGGCGCGCGCCGCGCTCGCCGATCAACCGTTCGCCACGCTGCGCGCGGACATTGCGCAGCGCATCGCCTTCGCCGACTGCGTGGCGGCTGGCAAGCTGGTGTGGGAGGTGGCGCCCAAGGGGGCTGCTGCGCGCGAGGTCGCCGCGCTGGCGGATGCCGTCGAGGAGGCACTTCAATGACGGGCGGCGGCGCACGCCCGCCCTCGCGGCGGACCGCCATCGGTCGTCGACCGGCCGCCGATCCGGTGACGGCCTGGGTGCATCGGGAGAATCCTCGCGGTGCAGAGGCTCGGGCCACCGTGTTCACTGCGCGGCTGACCATCGATGTGACGCCGGCGCTGCGCGGGCGCATCAAGGTCATTGCCTTCCGGCGTGGCCTGACCGTGGCCGACATGCTGCGCGAATTGCTCGAAGACGCCTATCCGGAGGGAGCGGCGTGACCGCCGATCTCGCGTTCAGCGCGGTGCCAGCGGTGATGTGTTGCCTCTGCCGCGTTCTCGGCGCGGGGGCCGACGCGGGGTCGGCGCTTGGAGGCCGTGTGGCTGCATGCGGTCGTAGCGTCGGCGTGCATGCTTTGATGCGCCGCCAGGGTACCCACTGCGCCATCAGGATGCACCGAATATATGCCCGCCTCGCGGCGCTTTGGTGGCTCATCCCTCTGCGGTGCTTGAGGCCGATGGCCGGCTACGGAGTCGGCGCAGCAGTGTGTCGGCCTTGTGCGTCCCAATGCGCGTCGTCGTTGCAGTGGATGCCAGGGGCGCGACCGTCGGCGCGCGAGGGGCGCACATGATGGCCCGAGAAACCCGGGTTGCATTCCTAACTGCCACGGTGCTTGCCGTGGCGGGGGTCGCCGCGCCGTGCGTGCTGCCGCTGCGTACGCAGCTCGTCTTTAACCCGAGCGCCAGCGTGGCGCGGGGCTGGTACCGCATCGATGCCGTGCGGGCGCCTGGCGCGATCCACGTGGGCAGCCTGGTCCTGGCCCGCTTGCCTGCTTCCGCAGCTTCATTCGCGGCGCAGCGTCACTACCTGCCTGCAGGCACGCCGGTGCTCAAGCGGGTTGCGGCGGTTGCGCCTCAGACCGTGTGCGTCGCTCGGCAGCAGGTGTGGGTCGACGCAACGGTCGTGGCCGTCGTGCGGGTGCAGGATGGCGCGGGCCGGTCGTTGCCAATCTGGGCGCACTGTGGGCCGCTGGTCGATGGCGAACTCTTCCTGCTGGGCGACGCGCAGTGGGTGTCGTTCGACAGCCGTTACTTCGGCCCGGTCCGTGTCGATGCCGTGCTCGGCATCGCGCGTCCGCTGTGGGCATGGTGAGTGGCGTGGATGTGCGTTCATCTGTGCCTCGCGGGCGCAGCCGTCCCGCCGCCAGAGCGGCGCTTCGGCAGCACTTCGACGCGCGGTTTGGCCGCTGTCCCGCGATCGCGGACGACGCGACCTCGCGGGGCCCATGTCTGCGCCGTGGGGGCTGGGGCGGCTTGGGAAAGCATGGGTGTCATTGGTGCAGGGAGCGGGTTCGGGGTCGAGGGCGAGGGCGAGGGCAAGAGAAAAGGGTCGGCACGTCCGTGGCCGTTTCCTCCGTCTGCACAAGGGTTTGGCGCGGCACCCCCGCGGCATCCTGCGTGCCGCGCGGGTGCCACGGGCTGCGCGGCCCGGAGCGGGGATCATGAGTCGCTCCGACGACGAGCACTTCCGCGTGCGGCCCGGGGCGCCGAGGGCGCGTGGCGGCGCGCGGCCGAAGGCCTTCGTGGCGCAGGTGCTGAAGGCCGCTTCGGCCTCCGGGGCGAAGTCCCGACGCACCGCGGGTGGGCGTCCCGCTTCGCGATTCGGGCGCGGCCGGGTGGCCGCCGGTGCGGCTGGCCGAAGGCTGCCCGCCAACGCACGGCGGGTGGTCGTGAAGTCGCGCTACGTGATGTTGCGGCGCGCCGGCAAGGCGGGCGTGAGGGCGCATCTGCGCTACATCGAACGCGACGGGGTGCGGCGCGATGGCTCGCCGGGCAAGGCCTATGGCGCAGACACGGACGCGGCCGATCTGGAGGCCTTCGAGGAACGTGGTCGCGGTGATCGCCACCAGTTCCGCTTCATCGTGTCGCCCGAGGACGCGGCCGAGCTGGAGGATCTGCCCGGCTTCACCCGCCGACTGATGGATCAGATGGCGACCGACCTGGAGACCTCCCTCGATTGGGTGGCGGTCGACCACTGGGACACGGACAACCCGCACACCCATGTGGTGCTGCGAGGACGGGTGGGCCGTGGCCGCGATGCGCGGGACCTGGTGATCGCACCGGACTACATCGCACATGGCATCCGTCTGCGGGCGAGCGAGATCGCGACCGAGTGGCTGGGCCCGCGCACGGAGCGCGAGATCCAGCAGGGCTGGCAGCGAGAGGTCGACCAGGAGCGGCTCACGGGGCTGGACCGGGAGCTTGTGCAGCGTGGTGGAACGACCGGCTCCGTCACCCTGCAGTCGGTCACAGGTGAGGCGCGTTCCGTGCTGCGCGAGGACCTGTTGCGGTCTCGCCTGCAGCGGCTCGAGGGACTTGGCCTTGCGCATCGCACAGGCCCGCAGCGCTGGCAGCTCGACGCCGGGCTGCAGGATGCCCTGGCCACGATGGGGCGACGGGGTGACATCGTGCGCACCCTCCATCGCGCGATGGCTGGGGAGCCTCGAGAACTCGTCACGGACCCAGCCCCCGGCGCTCCGGTCGTGGGCAGGCTGCAGGCCAAGGGCCTAGACGATGAGCTGCTGGAACGCCCGTACCTCGTGATCGACGGGCTGGACGGCCGGGCCCACTATGCCACGCTTCCGGTGGGCAGCGACCTGTCTGCGTTGCCCGTCGGTGGGGTCGTTGCCTGCGGGCCACCCCAGCTCGGGCGCAGTGCGGACCGCCTGATCCGGGCGGCCAGCACGGACGGCCTCTACGAGGAAGCCATGCACAGGGCATCGTTGACGGCCAGCGGGCACGCCGAGCCCGATCGGGTGGTGCAGGCGTGCCGGCGCCGGCTCGAGGCTCTGCGCCGAGGCGGGGTGGTTGCGCGCCTCGGTGAAGGCGTGTGGCGGGTGCCGGAGGATCTGGTCGAGCGCGCGCGTGCGCATGACGCGGCCAGAACGGCCGCGCGGGTCGTCGAGCTTCGTTCGGCGCTGGCCATCGAGCAGCAGGTGGGCGCGGAAGGCGCGACCTGGCTTGATCGGCAGTTGGTGGGCGTCGCGTCGCCGCAAGCGCCACCGGCCCCGGCCGGCTTCGGAGCGCAGGTGCGGCAGGCGCAGGACGCGCGGTTGCAGGTGCTCGAGGCGCGCGGATTGGCCGCGCGGCAGGGGCAGCGATGGGTGCTGGCCCGGGATCTGTTGCAGACCCTGACCGCGCGGGAAGTCCAGCGGTCCGGCGAGGAGCTCGCTGCGCGCGCGGGGCGGCTCTGGCGGCCCGTCAAGGATGGCGAGCGGGTGCGAGGCGTCTACCGCGATGCCGTGCAGTTGACCAGCGGGCGCTTTGCCTTGCTCGATGATGGCAAGGCGCTTCGGTTGGTGCCTTGGCAGCCGGTGATCGAGGCCCGGCGCGGTCAGGAGCTGAGCGCGGTCCTGCGGGGCACTTCCGCCAACTGGGAGGTGGGCCGCTCACGTGGCAACGGTCGGTGAGTGCACAGACCGCTTTGTTCATGCGGCGGTGTTTGCCAGTGAGCCAAGCCCGACCTCCCTGCAGGCATTTCGCTGGCGGGGTTGCTTGCAGGCGAGAAGGATGGCCGCTGAGCGGGGCCTTGCGACCCTGCGCACGGTTCTTCGCCTAGCTCAGCTTCGAGCCTGGGCGCCGGCTGCGGCATCTTCACGCACAGGCACGCCCTCACTACGTCGCGCGTTCAGCGCGAAGCTGCAGGCGAACAGGTGCTGGCCATCGATGTCCATCGGCGCGCCGAGACGGGCGTAGGGGATGCCCCCGCGCCTGAGGATTCTCTCGATGGCGACCGGCGAGACGCTGACGAGCTCGCGGGCGCCATGCTGCCGCGCGTCCTGCGTGGCGCGCCGCAGCAGCGCCAGTGCTGCGGGAGAACCCAGGGTGTGACCCGACGCTGGCGCGGACGCCAGGTCGAGGGCGGCAAAGCGCGACAGCTCCCAGACATGATTGGCGCGCGGGCAAGGCTGGCCTCCCATCAGTACCGGGAACACGTCTGCGAGCAGATAGGGGCCCGTCGTCGGCAGGAGCCGGGCGCAGCCCTGGATGCGACCCTGGGCGCCGAGCGCGACCACGTGGACCGTCTGCGGCGTGTCGAAGCGGTCCCACTCGGTGCCATCCCGGGCATCGGGCAGTTTCCATCCAAGGCGCTCCACGAAGACCCGGTATCGGTAGTGTCCCAAGTCGCGCAGCAGTGCAGTGCCGAGTTCAAGGGCGGTGCCCGTCACATAGACCATGAAGTCCCTCCTGATGATGTCAGGGCAATTTCAGAGGGACATGCGGCGCGGGGCTACCCGCTGGATCTGGTAGGTGGGCAACGCGCCGGTTCTACGGCAGGCGAGTCGGCGGGCGCCGCGATGCGGCTCCGCACAAGCCACTTCAACGCACAACGGCTGCTCACCGGTGGCACACCTGTTGCACAAAGAGTTCAGTTTTCATTAATCTTTTGTCACGGAACGTTGTGGTTTCAGAACAGAAGAGGGGAAAGTCATGGAGAGATGGGGCGGGGCGCTGCTGCAGGCGCTGCACGACAGTGCATGCATCGAGCAGGCCTTCGATGCAGTGGCGGATGCAGCACAGCAGCTGGGCTTCGACCTGTGTGCCTATGGCTACCAGTTCCCGTTGCCGTTCACGCGCAAACGCTGCTACCTGATCAGCAACTACGACCCCTGCTGGCGGGAGCGGTACAAAGAAGCCGGTTATCTGCGCATCGACCCGACGGTGCTTCACGCCCGTCGATCTCTGGAGCCGGTGCTGTGGAACGAGGTCACGTTCCGACCGGCAGCGCAGCTCTGGGACGAGGCGCGTTCCTTCGGTCTGCGCCACGGATGGGCGCAGGCGTGTTTCGGACCGGAAGGCGGCGTCGGGCTGCTCACCCTCGCGCGTGCCGTCGAGCCGCTCACGGTGTCCGAACTGCGGGCCAAGGAAATGCCGATGCGCTTCCTCGTGAACGTCGCGCACGGCGCGCTGTCGTCCTGGGTTCTGCGCTTGCCCCCAGGACTTCAGCTCGAACGACTCACGCCGCGGGAGCGCGAAGTGCTGCGGTGGGCGGCCGACGGCAAGACGTCGAGTGACACCGCTCGGCTGCTGTCTTCGTCACCGCACACCGTCGAGTTCCACATGAAGAACGCCACCCGCAAGATGGGCGCAGGCAGCCGTCCCGCGGCCACCGCGCGGGCGGCCGTGACCGGACTGTTGCGCTGAGCAGTGGCCAGCTGGCGCGTTCATGCGGGACCGGGAGGCCTGCGTAGCGCCACCGCACCCGCCGCGGCGATCAGGGCGAGGCCTGCCCAGGTGGCCGCCGATGGCTGCTCGTGCCACACAAGCATGCCGAGCAGCGAGGACCACAGCAGCAGCGTGAAGCGCAGCGGCATGACCCGGCCCAGGTCGGGGCTGCGCAAGGCCTTGACGAGCAGCAGATTGCCGGCGGTGGCACCCAGTGCGGCTGCGGCCAGCCACGCGGCGTGCTGGAACTGCACCGGCCTACTTGGCGTCGTGAATTCCCAGAGCACCCATCCGGCGACCCACACGGTCGCATTGACAAAGAGGGTCAGCTGCTGCGGCGACACCGTGGTTGGGAGTCGGCGCGTGCTCAGGTCCCTGGCCGCCAGGCACATCGCGCAGGTCATCGCGGCAATCACGCCGAGGGGCGCAGGAGCATCGCTCCGCCAGGGCTGCACGACAAGCCAGGCGCCTGCCAGGCCGACTCCCACGGTGAGGAGCCGTGACCACTGCCACGGCGTCCAGCCGAGGAGGAGGGCGGTCAGAAGCGTGAGCAGGGGGGCGGTCATGGTCAGGGCGGCGACGACCCCGAGTGGCGCGAGCCCCAGCGCCCAGGTCGCGCTGGCGGCTGCGGCGAGTTCCAGAGCGCAGCGCAGCGCCACGGCTGGGCGAAGCAGGACACCGTCCACCAGGCGCTCGCGCGCCAGCATGATCAGCGCCAGCGAGAAGGCCACGGCAAAGCTGCCGCGCACGGCCAGGACCTGCGCAAGGCTCAAGTCCTGGGCGCAGAGCTTCACGAGTGCGTCGTTGCCGGCCCAGCAGCCCATGGCGGCAACCATGGCAAGGGGCCCGCTCCGCCCCACCGCTTCAGGCCTCGCAGGCGGGTTCATGGCCGTCCGGCGTGCTCGGATCTGGACGCTGCGCACCCTGGAGGTCGGCATCGTCGAGTGGCGCGCCGCAGGCCTTCAGCGTGTCCCACAGGGCACGTGCCTTGAGGACGATCTCTGCCACTTCGGCGTCGGCGTCCGACAGCGCCACGATCGCGCCGCCGGCCCCGATGCTCAGCATGTCGTCCTGCACGACCAGGGTGCGGATCACGATGTTCAGGCGCGCGGCGCCATTGAGCGAGAGGTAGCCGAGGCTGCCAGAGTAGATGCCCCGCGGTGCGCCCTCCAGCGCGTCGATGATGCGCATCGTGCGCTTCTTGGGCGCGCCGGTCATGGAGCCACCGGGAAAGGCGGCTTTGATGGCGTCGATGGCGGTGAGGTCGCTGCGCAGCGTGCCGCGCACCGTGCTCACCATCTGATGGACGGTGGCGAAGCGTTCGATGCCGAAGAGCACGGGCACATGGACACTGCCCACCTCGCAGCTGCGGTTCAGGTCGTTGCGTAGCAGGTCGACGATCATGAGGTTCTCGCTGCGCGTCTTCTCGTCGGCATGCAGCGCCTGGGCGATCTGCTCGTCCTCCTCTGGAGTGCGGCCACGCGGGGCCGTGCCCTTGATGGGCTTGGACTCGACGGTGCGGTCAGGAAGGATGGCCAGGAAGAGCTCGGGCGAGGCGCTGAGCACCGCCAGTTCGGGCAGCGCCAAGTAGGCCGCGTAGGGCGCGGCATTGCGGGTGCGCAGTGCGTGGTAGAGCTCCAGCGCTTCCACGCGACCGGCGCCGACGAGCTGATTCGTGAGGCAGATCTCGTAGCTCTCGCCCATCCGGATCTCGTGCTGGCAACGCTCGATGAGGCGGCGGTAGTCCGCCAGGGGTGTGTGCCAGCGCATGCGCTGCAGCAGGCTGGCGGCTGCGCCGCGGCTTGGGGGCACGGCGGGCTCTGCGGCACCGGCCTCTGCCTGCAGATAGCCCGCTATCGCCTCCACCCAGCCGAGCTGGGCATCCGGGGCGCCGTGTGGAGTCAGCCAGACGATCCACATCTGGCCCTCGGCATGGTCGAAGGCCAGGAAGCGGTCGACAAACAGCCAGGCGGCATCCGGGCCTGGCGCCGCGTGCGCCGCCTCGCCCTCGAGTTCCTGCTTCAGCTCGTAGCCGAGGTAGCCCACGAAGCCGCCGACGAAGTCGAAGGGCAGGGGCGCATGCACCAGCGCGGGTTCGTTGGCGAGGCGCGTGCCCAGGTAGTCGAAGATGCTCTGGGTGATGACTTCCTCGCCATCCGCATGCTGGATGCGCAGTGCGTGCGTTGTGCTGTCGTAGCTCAGGTACTCGCTCTGCGGTCCGCTGCCGTCGCCCATGAAGGAGAAGCGGGCGATGCCCGGACCGCACTGGCTGCTGTCCAGCCAGAAGGCCGGACGCCGGGTCGCGAAGAGGGCCTGGTAGACCCGTGCCGGATCGATGAAGTAGTCCAGGCAGCGGGCCTGGACCTCCCACGCCGGCGGCGGAGGATCCGTCGCTTCATCCAGCGTCACGAAGCTGCCCCAAGTGTTGCGGCGGATGCGGGACTGCTGCCATTCCAGCGTCAGCTCTCGGAAGTTGCGCAGCAGCCGGGCGCCATGCTCGGTGCAGATGGACTCGGGGTGGAACTGCACGCCCCACCAGGGCTTGCGGAGATGACGCAGGGCCATCAGGGTGCCGTCGGGTGCCCAGGCCAGGGCCTCCAGGCTGCCGGGCAGCTGCGTCACCGCGAGGGAGTGGTAGCGCACCGCCTCGAAACGGTCGGGAATGCCCTGGAAGAGCCCGCGCCCGCAGTGGGAGATGCGATCGACGCGGCCGTGCATGGGGCGCATGGCCAGGTCGACCGTGGCACCGCAGGCATGGCCCATGGCCTGGTGCCCCAGGCACACGCCCAGGATGGGCACCTCCGCCTGTGCGAGCGCATCGGCCGACAGCCCCAGGTCCGCGGGCTGCTGCGGACGTCCGGGGCCGGGCGAGATCACGATGTTGTCGAAGCCAAGGCGGGCGGCATCGGACCATTCCATCTCGTCGTTGCGCACGACGGTGGGCGCAACGCCGTTGCTGGCCGCGAGGTACTGGAACAGGTTGTAGGTGAAGGAGTCGTGGTTGTCGATCAGCAGGGTGCGCACGGTGAAGCTCCGGGTTGGCAAAGGGGAGCGGACATCCTGGCCCTGCGGTCGTGGAAAACAAGCTGCTGGAAATGGGAGGGTGGCTGGCCAAAGCGCATCGCGCCGGAGCGACCCGCGCGATGCGCTGGGCGTATCCGTCAGGCAGCAGGCGTCCAGGCATGGCGTGCATCCTGGGGCCGCCATCGGTCGCACGGCAATGCTTGCATGCGAAGCAACCCGGGCCCCGCGGCGTCGCCGCGTGTGGGCTCCTGGCCGGGCGTCAGTCGGTCATGGACTCAGGAGGCGCGTCGACGGCTGGCCGCGCGCTCCTTGCGCAGGCGGGTAGCCACCGCGTCGATCAGCTCGGCAGGACGCGCGGCCAGTCCTTCGGCCAGGCGGAACAGCGTGGTGAGGGATGGACTGGTCTGGCCCAGCTCCAGCTTGGCCACGAAGGTCCGGTTCAGTCCGCACTGGAAGGCCAGAGCCTCCTGGCTCAGGCCCGCCGCGTCCCGGCGCGCCCGCACCTCGGCCGCGAAGGCTCGCAGAAGGTCGGGATCTTGATGGGCGCGCACGCGCCGACTCTCCCGGTGATGGGCTTCTTATGCACCCGCTTGTATGGTGCAGAACGCGGCGTTGTTGCGGCGGATGCAATCGTCGAGGGCGGTTGGAGGCGGGTGGCGTTCCTGGGAGGCAACGTCGTAGGCACGGGATGGCTGGTTGGCCAGACGCGGGTTGCGTCTCGGGCACAAGCGCACCTGCGCAGGGGTCGCAGTCCATTGCCGCGATGGATGAAGTCCGCTCACGCGTCGGCACGCTTAGGTCCGGTGAATGGCGCCGCAGGCGGTGTCCTTGTGACGACGCCCTAGAGGGCATTGCGGATCTGGCACCGCGACCGGTGCGCGCCCTTCGACACGGGGCCGGCGGGTAGGCCGGCGCTTCGGGGGCGACAGGTGCACTGACATCGGCGAGCACCCACGAAGGGCAACGCCGGGTTCATGATCCCGGCACGTCCACAGTGGTCCGGGACGGGCAGCTTCGCTTCAACGCGCGGGACGGTGCCGAGCCGCGCGTTCCTTGCGCAGGCGACGGCTCACGGCCTCGACCAGTTCGGCCGGCGGGGCCGACAGCCCGTCGGCGAGGCGGAAGAGGGTGGTGATCGACGGGCTGCTCTGGCCCAGCTCGAGTTTGGCGATGAAGGTGCGGTGCAGGCCGCACTGGAAGGCCAGGGATTCCTGGCTTTGGCCCTGCGCATCGCGGCGGGCCCGGACCTCGGCCGCGAGGGCTCGCAAAAGGTCGGGATCCTGATGGGTGCGCACATGGCGACTCTCCCGTTTGTGGCGTTTATATGCACCCGCATGTATGGTACAAAAATGACCCATGGGCATGGCATGCAACACCACGGTGTCCCGCCTTCCTCGGCAGGTGCTGCGGGACTGCAACCGACTGCCGGGTGGGGAGTCGGGGCCACATGACGCACGGCGCGGGGGCTGCGGATTGCCTCTGAGGCAAGCCTTGAGGCGGAGACGGGTTGTTCGAAAACTGCCGGCTTTTCTGACCCGGAGTGCCCATGTCCCGCCCCCTGTCCAATCCTTCATTTTTGCCCGCCTTGCCCCCCGCTGCGGCGTGTCTGGCGTCGACGGCACGCTGGCTTGGTGCCAGGCTGTCCCGCGCGACGCGCTGCGGGGCGCTGTCGTTGATCGCCGCCGCTGCCGCGGGGCTGGGCATCTCGACCGTCGCATCTGGCGCCGAGCCGGTTGCCGATGCAGCCAGCACCCCCGGGTGGCCCAGCCGGCCGCTGCGCATCCTGGTGGGCTTCGGTCCCGGCTCGACGCCGGACCTGGTGGCGCGCATCGTGGCGGAGCCGCCGGCCCGGTCGCTGGGCCAGCCCGTGGTGGTGGAGAACCATGCGGGCGCCAGCGGCAACATCGCGGCGGCGCTGGTGGCCAAGGCCGCCGACCAGCACACCATCGGCATGCTGATCAACGGCAACATGACCATCGCCAAGATGCTCAATCCCGCCACGGCCTACGAGCCGCAGAAGGATCTGCAGCCCTTGAGCCTGGTGTGCGTAGCGCCCATGGTGCTGGCGGTGCCGGCGACGTCGGCGGCCACCAGCGGCGCCAGCTTCCTCGCGGCGGCCAAGGCGGCAGGCAACCGGTGGAGCTACGGCAGCCCGGGCGTGGGCACCTTGGGCCACCTGGGCATGGAGGTGTTCAAGGCCCGCACCGGCCTGGCGCCGGTGCATGTGCCCTATCCGGGCAATCCGCAGGTGATCACCGGCATGGTGGGCGGGCAGATCGACCTGGCCCTGCTGCCGCCGGGACTGGCCCAGACCCAGGTGGACTCGGGCAAGCTGCGGGCCATTGGCATCACGGCCGGTCAACGCTCGCCGCTGGTGCCCGACATGCCCACGCTGGTGGAGGCCGGCTTGCCCGCGCTCTCGCTGGAGATCTGGACTGCAGCGGCGGCGCCGAGCAGCCTGCCCGCGCCCATCGCGCAGCGCCTGTCGCGCTTGATCGCCGAGATCGTGCGCACGCCCGACGTCGGCCAGAAGCTGTTCCGCCAGGGCTATCAGGCCGCGGGCAGCACGGCCGCGGCGCTTGGGCAGCGGGTCCAGGCAGACACGGCACTGCTGGGCGAGATCATTCGCACGCAGCACATCGTGCAGGAATGAGCGGGAGCATCGACATCATGATCGCTTCTTCGAACACGACGGCCCCGATGGGGGAGCAGGCCCATGCCGGCGAGGCCCAGCTCGCGGCCCTGCGCGCCGAATTGGATGAGACCGATGGCCTGCTGCTGGAGACCCTGCGGCGGCGGCTGGATGTCTGCGTGCGCATCGGCCACCACAAGAAAGCCTACGGCGTGCCCATGATGCAGCCGCAGCGCATCGGCGTCGTGCAGGGCCGCGCGGCCGCGTTCGCCGCCCGGCATGGCATCTCGCCCGCGTTCCTGCGCAGGCTGTATGAACTCATCATCCAGGAGACCTGCCGCCTGGAGGAGGACATCATTGGACCCACGCCCGGCGCATGAGGCCCGGCGGCGGCCGGGCGGGCTGCGTGCCTGCGGGTCCCTCGCGACCCGGCGGCGAGGAGGGCGCGCGCCATGAGTCGGCTGCGCAAGGCCTCGCCCCTGCCCACCGGCCGGGTGATCCCGCTTCCGGCGTCGGCGCTGCCCACGCCGCGTCAGCCCCAGGCGGGCGAGCCGGACTCTGCCGTTTCGCGGGTGGGTGCGCAGATCCGTGCGCTGCGCACGGCGATGACGATGTCGGGTCTGGGTCTGGCGCAGGCCAGCGGGGTGTCGCGTTCCATGCTCTCGCGCATCGAGCGCGGCCTGGTGTCGCCGTCGGTGGACACGCTGGAGCGGATCGCGCGCGGGCTGGGTGTGCCGGTGGCGCGCTTCTTCGCGGACCATGCGGAGCGCATGGATTTCAGCCTGGTGCGGCGGGGCCAGGGGATGCCGGTCGATAGGCTGGGCGCCGTGGCGGGCTATCACTATGAATTGCTGGGCCACCTGCTGTCCGGCCAGATGTTCGTCGAGCCGTATCTGGTGCGGCTCGACACCGACGCGCCCGCCTATGCCAACTTCCAGCATCCGGGGCTGAAGTTCATCCACCTGCTGAGCGGCCGGGTGAAGTACCGCTACGGGCCGCGGGTGATGGACCTGGAAGAGGGCGACTCCCTGCTCTTCGATGCCAGTGCTTTGCATGGGGTCGAGGCCATCGAGGCACGCCCGGTGGCTTATCTGTCGATCGTGTTCACGTTGAGGCCCTGAGCAGAGCCCTTGTGCGGAGGCTCGTTGGGGGCGGAGTGCCGGTGTGTCGGTGTGACGGTCGACCGCGGTGGCGCTTCGACCTTGCGCAACGTTTCAGCTGACCGCCTGCGAACATTGCGGCATTACGCGGCGCAAGGCCGGAGCGGCGCGTGTTGCCCTCCGGCGGCTCGCGCAGGCGCGGCTTCGTTTCACTTCTCTGGATTGGGCGGATGGCAGGTGCCTGCCGCCATGTGGGCCGGCACGGCGGCGCCTCATCGCTGCGCTGAAGGTCGCAAAGTGACCGATGTCGGACGCGCCGACAGCCCCCGTCATGTTCGTGGCGGTCATCGTTTCGTTTATTGCGAGTTTCGTTTGTTTCGAATAAGATGGCGTATTCGATACCAGCCAGCGGAGCCGTTCCTCATGACCCAGTCCACCACCTTCGAAGCATCGCTGCCGGTTGCGCGAGAGGTCGCTGCGGCCACCCAAGGTCAGCGTGCACTGGCGGCGTTCCTGTCGACGCAGTTGGAGACCCAGCGGATCCAGATCTTTGACGAGAAGAACGAGGCGCATGCCGTCGAACTGCCCACCTCTGCACTGCGCCTCCTGGTGGACATCCTGTCAGAACTGGCCGAAGGCAATGCGGTCAAGGTGGTGCCGATCCATGCGGAGCTGACCACCCAGGAAGCCGCGGACATGCTCAACGTGTCTCGGCCCCACCTGGTCAAGCTGCTGGAGTCGGGGACGCTGCCTTTCCACAAGGCGGGCAAGCACCGGCGGGTTCGGTTTGCCGACCTGATGGCCTACAAGACTGCCCAGGAGCGGAACAGTGCCGCCGCCATGGAGGAGCTGGCGGCGCAGGCCCAGGCGCTGCAGATGGGGTATGAATGAAGAGCTCGCCGTTCACGGCGGTCTTCGACGCGTGCGTGCTGTACCCCGCCCCGTTGCGGGACCTCCTGATGTGGCTCGCGTTGTCGGGGCGCTTCCGCGCACGCTGGACCGATCTCATCCATGACGAATGGGTGAGGAACCTGCTGAAGAACCGGCCCGAGCTCGACCCCGCCAGTCTCCGGCGCACTGTCGAATGCATGAATGCGGCGGTGCCGGATGCGCTGGTCACTGGCCACGAAGCCTTGATCGACGGGCTCACGCTGCCGGACCCCGACGATCGACATGTTCTTGCCGCCGCCATCCGATGTGGGGCCAGTGTGATCGTCACCTTCAATGCGCGTGACTTTCCAGAGGATCGCCTCGCGCCCTTCGGCATCGAAGTGCAGCATCCGGACGAGTTCATCGACAACCTTTTCGATCTGGATCAGGCGGCGGTCGTTGCCGCCGCGCAGAAGCAGCGCCGGACGCTCAAGAATCCGCCCATCGATGCGGACCGCTACCTGGAGATCCTGCTGAAGCAGGGGCTGACGCGTGTGGTCCGGGATCTGGCGGGCTTTCGGACGGTTCTGTGAGTGGGCCGCTGCACGCACAAGACATCCCGCGCCTATGCCGTGGCATGCGCTTCGAGGCCGTTCCCACGCGGCCGACTTCCGCCGTGCCGTACCGATGCTGATATTGCGGCCTGGCAAATGCGTGCCGCATTCACTTTTCGCCCGCCGCTCGTCTTAGAGCCATGCCACCAGATCGCGCCCGCGTAGTGGAGAGGCTGTAGGAAGCGGCGCGCACAAAGATCTGCCGATAGCCGTTGCGCTGTGGGATGTCCGGTGCTCTTCTTTCAGGCCAAAGGAGATCACCATGTCTGACGACCGCACGCAAGCCCATGGGCAGGACCGCAGCCGCATCAACATCCACGAGGACTATGAAGTCCATGATTGGGCCAAGAAGTTTGGCGTGACGCCGGACCAGCTGCGCACGGCAGTGAAGGCAGTGGGTCCCGAAGCCAAGAACGTCGAGCAGTACCTGAGCGCCGAGAAGAAGTAGAGGCGCGCATGCCCGCCTCCACGCGCCAGAAGCGCGGGCTGCAGGCGTACACCGCCAAGCGCAACTTCGCCCTGACGCCCGAGCCGCGCGGGCGGGAGGAGCAGGGCGCTTCAACACCGCTGAGCTTCGTCATCCAGAAGCACTGGGCGAGCCGGCTGCATTACGACTTCAGGTTGGAGCTTGATGGGGTGATGCTGAGTTGGGCCCTGCCCAAGGGACCCTCCTACGACCCCGCGGTGAAGTCCATGGCCATCCGGGTCGAAGACCATCCGGTCAGCTACAACAGCTTCGAAGGCACCATTCCTGCCAAGCAGTACGGCGCTGGCGAGGTGATCGTCTGGGACCGGGGCACCTGGGAGCCGGTGGGCAACCCTCGCGAGGGCCTGGAGGTCGGCAAGATCCTGTTCCGACTGCATGGTCAGAAGCTGGCGGGGCTTTGGGAGCTGGTTCGCATTTCAAAGCCGGGGGAGAAGAAGCAGGACCAGTGGATGCTCTTCAAGAAGAAGGGCGATGCCTGGGCACGCTCTTCCACCGACTACGACGTCGTCACCGCATTGCCGGACAGCATATTGGCGCATCCCTTGGGGCTGGTCGAAGAGCGTGAGCCCAAAGCGCCGCCGCCCCGCAAGGATGAAGCGCCGGACCTCACCAATGCGCTGTCGATCAGGAAGTTGCCCAAGACCCTCGCGCCGCAACTCGCCCGGCTCACCGAACAGGTGCCGGAGGGCGACTGGATCGCCGAGAACAAGTTCGACGGTTACCGCCTGCTGGCCCGCATCGAGCGAGGCCGCAGCCGGCTCTTCACGCGCAATGGCCACGACTGGACGGAAAAGCTCCAGAGCCTTGCCGATGCGGTCGATGCGATGGGCCTGGTCGATGCCTGGATCGACGGCGAGATCGTCGTCGCGGACAGCCAGGGCATGCCCAGCTTCAATGCCCTGCAGAACGCCATCGACAGCGCGAAGAGCGAAGCCATCACCTACTTCGTCTTCGACCTGCCCTATGTGGGCGATACGGACCTGCGCGCCGTCCCGCTGCGCAGCCGCCGCCTGGTGCTCAAGGAACTCATGAGGGAGCGTGGTTCCGACCGGGTTCGGTTCAGCGAAGCGCTGGATGCCGAGCCCTCACAGTTGTTGGGTGCGGCCTGCCAGCTGGGTCTGGAGGGCCTGATCCTGAAGGACCCGCACGCACCCTACGTGTCCGAGCGCTCCGACACCTGGCTCAAGCTCAAGTGCCAGAAGCGTCAGGAGTTCGTCGTGGTGGGCTACACGGTGCGCGGCGGAACGACCAATGCGGTGGGCGGCCTGCTGTTGGCGGTGCACGAGGGCGATGCGCTGCGATACGTGGGCAATGTCGGGACCGGCTTCGACTCGGCGACGGCACGGGCGCTCTACGACAGGCTCCAGGTGCTGGCGACCGACACGCCCGCTGTCGACCCTGGGACGGTGAAGCCGGGGCGCTGGTCCCGGCGCACGGCCGGCAGCGAGCAGTGGGTGCGCCCCGAGATGGTGGTCGAGGTCGCGTTCGCCGAATGGACGCCCGAGCGGCACGTGCGCCATTCCATCTTCAAGGGCGTTCGCGCCGACAAGCCACCGCAGGACATCGGGATCGAACAGCCGGCGAAAAAAACGGCCAGGCCACGCAAGGCGAAGTTGGCCACGCCTGTGGTGGTGACGCACCCGGAGCGCGTCATCGACCCCGCGACTGGCCTGCGCAAGGTGGACCTGGTGCGCTATTACGAGAGCGTGGCCGAATGGATGCTGCCCCACCTCGCGCACCGGCCGGTGTCCCTGGTGCGGGCACCGCAAGGGGTGACCGGGCAGCTGTTCTTCCAGAAGCATCCGGAGACGCGCGTGCCCGGCCTCGGCCAGCTCGACCCCGGCCTCTGGCCCGGGCATGCAGCCCTGCTCGTGGTGGACAGCGCCAAGGCCTTGGTGGCGGCGGCACAGATGAACACCGTCGAGTTTCACACCTGGAATTCGACCGCCCGAAAAATCGACCAGCCAGACCGGATCGTTTTCGACCTGGATCCGGGGGAGGGCGTGAGCTGGGCCGAGTTGCAGGAGGCGGCCCTGCTCACCCGCACCTTGCTGCACGAACTGGGGCTGGAGGCTTGGCTCAAGACCTCGGGCGGCAAGGGCCTGCATGTGGTCGTGCCGATCCAGCCCCGGCTGGCCTTCGACGCCGTCAAGCAGTTCTCGCGGGACGTCGTGGCGCACATGGCGCGGGTGATCCCGCAGCGCTTCGTGGCCAAGAGCGGGCCGGCCAACCGCAAGGGCCGGATCTTCATCGACTACCTGCGCAACGGGCATGGGCAGACCACGGCCGCGGCCTTCTCCGCGCGCTCCCGGCCGGGCATGGGTGTGTCCGTGCCCATCGCCTGGGAGCAGCTCGGCGAGGTGAAGAGTGGCGCGCAGTGGACCGTGCTCACGACACGGGAATACCTGTCGTTCCAGAAGGACGACCCGTGGGCGGCGTACTGGAAGAGCCGGCAGGTGATTGCGCCGGCAGTCAAAACGCTGGCTGCGGCAGGGTGAGGCAGATAGCGCACGCCGGTGGTCCGGCACGCCAAGCAGATCGCCGAGCCGGCACCCAGAAATAGGACTTCGTTCTAGCCTGGGAGAATTTTCACGGATCGGCCCGCAGCTGCGTCCAGATGGTGATGTTCCGAGGCGTGGCCAGGACTTCCGCCAGGGCGGCATGCCAATCCCTCCGGTAGTGCCGCTGCAGTTGCACTGTCAGCACGTCCTGACGGTCGCTCCAGGTTTCGTGCAGCTGAAACCTGTTTGGCCGGTCCGGATCGACGTGCAGTGCCGCTCGCACGAAGGTGGTTTCGTTACGCATGGCATCGAGCACGCCGTCCAGCAACGCGTGAAAGCGTTCCACCTCCGTCGGCTTGACCTCGAAGGTGATCACGTAGGTCTCGTTCATCGATGGATACCTTTGTCGCGGCGGATCAGGTCAGCACCACGGTCACCAGCGCCTGCGCGATTGCAAGGCCTGTGTCGCTGGCAACTTCCACCCGGACGACATGCTGGCGCGCCCCACTGCGTAGCGCGAGTCCGGTCGCGAGCAGCAGGCAGCTGTCGGCCGGCGCGAGATAGCTGATTGCCAGGTTGGCGGTCGCCCCCCCGGCTGGGGGTCGATGGGCCGCGGACACCGCGGTGGCGACGGCCACGACATCGGCCAAGGTGGCGATCACCCCACCATGCACCATCGCGCCTTCGGTGACGTTGTCGGCCGAAAACGGCAGGCGCACCTGCACCCGGCCAGGTTCTGCGTCGGCGAGGCGCAGGCCGAGCCGCAGCGCGACGGGTGAACCGAGCAGCCGCGCCGCGATGAGTTCGTGCGCGATGTCGGGCGCGATCATGACGCTGCCCGCCGCGCAATGTCGTCGGCCAGCCGGCGCGCATGCGTGACCATGACGCCGTGCGCCACGCCCTCGTAGACGACGAGTTCGGCGCCTGGGATCGTCTGGGCGTACACGCGGCCGCTGAGGTCCAGCGGTGCGGAAGCGTCGCGATCGCCGTGGATGACGGTGACCGGCACGTCGAGGCCCGCTGCATCTGCCGAGAGGTCGCTGTGGGCGATGGTCCGTTGGAACTCCACGACCGCACGCCGAGAGCAATCCAGCACCATGGCAGCCATCCAGTCGTTGATGCGCACAGGGGTGCCAGGCGCGAAGGGCCCGATGTTGGCGTCGATCCAGGCCGACAGGTCGCTGCCGAGTTGTTCGCACAGCAGCTCCACCATCTCGGCCGTGATCCCGCCCTGGCCGATCACGCGCGGACCGGTGGCGCCCACGAGGATCAGCCGGGTAACTCGTTCACGGCCATGGCGCGTGAGATAGCGCAGGGCCTCGCCGCCCGCGCCCGAGTGGGCCACCAGCGTGACGTCGCCCAGGTCCAGGCCTTCAAGCACCGCGGCCAGGTCGTCGGCCAGGGCGTCGTAGTCGTAGCCGGGCCGGTCGGTGGACCGGCCGTGGCCGTTGCGGTCGTAGGCGACGGTGCGCAGGCCGGCGGCATTGAGGTGAAGCATGGTCTCACCCCAGATGCGGCCGTCCATGGCCCAGCCTGCCAGCAGGACCACGGGCGGCCCCTCGCCCCAGTCGCGGACATGGAGCACGTGGCCGTCACCGCGTGGTATCGAGGCGCGGCTCATGCGGCGGAACCGTCGAGGAAGCCGATCACTTCGGCGATGTGGCCCTCGGCATCCAGCCGCACGACGTCCGTCCCGGCGGCTACCGCGGAGCCGCCGTCCGGCGCCAGCGTCCACGAGAAGCGCACGAAGTGCCCGTGCGTGTCGGGCGTGCCGCGAAGGGTGAAGGCATGCCCGGGAAACTGCGCGCGCGCCGCCGAGATCATCGTGGCGATGCCGTCGCGGCCTTCGCCTTGCATCATCGGGTCGGCATAGCGGGCATCGGCCCGCCAGTTGGCGGCCAGGCGGCGGCCGCGCGAGGCGTCGTCGGCGTCGTTCCACACGGCCAGGTAGTCGTGGGCAAGGGTGTTCGGATCGATCATGTTCAGCTCCTGGTTGAGGTGCACCGAGTGTGTGGAGCCGGACGGTGAAAAGCGATGACCTCGCAGGTCATGGTGGCGCCGCGCCGGAGCGCTGTCATGGCCGCATGCAGATGCGAGCGAACGAAGTCGTCGGCCTGTCGCTGCAACGTCAACTGGCATGCAAGGTCAGTTTGAAGCGTTGCTCGTTGCGACAGCAGACCGCCCTCGCGGAAGCGACAAGTGCCTATAACAGGATGAACCACCTTTATCGGAAATCCCGACTCTCCGCTGAGTCGGCCAGCCGCCCCAACAGCGCTGAAAGATCCGCGAGCCGGTGAGCAATGAGATTCCGCACCTCGCCCTCGCGCTGCCATTCGCCGCGCACAGCGAGCAGCCTAGACCGCAGCAGCACCTCACGCTGCTGCTCTCGCAGGCTCTTCCAACAGATCACCTGCACCACGCCCGTCTCATCTTCGAGCGACACGAAGATCGTCCCATTGGCCGTGTCCGGCTGCTGGCGCAGCGTCACGATGCCGCAGTACCGCACCTGCCTTCCGCTGGGCAGGTGATGCAGGTCAGCCGCGGTGCTGAGGCCTTTGGCCTTGAGCTTCTCCCGCAGCAACGCAAGCGGGTGGCGGCGCAGCGTCAGGCCGAGGGATCGGTAGTCCCACACGATCTCCTCACCTTCGGGCGCCTCGGGTAGCTCGAGGTAGTCTTCATCCACAGGCGCGTCTTGCAGCAGGACCGGCGCTCGTCGCAGTGCCGCAGCATCCCAGACTTGCTGGCGCCGGTGGCCGGACAGGCTCATCAGCGCATCGGCTGCGGCAAGGATCTTCAGCTCGTGCTGCTCCAGACCAGCGCGGCGGGCCAGGTCTTCCGCGCTATCGAACGGCGCCTGCTCCCGCGCCTGGACGATCCGATGCGCCGACTCACCCTTGAGCTTGTCGATCATGCGCAGGCCCAGCCGCACCGCCGGCGGATACGGCAATCCCTCCAGCGAGCAATCCACCTGGCTGTGCATCACGTCCGCGGGCCGCACGACCACGCCATGCCGCTTCGCGTCCTGCACCAGCTGCGAAGGCGAATAGAACCCCAGCGGCTGGCTGTTGAGCATGGCTGCCAGGAACTCCGCCGGGTGATGGCACTTGATCCAGCAGCTGGCGTAGACCAGCAGCGCAAAGCTGGCCGCATGGCTTTCCGGAAAGCCGTATTCACTGAAGCCCTTGATCTGCTCGAAGATGCTCTTGGCGAAGGCTTCGTCGTAGCCACGGTCGGTCATGCCGTTGACGATCTTGTCGTAGTACTGCTGCAGCCCGCCCTTGCGCTTCCACGCGGCCATCGAGCGCCGCAGCCCGTCCGCCTCGCCCGGCGTGAAGCCGGCAGCGAGGATGGAGATCTGCATCACCTGTTCCTGGAATACGGGAACACCCAGGGTGCGGCCCAGCGCCTCCTTCAGGGCTTCGCTCGGATAGGTCACCGGTTCCTTGCCCTGGCGCCGGTTCAGGTAGGGATGGACCATGCCGCCCTGGATCGGCCCCGGTCGCACGATGGCGACCTCGATCACCAAGTCGTAGAAGCAGCGGGGCTTCAGGCGCGGCAGCATGCCTTGCTGAGCCCGGCTCTCGATCTGGAACACACCCACCGTGTCGGCCTTGCAGATCATGTCGTATGTGGTGCTGTCCTCCGCCGGGATGTCCTGCATCTCGAAGCGGTAGCCCCTGCGCTGCCCGATGAACTCCAGCGACTTGCGGATGGCGGTGAGCATGCCCAGGGCCAGGCAGTCCACCTTGAGCAGGCCCACGGCATCCAGATCGTCCTTGTCCCACTCGATCACCGTGCGGTCCACCATTGAGGCGTTCTCGATGGGGACCATGCGGGCGAGCGGACCGCGGGTGAGCACGAAGCCGCCCACGTGCTGCGATAGGTGGCGCGGAAAGCCCATCAGCTGCTGCGTGATCGCCACGAGCTGGCGCACCTGCAGGTCCTCGGGATCGAGACCGACCTCGGCCCAGGCCTCCGGTCGCACCTCTCGGCCGTCCCACCACTGGTGGCCCTTGGCCAGGGCATCCACCGTCTCCAGGTCAAAGCCGAGGGCCTTGCCCACATCCCGGATGGCCGAGCGTGGGCGGTAGCTGATCACCGTCGCCACGAGGGCGGCGCGGTCGCGCCCGTACTTCTGGTACAGGTACTGCATGACTTCTTCACGCCGCTCGTGCTCGAAGTCGATGTCAATGTCCGGCGGTTCGTTACGCTCCCGGCTGATGAAGCGCTCGAAGAGCACGGACATGCGCGCCGGATCCACTTCGGTGACCCCCAGGCAATAGCAGACGACCGAATTGGCCGCCGAGCCCCTGCCCTGGCAAAGGATGTGCCGGGAGCGGGCGAAGCGCACGATGTCGTAGACGGTCAGGAAGTAGTGGTCGTAGTGCAGCTCCGAGATGAGTGAGAGCTCGTGCTCAATCTGCTGCTGCACCTTGGCCGAGACGCCCTCCGGCCACCGGCGGCCTGCGCCCTCGTACGTGATGCGCCGGAGGTAGGAGGCTGGGGTCTCGCCCGTCGGCACGACCTCGTCGGGGTACTGGTAGCGCAGCTCGTCCAGCGAGAAGTCGCAGAGCTCGGCCACGCGCAAGGTCTCACGCAGCAGTGAGGCGGGGTAGAGCTGGGCCAGTCGCAGCCGGGTGCGCAGGTGGCGCTCGGCGTTCGGTTGAAGGGCCAGGCCGCATTCCGTGAGTGGCTTGCCGATGCGGGTGGCGGTGAGGACGTCCTGCAGCGGCTTGCGGGAGCGCACGTGCATGTGGACATCGCCAGCGGCCACGACGGGCACACCGAAGGCGTTGGCCGCCTGGCGCAACTGGTGCAGCCACATCTCGTCGCCCAGCACGCGCTCGCGCAGCGCAACCAGCCAGCATCGATCCTCGAAGCTCGCCTGCAACCAGTCGGTAAGGGCGTTCAGGTGGTCAGAAGTGGTGCCGCGCGGCGGGGCGAGCATCACCAGGCAATTCTCGAAGCGTTGCTTGGCCAGGTGGCCGAAGGTCAGCCGGTAGGTCCCCTTGTCCGCGCTGCGCCGCAGACTCGTGATGAACTCGCACAGGTTGCCGTAGCCCTGCAGGTTGCGGGCCAGGACGATGAAGGTGAACGCGGCCTCGTGCTCGACCTTGAACTGTGCCCCGATGAGCAGCTTGAGTCCTGCCTCCTTGGCCGCCACATGCGCGCGCACGATGCCCGCCATCGAGCACTCGTCGGTGAGGGCCAGCGCCGAATAGCCCAGTTCGTGGGCGCGCTCGACCAGCTCTTCAGGATGGCTGGCGCCGTGGAGGAAAGAGAAATTGGAGAGACACCAAAGCTCGGCGTAGTGGGAAAGCGCCATGGGTGTGCCTCACGCAAAGACGCCCTGCAGGAACCAGGCGCTGCGCTCGTCGTCCAGGCGGGTGTGGAACACCCACAGCACGCCGGCGTGTTCGCTCAGCGCGACCCAGTAGTCGCGCAGTACGTTGGCGGTGGACTGCTGGCCCGCGTCGTCGGAGAGCCGGTGCCACCAGCCGCCCTCGACCCGGTGGGGGCCTGACAGCATGATGAGCGGCCCTTGGTAGATCGGCCGGTCGCCGCGCACCGCCAGCTTGAGCGGCTGGGGCAGCATGAACGTGGGCTGCGGCAGCGAGATGTCGTGGACGGCCTTTCGGGGCAGCGGCTGGTCGGCAGGCTGCCAGTGCACCATCCACTCCATGCGGTGGTCTGCCGCGGTCACCGGGCGCAGCACGCGCTCGGGGCCCAGGCGTGCGGCGACGCGCTCCAGCACCAGCGCGAGAGATTCGCCGCTCTGCGCAGGATCGGGCAGCAGGGCGGCGCTGCGCTCCTCCATGGGCTGCACCTCGTCGGCGATCAGTTCCAGATCGCCCACCGGCGCCTTGAGCTCGACCTTGGCCAGGTGCTCGGCCAGCAGGCGCGACAGGTGTTCGACGTTGCGCGTGATCTCGGCCGTGCGCACGGTGAGTTCGCCGCCGTCGCCGGCCGTCTTCGAGCGCATGACGTCATGGCACCACTTCAACGTGATGGCGGTGGTCCCGCTGCGTCGGGCGGCGAGCCAGCCGCACAGCTGCAGCAGCAGGCGCCGCGCCCCGAAGAGCATCGCCGGGGCCAGTTCGACCCGTGACATCAGCTCCAGGCGCTGGGCGAAGCGGTCCGCCGGTTGCACCCAGGCATGCGTCTCCGGCCGCAGCCCATAGGCCTGGTCCATGGCGGTCAGCAGGCCGGCATCGAAGCGCCGACTCAGGCCTCCACGCGGCAGGGCCCGCACATGGCCCAGGTTGCGGCAGCCCAGCCGGGACAGGGTCGCCTCATGCGCCCGGGCGGCGCTCAGCGCGTCGAAGGGCAGGGCATCCAGCACCTCCGCCAGCGGCTTGCTGAAGCCGTTGGTCTGTCCAGCCCGGGCCAGCGCCAGGGCAGCCAGACTCGTTGGCGCCCAACTTGGCACACGCAGATCGAGTTCAGCCGCCTCGTTGCGCACGCGCTCGACCAGCAGGCGCTTGCCGCCGAAAAGGCGCGTGCTCGCCGACAGCTCCATCGCCAGCGCCGAGGCCTCCAGGACCGTGACGCGGGGCGTGTACTGCATGGCCCACTGCGCGGCGCCGTGCAGCAGCTCAGTGGAGGGCGTGTTCTCGAGTGCGGGGAGCAGGGCTGCCCACAGCATGCGAGGCCTCCTTGGCTTGGGTCAGGCGGCTCGGCGTCAGCAGCCGAGGCGTGAGGATGGAAGACAGGCCGCCCGGAATGGAGGGCAGGCGGAGCGGCCCATGCATGGCGGGGCCACGGCGCTTGAAGATGTCGACCTCCAGCTCCCAGTCCAGCAGGAAGGTCGTGTGCAGGCGAAGCGGGGCAGCCGAGGAGTCATGCCGGGCCGCCTCGGGTCTGCACAGGAAGACGGGAGCCTTGCAGGTGAGGGCGCAGACCTGCAGGCGCCGGATCTGCTCCTGGCGCGCCTGAGGCAGCCAGGCCACGATGGCACCTGCGGCGTCGGACTTGATCATCTGCTCGGTGACCCACAAGCGCTCGGCAGGCGTCTCGGCCTTCACCCAGATCACCTGGGCAGCACTGATGCCGGCATGCAGTAGGCCCGGCAGGTGGGGGGGCTTGGGCGGGCCCACCAGCACGATCTGGCCGCCCGCAGACGCCACCTGACCGAGCACGCCGCCCAGCAGGCGCCATTCGCAGACGGCCGCTTGGGGCGCCAACACTTCGGTGAGGGAGCGGCGGGGCCATCCGCCGCCGGGCAACTGAGCATCCAGCGCCGCCCAGCCCGAAGGCACTGTCTCGGCGATCTGGCTGCCCAGCTCACTGCCGCGCCAGACGCCTTGCGGGATCTCGCCGGGCGTCGGAATGGCGCGTGGTCTCGCGGGAGCCATAGGGGGTGGATCCGGCTCGGACCAGTGGGGCAGGGCAGCGGCAGACATGGGGATTGTTAAACTGTATGTGCATACAGTATCTGATCCCGCGCCGGTTTGGAAGGCGCGCCGAGCTGAAAACTTCGTGAGCGGCCTCTAGGAAGGCCAGCTTTGCGGAGCTGTGGCCGAGATCAGCGCAGCCAAAGAAAAGGCCTGCTCGGGGCAGGCCAAAGAGATCGCGAGGGAGGAAGTCTCAGGTCGAAGGCAGTCGAACTGACTGAAAGGTGCGACCTCGTTTTCATCCTCTCACGGTGTCCTTTGTCCAGCGCCTCTTTCTGTGGGAAGTGGCGAGAAAAAAGTCTCGGGATGCGGTCCTATCATGAGCTGCATGTGCGCGAACTACCTGCCCGTCACCAATGCCGATGAACTCCTGGCGTTCTTCGGTGTGCAGCGGGATGCGCAGGCGGAGACGCCGCCAGAGCTCTATCCGACTGGGCTCGGCCCCTTCATTCGCTTGGCGAATGGACGGCGTGAGTTCGAGGCCGGCCGCTTCGGGCTGCTGCCGCCCTGGCGCCGCGAGGTGGCGTACGGGCGCAGCACCTACAACGCGCGCAGCGAGACGGTGAGCACCAAGGCGAGCTTCAAGGACAGCTGGGCACGCGGTCTGCGTTGCGTGATCCCGGCCAAGGCGGTCTTCGAGCCGAAGTACGCCGAGGATCTGACGAGCGAGCGTTGGCGCATCGAGAAGGAAGACGGCACCCCTTTCGGCATCGCGGGCCTATACAGCCAGTGGCTGGAGCATGGCGTCGAGAAGTTCAGCTACACGATGCTGACGGTGAACTGCGATGGGCATCCGTTCTACAGCCAGTTCCATGAACCGGGGGCGGAGAAGCGGATGCCTGTCTTTCTGAAGCCAGACGAGTACGACCAGTGGATGTCATGCTCCTTGGCTGAGGCGCCTCGGTTCTTCCGGCAATGGGATGGGCCGATGAAGGGGCGGCCAGAGGCTAGGCAAAGGCGCTCGGTGTCGGCGAAGCCGGTTGCGGGATTGCCGAGAAGTTCTGACCCAGGTCCGCCGTCTCAAGGCGGGCTGTTCTGATGACTCACGCTCCGCGCTAGGAATAGAGCCCACACGCTTGCGTGAACGGCAGATTCAGACTGATTGCAGTCGCTCGCCTGCCCAGCCATGTAGGGCGGCTTCGATCAGAAGCGGACGCTGGCCACTTGCAAGACCTGATGCGGGCTACGTGGTCACTCGTGGACGGCAGCATCAGGAAGGAGCATCTTCATGACCTATCCACTCGATGGGAGACCATCATGGAAGCCGCCACCCCTGTTGTGAACCGCGAACCCTGGAACAAGGGCAAGATCGTCGGTCAGAAGGCACCGCTCAAGCCCAAAGATATCTGGGCGCTCCGCGCACGCCTCCAGATGGAGAATCGAACACGAGAACTTGCGCTGCTCAACCTCGGGATCGACAGCAAGCTGCGCGGATGTGACCTCGTTGCACTCAAAGTCCGCGACGTCTGCCACGGCGACCAAGTCGCGTCGCGTGCCGTTGTCATGCAGCAGAAGACGCGGCGTCCCGTGCAATTTGAGATGACGGCCGCCACGCGCGAAGCACTGCAGTCCTGGATCAAGGCGAGGTGCCTGAGATCCGAAGACTTCTTGTTCCCCAGCCGGCTGCACGGATCCCCTCACCTCGGCACTCGTCAGTACGCCCGAATTCTGGATCATTGGGTCGAACAGCTTGGCCTGGATCCAGCCGACTACGGGACGCACTCCATACGTCGCACCAAGGCAACGCTCATCTACCGCAGGACCAAGAATCTCCGCGCTGTGCAACTTCTACTCGGCCATTCAAAGCTCGAATCAACCGTGCGGTATCTCGGCATCGATGTAGATGACGCGCTCGAAATATCGGAGCAAACCGAGCTTTGACGGCAATTTGGTCGACGACGGTATGTGCCGCCCGGAAGGGGTACCGGACGAGAATGCGATCCAGGGGGCGAAGGGCCGCTGGACAGGAGCGACGACATCATGAATCTAAGGCGTCATAGCCGGTTGCCCCTCCTTTGAGCCTAGCTCGCGAGGTCTGCTGAGGGCCCTTCGCACCCGTACAAGCAGCGGCTACAGTCGGCCACTACCGGTCCCTCGGCTTCATGGGCAGAATCCGGCCACAACCTGTCATTCGACCGTGCCGCCCAATACTGCAAATAAGCTTGCCCGATGAAAAGGTTTGACGACGTTTCTCCCCTCTCGCGGCAAGACGCTGAGGACGCACTTGCCTCCCGGTCGTCGGCGGTGGTGTGTCGCGCGCTCATTGCCATCGCGTTGCACGAGCCTGATTGGCTCTGGGCTCAGGACCGCTGCTTGGAAGAGCTCTCCAACGCGGACCCAGACATCCGAGGTCTGGCCGCAACATGCCTAGGACACGTTGCAAGGGTGCATCGAAATCTGGAGAAGGCGCGGGCGGTGGCAGCACTGACACCGCTCCTTGCAGACCCAGCGGTCGCGGGAAGGGTTGAAGACGCGCTGGATGACATCGCGGCTTTTGCTTAAGGCAGCCCGCGGCCACCAGCAGACGTTGAGGAATCAATGACTTTGAGGTACCAGCGCGAGGGATTCGCTCAAACCCGCGATGCGTTAGCTTGGGCTGGAGCCTACGCTCCCGACTTCAAGTTCGGCTTGACGCTTGCGGATGTGTTCGTGGGCCTGGAGCACGGGTACGAATCGGTCCGTTCGCTACTCAGAGACCCAGAACGGATTGCCCAGTGGGAAGCATCTCGGAGCAAGCTCAGAGCGGCACACGAGCTGTTCAAAGCCGGCGACGTGCATCGGGGGAAGCTCACGCTTCAGGAAGCCGAAGAAGGGTTCACCAGCCTTCGACGAATCAAGGGCAAGACGCCCACCCGTCAAGAACTTGGCGACACCGAGCATGGCGGAAATGAGCTCGACGAGTGACCGCTTTGCGCGGAGTGCAAAGTCCGCCTAGGGCCCTTCACGCGACTTCGTCCAGAGGCTACAGTCGGCCAGAAGCAGGCATTCGCATCATGTCAAAACTCGAGAAGTTGTGTGCCGCGTACGAGCAGTTTGGCCACTCTCTAGATGAAATGGGCGGCCATGTGCCAGAAACCTGGATCAGGATGTGCACCCAGATCCGGAGCTTCGTGGAATCGGCTCGAAAGGCTACCCCTAGGCCCACACCCTCGCAAATCACTACCGGTCTTGAGCAGAGCTGGCGAGATATGCTAGGGCTTCTGTCCAGCGTTCCAAAGAGCAACGCTCGGCTGTTGCAAAGGCATGGTTCGATGCTTGCGCGAATGCCTATCCGGAATTTCTGACCCTTGAAGAGGCTCGGCTCGCTAGGGTACTTGAGCGCGGAAAGATCCGCACTGAAGCTGAATTCTATCGTGTTCAGAATGAGGTGGATTTGCTCGAAGGCGACCTGGGCAAGGAAAAAGAACTTCACCAGCTTTATGCTTTGATTGACGCATTTGAGAATCGCCCTTGATGCCGCTGTCGGCCAAGAGCTGCCATTCACGGGATAGGCAAAAACCGGCCAAAAGTGGAACCTCCCAATGCGTCATTCAATCCTGCATGTGATCTTCGCCACGTTTCTTTCAATGTCGGCTCAAGCCTCTGGCGACCAGTATGCAGTTGATCTCGCCGGGCTCCACGGCGAAATCCGGCAGGTAGAGGCCATGAGAGATTTGTGCGCCAAAGACTTCCCTGCTAGTGCTGCAGCAAACAGTATTGCGGTTGAGGATTGGCGTGCGCGTAACGCTGCCGTGCTCGGCGAGATTGAAACCCGCTGGCAAAGGTTAGTTGAACAGAAGGCCGGGGGCAGCGTCAGTCGGCGTGAGGCGCTAGATGCTTGGTCTAAAGAGCTCTACGAAAGCACCAAGAAAGATTTCTACATCCAATTGAGAAGGGGTGGCGAAGACGTGTATCGAGCCCGGTGTGAAGGTTTCCCTCGTTACCTGCAGACGGCCCAACGCATGCAACTTGGAGTCGCGTTTTCTGACACCCTTCGCCGTATTCGTCAAGCGCCAAAGTGAAGTTAGCTGTGTGGCACACGAGCGTCTGCATTCTGGCGGCGCGAATGTCTCTGATGGGCCCTTCTCGCCCCCTCGTTCAAAGGCTACAGTCGGCCAGTAGCGGTCAGTCGCCTTCGGTGCCCAAGCTGCTCCAAACCGGACGTCCACTTCAAACCTGAATAGACATGCCCGAATTCTTGCTCT
>NZ_JBEPKY010000032.1:0-63651 GCF_040544975.1 Pseudacidovorax sp. 1753 | reverse complement strand
CAGCGCCACGGGCAGTCACCACGAGGGCACGGAAGTCGGTTCGCCACCTCAGCACCTGTCCGGGGCAGCGTCAAGATGGAGGTTGCCTTATGAGCACCGCTCATCGCATGTGCCGCGAAATGCCGGCCACGCGCTCCATCACCACCATCAGCACGATGGTCGCGGCGATCAGCACACCCGACACCGCCGCGGCGCGCACATCCAGGCTCGATTCGATGATGTGCCACATGCGGATCGGCAGCACCTCGCTGCGGGCGTCCGACAGGAAGAGCGACACGGCCACGTTGTCGAAGGAATACATGAAGCCGATGAAGGCGCCCGCCGCCACGCCGGGTGCGATCAGCGGCAGCGTCACGGTGCGGAAGGCGAACACGCCCGAGGCGCCGAGCGAATGCGCGCTCTCCAGCAGCGCGCCGTCCAGTTGTGCCAGGCTGGCTGTGGTGGTGCGCAGGATGTAGGGCGCTGTGATGGCCACATGGCCCAGCACCAGCGTCGTGAACGACAGCCCCGTGCCGGCGAGGTTGAACAGCATCAACAGCGACAGGCCGATGGCCAGTGCCGGCAGCATGAGCGGCGACAGGAATAGCGCCTCGGCCGCGCGTGCCCAGGCCTCGCGTCGGCGGGCGAGCGCCAGCGCCGCCGCCACCGCCAGCACGATGGAGATGGCCGTCGCCGTGGCCGCCAGCTCCAGCGACAGCACGAAGGCCTCGATCAGCTCGGGCGACTGGTCCCACAGCGCCTCGTACCAGCGCGTGGAATACCCGGGCGGCGGGAACTTGAGCGAATAGCCGCTGGTGAAGGAGGTGATGACCACGATCACCGTGGGCGCCAGCAGCAGCACCGCCGCCATCAGGCCCAGCAGGCCGAACACCAGCTTGAAGGACAGGCGCTCGGCGCGACCGCGCGGGTCGGCCTTGGCCGTGGGCGCCGTCGGGGTGACAGGCACCGGCGTGCCGGAAACGAAAGCCTCAGCCATGGACGAACCCCTTGCTGCGCCGGCCCAGCGCGTTGATGGCGGCCACCACCCCCAGCACGCACACCAGCAGCAGCATGGCGACGGCGGCGGCGAAGGGATAGTTGTTGGCCTGGATGGCCTGCTGGTACATGTAGAAGGGCATGAACATCTGCTGCCCACCGCCCACCAGCGTCTGCGTGACGAAGGCGCTCACGCTGCTGGCAAAGACCAGCAGGCTGCCCGCCAGCAGGCCCGGCATGGCCAGCGGCAGCGTCACCTGCCAGAAGGTTCGCCAGTGGCCCGCGCCCAGCGCCAGCGAGGCCTGGCGCAGGTTGCCGTCGATGTTGGCCAGCGCGGTGATCAGCGGCAGCACCATCAGCGGCAGCTCGATCTGCGTCAGCGCCACGGTCACCGCCCCGGGCGTGTAGAGCAGCTTGAGCGGATCGGCGATCAGCCCGAGGTCCAGCAGCACCGTGTTGACGATGCCCTGGCGCCCCAGGATCACCACCCAGGCGAAGGTGCGGACGACCGAGCTGGTGAGCAGCGGCAGCAGCACCAGCAGCAGGAGCACGCCCTGCCAGCGCGGCGGCGCCTGGGTGTAGAGGTAGGCGAGCGGAAAGCCCACCACCGCCGCCAGCAGCGTGACCTTGAGGCCCAGCCAAAGCGTGCTGCCCAGGATGCCCAGGTTGAAGCCGTCGCCGAGGAACTTGGCGTACTGGCCGACGCCGAACTGCGTCATGGCCGTGTCGTTGTGCAGGCTCACCCAGGCCAGCAGCAGCATGGGCGCCAGCACGAAGACGGCGAAGAACAGGCCCAGCGGCAGGCCCAGGGCCAGCGGCGGCGTGAGGCGGGGATTGGCAGCGGCAGCCATGGCGATCACCCCGCGAAGACGCTGGCGGGCGAGCCCTGGCGCAGCCGCAGGCCCACGGCCTGGCCGGCCTCGAAGCGTGGCTGTTCGGCCGTGCGCGGCTGCGTCACCTTGGCGGTGGTGCCGCCGGGCAGGCGCAGCTCGTAGACCAGCGAGGGCCCGAGCGGCAGCACCATCTCGACCGTGGCGGGCAGGGCGTCGGCGGCCGGTGCACCCAGGGCCAGGTGTTCGGGCCGGGCGGCCAGCACCACGGCGCCCACGCGCGAGCAGGGCTGGGCCTCGGTCAGCGGCAGGCGGCCACCGCCTTCGCAGTCGACCGCGAAGCCGGCCTCGCCCTCGCGCGCCAGCCGCCCGGTCAGCAGGTTGGCCGTGCCGATGAAGGTGGCGACGAAGAGCGAGGCGGGCCGGTCGTAGATGGCCTCGGGCGTGTCGAACTGCTCGACACGGCCGGCATGCATGACGGCGATGCGGTCGGCCATGGACATGGCTTCTTCCTGGTCGTGGGTGACGAGGATGGTGGTGATGCCCAGCTCGCGCTGGATGCGGCGGATCTCGATCTGCATGTCCAGCCGCAGGTTCTTGTCCAGGGCGGCGAAGGGTTCGTCCAGCAGCAGCACGCGCGGCTGCACGGCCAGGGTGCGGGCCAGGGCCACGCGCTGCTGCTGGCCACCCGAGAGCTCGCGCGGATGGCGCTGGGCGAAGCGCGACATCTGCACCATCTCCAGCATGCGCTCGGCCGTGGCGCGGGCCTCGGCCGACGACACGCCGCGGGCCCGAAGGCCGTAGGCCACGTTGGCCAGCACCGTCATGTGGGGGAAGAGGGCGTAGTTCTGGAACACGATGCCCGCGCCGCGTTCGTTGGTCGGCAGCGCGTCGACCACCTCGCCGCCGATGCGCACCTGACCGCCGCTCTGGCGCATCAGGCCGGCCACGATGCGCAGCAGCGTGGTCTTGCCGCAGCCGCTGGGGCCCAGCAGCGCCACCAGTTCGCCGGGTCGGATCTGCAGCGAGACCGATTCGACCGCCACCGACCCCGCATAGGTGTGATGGATCTGGTCCAGCTCGACGGCGGTGGCTGCGGTGGCGGGAGAAGAAGGCATGCGCAAGGGTCCTTGTTGGGCTGCGATGGGTCGCGCCTGTCTTGTTCAAGATCCATGCCAATGGTTGAAGCACAAAGTGCCGGTAAATTGGATACAAAAGCCAGTCTGACTGTGCACGAAATGGTGCGCGCATGACCAAGTTGGCGCAGGCCACCACCCGAAATGGGGAGGCGGACATTGGATACGGCGGACTTGCAGGGGCGAACCGCCGTGGCACGGAGCTTGCGCTGGCCAGCCGTATCCGGCCGAGGTGGCCGGCTCCGTCTGAAAGGAATAGATCCATGAGGCTGCTTCTGTCCCGCCGCCGTCTTCTGCAGGGTGCCGCCGGCGCCGGTGCCGTCCAACTCGCCGGCCATGCCGGCCTGGCCCTGGCGCAGGGCAAGTCGATCTCGGCCACCACCTATCCGGGTGCCTGGGAATCGGCGCACCGCAGCATCCTGCTGCCGGCTTTCACCAAGGCCACGGGCGCCTCGGTCAGCCTGGTGCCCTCGCTGGCGGTGGACACGGTGTCGAAGGTCGCCGCCTCCAAGGCCAATCCGCCCTACGACGTCATCATCCTGGACGAAGGGCCCTACCTCGCCGCGCTGTCGCAGGACATCTTCGAGAAGATCCCTGCCGACAAGATGCCCTACCTGAAGGACGTGCCGGCCAAGCTGGTCGATCCGCGCGGCCTGGGCGTGTTCGTGTCGGGCCAGATCATCGGCATCGCCTACAACACCGAGAAGATCAAGACGCCGCCCAAGTCCTGGAACGACCTGCTCAAGCCCGAGTTCAAGGGGCGCGTCGGCTTGGCCGGCATGGGCTCCACGCTGATGTCGGCCTGGATGGTCGAGATGGCGCGCCTGAACGGTGGCAGCGAGGAGAACATGGAGCCCGCCTTCCAGTTCGTGAAGAAGCTGCTGCCCAACGTGAGCGCCGTGGCCAGCAACCCGGGCTCGCTGGCCACGCTGTTCCAGCAGGGCCAGATCGACATCTCGGTGCACTACAACAACAACGTGGGCGACCTGCAGGCCAAGGGCGTGCCGGTGGCGCTGGCGAAGCCGGACACGGGCTGGATCCACATCAAGAGCGTGATGCACATCGTCAAGAACACCAAGAACCCCGACCTGGCCGCCGCGTACATCAATGCCGCGCTCAGCCCCGAGGTGCAGACCAAGATGGCGGCTGAGCCCTACTTCGTGGCGCCGGTGAGTACCAAGGCCCAGTTCAGCCCCGGCCTGCAGGCCTACGCCAAGAACATGGCCGAGATCGAGCAGATGAACGGCGTCGACTGGGCCAAGCTCAACCCGCGCCGCGGCGAGTACATCGACCGCTTCAACCGCGAGATCAAGGTCTGAGCACGGTGAGCGACATCGCTTCGTTCACACCGCCCGCGGCGCCCGGGGCCGCGCCCCGGCGTGTGCTGTTGGGCATGCTCACGCCCTCGTCCAATACCGCGCTGGAGCCCATCACCTCGGCCATGGTGGCCGGCCTGCCCGAGGTGTCGGCGCATTTCGCGCGCTTCCGCGTCACCGAGATCTCGCTCTCCGACCAGGCCCTGGGCCAGTTCGACGAGGCGCCGATCCTGGAGGCCGCGCGCCTGCTGGCCGATGCGCGGGTGGACGTGATCGCCTGGAACGGTACGTCGTCGGGCTGGCTGGGCTTCGAGCGGGACGAGGCGCTGTGCGCGCGCATCACGGCCGAGACGGGCATTCCCGCCTGCACCTCGGTGCTGGCGCTGAACGAGGCCATGCGCCTGGCCGGACGCAAGCGCTTCGGCCTGCTCTCGCCCTACCTGGCCGAGGTGCAGCACCGCATCGTGGCCAACTACGGTGCGAGCGGCTTCGAGTGCGTGGCCGAGCAGCACCTGGGGCTCTCGGTCAACTTTGCCTTTTCCGAAGTCGCGCCGGACCAGATCGAGGCCATGGCCCGCGCCGCCCTCGCCAGCGGCGACGTGCAATGCCTGACGACCTTCTGCACCAACCTCCGCGCCGCGCACCTGGTGCCGCAGCTGGAGGCGGCGCTGGGCGTGCCGGTCTACGACACCGTGGCCACGGCCGTGTGGAAGTCGCTGCGCATCGCGGGTGTGGACACGCGCCGCCTGACAGGCTGGGGCAGCCTGTTCGCGTTGTGAAGTGCGCCTGTAACGGTGTGCGCCTTGGTGCGCGCCCTTGCCTACACTCGCCGAACGCCCGAACCGACGCCATGCCCATCCCCACGCCCCGCCAGGTCCTGAAGGCCACCGGCAAGTCGGCCTCCAAGGCCGACATCTACCAGCGCATCTACGACGCCATCGTGGAGCACCGCCTCATGCCGGGCACCAAGCTGTCGGAGGAGCGTGTGGCCGAGCTGTTCTCGGTCAGCCGCACGCAGGTGCGTGGCGTGTTGCAGCGTCTGGCGGTGGAGCAGCTGGTGACGCTGATCCCCAACCGCGGCGCCTTCGTCACCACGCCCAGCGTGGACGAGGCGCACGACGTGCTGGAGGTGCGCCGAACGCTGGAGCCGGCCATCGTGCGCCGGGTGATGGACCGGATCGTTGCCGGCAAGGCGCCGCAGGCCATTAAGCAACTGCGGGCGCTGGTCAAGCGCGAGCAGCAGGCCCATGACAACGGCGACCGGCGATCGGCGGTGCGGCTGTCGGGCGAGTTCCACGTGCTGCTGGCCGAGCTGTCGGGCAGCAGCCTGCTGACGCGGATGATGCGCGAGCTGACGCCGCTCACCTGCCTGGCCATCCTGACCTTCGAGGCGCCCACGGGCGCGGCCTGTCCCAACGACGAGCACACGCTGCTGATCGACGCCATCGAGGCGGGCCGCAGCGACGAGGCCCTGGCGCTGATGGCCGAGCACCTGCACCACATCGAGAAGTCGCTCAACCTCCATCAGGAGGAGGAGCCGGAGATCGACCTGGCGGAGGCGCTGCTGGGTTGAGCTCGTCGGGCAGGCGCTACATTGACCCTTCTCGACGCGGGCGCGTGCGGCGCGCATGTTCTGGCCGGCACGAGTGGTCCGGCCGCTGACCCGGCAGAGGACGCCGGCATGCGCGCTCCCGGTGCACGCTCGCGCTGACCGACTTGTTGCACAAGACGGGGTGCTCGCCTTCAACCGATGTGCCTGGGGCACTGCACGGCGCCGCGAATGGCACCTCCGCACGCATACCGGCATCCTCTGCCTTGACGTTGCGCCCGAGCGCTCCGCCCTTGCCCTGGTGGGTGTGCGGCGGGCAGCGCTCCTATTTCATAACTCGTAGAAGCGCTTGATCTCGGTCCACGCGTCTTCCGGCGTGTCGACATACCGGAACAGGTCGATGTCTTCCGGCGAGATCACGCCTTCGTCCACCAGGAACTCGAAGTCGATCAGCCGCCGCCAGTATTCCGATCCGAACAGCACGATGGGCACCGGCTTGGCCTTGCGGGTCTGCACCAGCGTGACCACTTCGAACAGCTCGTCCAGCGTGCCGAAGCCGCCGGGAAAGGCCACCAGCGCCTTCGCCCGCATCATGAAGTGCATCTTGCGGATGGCGAAGTAGTGGAACTTGAAGCTCAGCGCGGGCGTGACGTAGACGTTCGCCGCTTCTTCCATCGGCAGGGCGATGGCCAGCCCGACCGACAGGCCGCCGCCCTCGTAGGCGCCGCGGTTGGCCGCCTGCATGATGCCAGGGCCGCCGCCGGTGCAGACGAAGAGCTTGTCCTCGGGTTCCTTGTCGTTGCTGTAGTGCGCGACCAGCTTGCCGAAGGCGCGGGCCTGCTCGTAATAGTGGCTGCCGCGGGCCAGGCGCTTCCAGCGCGCGGCGGCCTTCTCGTCGCCGGCGGCCTCGGCCTGGGCGATGAGGGCCGTCATCTCCTCCTCGCTGCGGAAGCGCGCGCTGCCGAAGACGACCACCGTGTTCTCGATGCCGTGGGCACGCATCTCGATGTCGGGCTTCATCAGCTCGAGCTGCATGCGCAGGCCGCGGGTTTCGCGGCGCAGCAGGAATTCGGGGTCGGCGAAGGCGAGGCGGGAGGGGTCCGGGTCCAGCGGCAGGCCGCGGTCGGAATGGGCCTGGAGCGTGGCCCAGGCGTCGGCCAGGCGCTTGTTGTGAAGGTCGTGCGTGCTGTCTTTGGGGCTCATTCGGCGCTGTGGAAAGTGGCCAGGGGATTCTGCTCGCTGCAATCCCCGGGCCAGCGGCCAAAGAAAAAGGCCCCGGTGGGGCCTCGTGCTGCAGGAGCGATGCGGGAGTCTGCCGCCGGCAGGCTCAGACGCGCTTGCGGTATTCGCCCGTGCGGGTGTCGATTTCGATCTTGTCGCCCTGGTTCACGAACAGGGGCACGGCCACTTCGAAGCCGGTCGACAGCTTGGCGGGCTTGAGCACCTTGCCGGAGGTGTCGCCCTTGACGGCGGGCTCGGTCCAGGTGATTTCACGCTCGACGCTGGTGGGCAGTTCGACCGAGATGGCCTTGCCTTCGTAGAACACCACTTCGACCGGCATGCCGTCTTCGAGGTAGTTGAGGGCATCGCCCATGTTCTCGGCTTCGACTTCGTACTGGTTGTATTCGCTGTCCATGCAGACGTACATGGGGTCGGCGAAGTAGGAGTACGTGCACTCCTTCTTGTCCAGGACGATCTGGTCGATCTTGTCGTCGGCCTTGAAGACCACTTCGGTGTTGAAGTTGGCGATCAGGCTCTTCATCTTCATGCGCACGGTGGCGCTGTTGCGGCCGCCGCGGCTGTATTCGGTCTTGAGGACGACCATCGGGTCCTTGCCGTGCATGATGACGTTGCCGGCGCGGATTTCTTGAGCGATTTTCATAGGTGCTGGAGTTGAGGCCGCTCGGCGTGCCCCGGACCGTCACTCCCGCCCGGAAGGACGTGCGTGGCGGCGGCAAAAGCAGGTTCCCGCGGCGGGTTGGCGGCTCCGTGGGGGCGCACCGGCTGGTGCACGCGCCGCGGCGGAGATTTCCGCAAAGCCCGCGATTTTAGCTTTTTTGGGCAATGAAACGGACGAGCCGGGTCAGCAAATCGTCCTGGGCGAGCAGCCGCGCGCGCGCCGCCTGCATCATGCGGGTCGCGTCGCCCAGCAGCGCGTCGTCCAGGGCCGGCAATGCCGGCGCGCCCGGCCGGTCGTTCCATGCGGCGTGGAAGGCACGGACCGAGGCGGGTGCGTCCAGCGCATCGAGCCAGGCGCCCAGCTTGTCGTGGTGCACGCCATCGTCCTGCGGGTAGATGTGCCAGACCATCGGCTTGCCGGCCCACAGGGCGCGCACCAGCGAATCCTCGCCGCGCACGGCGTTGAAGTCGGCGGCCCACAGCAGGTGGTCGAAGTCGGGCTGGGGCAGGTGCGGCAGCCAGTCGATGTGCAGGGCGCCCCGGTAGGCGGGTAACTGCGGCAGCACTGCGCGGACGGCCTCGGCCGTTCGGCCGGCGGCCACCAGCACCCGCATCGGCCGTGCGCCCTGGCACAGGCCCGCCAGCCAGTCGGCCAGCGCTGGCGGCTCATAGCAGAACAGGCTGGCGATGCGCTCGCCCTGCCAGCCGACGCCTTGCGCCGCCAGCCAGGCGCCGCGGTCGAAGGCGGCCTGGCGCTGCGCCAGATCGGCTTCGCGCAGCAGCCCGCCCGTGCGATCCGTGAAGCCGGGATAGAAGAAATGCTTGGTGCAGCCGCGGCCCGGGCCGCTCATCACCGGTGAGGGCAGACCGTGCAGGCCTTCGACGAAGTCCTCGGCCGACAGGTATTCGAGGTTGAGCCAGATGCCGCCGGGCCGCGCGGCGAAGCGGGCGACGAGTTCGGGCGCGGGATCGCAGCCGAAGGCCTCGATCAGCACATGCGGATCCGGGCCGGTGGCCGCAGCGTCGCGTACGGCGGCGGGGTCGGACCAGTCGATCACCTGCACGCCCGGCTGGCCCTGCGGCGCCATCCAGGCGAGCGCGTTGGCGTCGTCCACCCACAGGCGCACCGGCTCGTCGCGCTCGACGGCGATCTGCCGGGCGAGCCGCCAGGTCACGCCCAGGTCGCCGTGGTTGTCGATCACGCGGCAGAAGATGTCCCAGTTCATGCCTGTGCCTCCGCGCGCAGGTGGTCGACCAGCAGTTGCGCCACGCTGGACAGGCCTTCGTCCGCCCGCACGCACAGCGCCAGCCGGCGTCGTGCCCAGGGTGCGGTGAGGCCCACGATGCGCAGCGGCAACGCGCCGCGGAAGAGGGCGGCACTGCCGCGCGGCAGCACGCCCACGCCCAGCCCGGCAGCCACCATCTGGCACAGCGCGTCGTAGCTGCTGACCTGCATGCGCAGCCGCAGCGCCCGTCCGCGCTCGGCGGCGGCCCGGGTGAGCTGCTGGTTGATCGCGCTGCCTGGATGCATGCCGACGACGTCGTGGTCCAGCAGGGCACCGATGTCCACCTGGCGGCGCCGCGCCAGCGCATGGCCCTGCGGCACGACCAGCACGAGTTCATCCTCGCGGTAGGGCAGCAGGCGCACGGCATCGCCGTAGTCGCCGTCGTTCAGGATACCCAGGTCGGCCGCGTTCTCGGCCACGCTGCGCGCGACGGCACTGCTGATCTGCTCCTGCAGCCGCACGTCCACCTGCGGATGCCGAGCCAGGAAGGTCTGCAGCTCGCGCGGCAGAAACTGGGTGATGGCCGAGATGTTGGCCACCACCCGCACCTGGCCGCGCGTGCCGCGGCCGTAGTCGCGCATCTGCTGGGCGATGCCTTCCATCTCGTTGATCAGCCCGCGCGCCAGGTCGCGCAGCGCGAAGGCCGCCGGCGTGGGCGCCATGCCCTTGTTGCTGCGGGCGAACAGGGGCACGCGCAGCACGTCTTCCAGCTCGGCCAGGCGGCGGCTCACGGCCGAAGGCGCAATGTGGTGCTGCGCGCCGGCGGCGGCGATGGTGCCGTGCTCCATCACGGCCACGAACACGCGCAGGGAGACGGGGTCGAGGTTCATGGGAGGGGCGATGCTACCTGCCATGCCGGATTGCGATGGTGGCCTCGCGCACCGGCGCTTTGCGGGCGGATGTCCAGCCGCCATGATCCGCACCCGATCGGCCCGCCGGGCCTTGCCAGGAGACATCACGTGGACAGCGGCCCTCCATCCCTCTCCCTCATCGGCGGCGACGCGCTGCAGGGCGTCCGCATCGTCGAGATGGGCCAGCTCATCGCCGGGCCCTTCTGCGGCAAGACGTTGGGCGAATTCGGCGCAGAGGTCATCAAGATCGAACCGCCGGTCACCGGTGACCCGCTGCGCAACTGGCGGCTGCTGCAGAAGGGCACCTCGGTGTGGTGGCAGGTGCAGTCGCGCAACAAGCGTTCGGTGGCGCTCGACCTGCGCGCGCCCGAGGGCCAGGAGGTGGCGCGGCGCCTGATTGCCGAGGCCGACGTGCTGATCGAGAACTTCCGCCCCGGCATGCTGGAGGAATGGGGCCTCGACCCCGAGTCGCTGCAGGCCGCGAACCCGGGACTGATCGTGCTGCGCATCTCCGGCTTCGGGCAGACCGGGCCTTACCGCGACCAGCCGGGCTTCGGCGTGATCGGCGAGGCCATGGGCGGCCTGCGCCACCTGACGGGCGAGCCGGGCCGGGTGCCCGTGCGAGTTGGCGTCTCGCTGGGCGACACCCTGGCGGCGCTGCATGGCGCCATCGGCGTGCTGGCGGCGCTCTATCACCGGCAGGCCCATGGCGGACGCGGGCAGGTGATCGACGTCGCGCTGCACGAGGCGGTCTACAACGTGATGGAAAGCCTGATCCCCGAATACAGCGCCTTCGGCGTGGTGCGCGAGGCCGCCGGCAGCGCACTGCCGGGCATCGCGCCCAGCAATGCCTATCCGTGCACCGACGGCTGGGTGCTGGTGGCCGGCAATGGCGACAGCATCTTCAAGCGGCTGATGCAGGCCATCGGCCGCCCGGACTTGGCCGCCGCGCCCGACCTCGCCAACAACGCCGGCCGCGTGGCCCGCGTGCAGGAGATCGACGCGGCCATCGCGCACTGGACCACGGGCCGCACGGTGCGCGAGGTGCAGCAAAGCCTGGCCGCCGCCCGCGTGCCGGCCGGCAAGGTCTACACCGCCCGCGACATTGCCGAAGATCCGCACTACCGCGCCCGCGACATGCTGCTGACCCAGCAGACGCGCGATGGCGACACGCTCACGGTGCCGGGCATCGTGCCCAAGCTTTCGGCCACGCCGGGCCGCGTGCGCAGCAGCGCGCCGCGCCTGGGCGATGACACCGACGCCGTGCTGGCCGAGGTGGGCCTGAGCGCCAGCCAGATCGCACAACTGCGCGAGAAGGGAATCATCCAATGACGGCCGTGCGCAGTGCCTGGCAGGGCGCCGGCCGCCGCATCCACATGCAGGAAGTCGGCCCCCGCGACGGCCTGCAGATGGAAGCCGCTTTCGTGCCCACCGCGGACAAGGTCGCGCTGGTGAACCAGCTGTCGGCCGCGGGGCTGGACAAGATCGAGGTCAGCGCCTTCGTCTCGCCCGCGGCGGTGCCGGCGTTGCGCGACGCCGAGGTGGTGCTGCGCGAGATCGAGCGCCACCCCGGCGTCGTCTATGCCGCGCTGGTGCCCAATGTGCGCGGCGCCGAGCGCGCCATCGAGTCGAAAGTGGACGAACTCAACCTGGTGATGTCCGCCAGCGAAACCCACAACCTGGCCAACCTGCGCATGACGCGGGCGCAGTCCTTCCGCGCGCTGGCCGAGGTGGTGGCGCTGGGCCATTCGGCGCGGGTGGCGGCGAACGTGTCGCTGTCCTGCGTGTTCGGCTGCCCCATGGAGGGCGAGGTGGCGGTCGACGAGGTGTTCGACCTCATCGAGCGTTTCGACCAGTTGGGCGTGCACGGCCTCACGCTGTGCGACACCACGGGGATGGCCCATCCGGCGCAGGTGGTGCGCGTGGTGGCGATGGCGCGGCTCCGCTGGCCCCGCCAGACCTTCACGCTGCACTTCCACAACACACGCGGCATGGGCCTGGCCAATGTGCTGGCCGCCATCGACGCCGGCGCAGACCGCTTCGATGCCTCCATCGGCGGTCTCGGCGGTTGCCCCTATGCGCCGGGTGCCACCGGCAATGTCTGCACCGAGGAGATCGTGCACGCGCTGCAGTGCATGGACTTCCATGTGCCCGTGGATCTTGCGATGGTGATGCACGCTGCAGCCCGCCTGCCCGCCCTGGTCGGCCACGAGGTGCCCAGCCAGCTGCTCAAGGCCGGCCCCCGGCTGCAGTTGCATCCGTCGCCGGCCGATTTCGCGGCCGTGCGCGAGCGCGCCCTGGCCCGCACCTGACGACCTGCCCGACCCTGACGACAACGGAGACAAGACCATGACGACGACCACCTTCCCTGCCATCGCCCGCCGCCGCATCGCGGTCGGAATCGGCGCCGCGCTGCTCTGCGGCGCTGCCGTCCCGGCCGCCTGGGCCGAGGACGCCTACCCCAGCAAGCCCATCACGGTGGTCGTGCCCCAGGCCGCGGGTGGCGCCAACGACGTCATTGCCCGGGTGGTGGCGCAGCGCCTGTCCCAGCAGCTGGGCCAGACTGTGCTGGTGGACAACAAGCCCGGCGCAGGTGGCACCGTGGCCACGGCAGCGACGGCCCGTGCCAAGCGCGACGGCTACACGCTGCTGCTCACGGCCGACAGCGCGCAGGTGACGAGCCCGGCGCTCTACCGCAACCCAGGTTTCGATCCGGTCAAGGACTTCGAGCCCATCGCGCCCATTGCCACCGCCGGCTATGTGCTGGTGGCCAACCCATCCTTTCCGGGCCAGAACATGGCCGACCTGATCCGGCTGGCCAAGGCGCAGCCGGGCGCGTATTCGTACGCGTCGGCCGGCAACGGCACGCTCAACCACCTGATCGGCGAGATGGTGCAGAAGGCCGCAGGCATCAAGCTGCAGCATGTGCCCTACAAGGGCTCGGCGGCGGCCGCGACCGACGTGGTCGGCGGGCAGGTTCCGCTGTCGGTGCAGAGCCTGCCCTCGGTCATCGCCTTCATCAAGTCGGGCAAGCTCAAGGTGCTGGGCGTGGTCAACCCGCAGCGCATCAAGGCGCTGCCCGATTCGCCCACCATCGGCGAGACGCTGCCGGGCTTCGGCCAGGCACCGTGGTACGCGCTTTTCGCGCCGGCCGGCACGCCCGTGCCCATCGTCACCCGGCTGCAGGCCGAGGTGAACAAGGCACTGGAAAGCCCGGACGTGCTGGAGAAACTGGCCAGCGTGGGCTGCGAGCCCTTCAAGGGCAGCTCGGCCCAACTGGCCGCGCTGGTGCAGTCGGACCTGCGCAAGTGGGCGCAGATCGTGAAGGACACGGGCGCGACGGTGGATTGATGCCGCGGCCGGGCGTTCCGGCCGCCCAGTAGCCAATCAAGAACATGGAGACACGCATGCACCTTACCCGCCAACGCTTCCTGGCTGCCGCTGCAGCCGCCTGCCTGCTGCCCTTGCCGCTCGCCAGTCTGGCGCAGGGCGCCTATCCGTCGCGGCCGATCTCGCTCGTGGTGCCCACCGCCACTGGTGGCACCACCGACCTGTCGGCACGCATGCTGGCGCAGCCGCTGGGCGTGGCGCTGGGCCAGTCGCTGGTGGTGGAGAACAAGGGCGGCGGCAACGGCGCCATTGCCGCCGCCTTCGTCAAGCGTGCGGAGCCGGACGGCTACACGCTGCTGATGCAGTACTCCGGCTACCACGTCATCACGCCGGTGGTGAGCAAGACGCCGCTGCCCTGGGCGCAGAAGGACCTGCGGCCGGTCGCCAACGTGCTGTCCGCGCCGCAGATCATCGTGGTGCGGGCCGACCTGCCCGTGAAGACGCTGGCCGATCTGGGGGCCTACGCCAAGGCTCATCCGGGCAAGCTGAACTACGCCTCGTCGGGCAACGGCTCGCTGCAGCACGTGACCGGCGCCATGCTGGAGCAGCAGGCCGGCGTGCAGATGGTGCACGTGCCCTATAAGGGCACCGGCCCGGCCCTGCAGGACCTGCTGGGCGGGCAGGTGGACCTGACCTTCGGCACCGCGCCCCCCTTCATGCCGCACATCCAGGCCGGCAAGCTGCGTGTGCTCGCCGTGACCGGCGCCAGCCGCCTGCCCAGCCTGCCGGACGTGCCCAGCACCGCGGAAGCGGGCTTTCCGAAGCTGGATGCCAGCTCATGGTTTGCGGTCTTCGCACCCGCGGCCACGCCGGATGCGGTGGTGCAGAAGCTCGCGGGCGAGATCGGGCGGGTGGTGAACACGCCCGCCTTCAGAAAGCTGGCGCAGGACCAGGGCGCGACGGCGGACTTCCAGGATCCGGCGCAACTGGCCGCGCGGGTGACGGCCGACCTCGCGCGCTGGTCGCAACTGGTGAAGACGGCGCGTATCGAGGTGGACTGAAGCCGAGGGAAGCGCGCAATCGCCGCTGAAGGAAAAAAGGGCGGTGCCATCGGCACCGCCCTTTGTTCTGGGGAGAGGCCCGGCTAGCGCCGGCGCCTCGTGCGCATCCCGCGCATCATGGCGTGAAGGTGTCGCCGAGCACGATGCCTTCGCGGCGGGGGTCTGCGCCGCCGCTGAGCACCGTCTTGCCGTTCACCTGCGTGCGGACCACCGTGCTGATGCCGCTGGACTGGGCGCTGACCGAGACCGTGTGACCCAGGGTGCGCAGGCCGGTCACCAGCGGATCGTTGGCACCGTTGCTGGTGGCGTCGATGTTGGGATGCTCGCCGCCCACGTTGGTGGTGGCGGAATTGGATGCGCCGAAGTCCACCATCGACGTGGCCTGCTGCGCGTCCAGCTTCCAGTCCAGGGCGCCGACCAGCGTCTTGACCACGTACTGGATGATCGTGCCGCCGCCGGGCGAGCCGGTGGCCATCACGAAGTCGCCGGGCGCACTGCCGTTGAACACCATGGTCGGGGCCATCGTGCTGCGCGGGCGCTTGCCCGGTGCGACGCGGTTGGCCACGGGCAGGCCGTTGCTGTCGGTGGGCGAGGCCGAGAAGTCGGTCAACTGGTTGTTCAGCAGGATGCCGCGCGCCATGTGGTACGAGCCCATGGACGACTCCACCGTGGTCGTCATCGTGACCACGTTGCCTTCCTTGTCGACGATGGTCAGGTGCGTGGTGCCGTTCTCGGGCGTCTTGTCGATACCCAGTGGCACGGGGCCCAGGTCGCCGGCCTGCGCCGTGCCCATGCTCTTGGTGAAGTCGATCAGGTTGGCGCGGGTGCGCATGTAGGTCTTGTTGAGCAGCGTGTCCGGGCTGTTGCCGGGCAGGGGCACGAAGTCGGTGTCGGCCACGTACTTGTCGCGGTCGGCATAGGCCAGGCGTTCGGCTTCGGAGACCAGGTGCACGCCCATCACGGTCGGCTTGCCGCCTTCAATGTCGACGGCGGTGGGCGCATGCAGCGCCATGTTGAAGTTCTCGAGGATGCCCAGCGTGGACAGCACGCCGATGCCACCGGAGGAGGGCGGCGACATGCTGCAGATGTAGTAGATGCGGTAGGTCACGCACACCGGGTCGCGGCGCTTGGGGCGGTAGTTCTTCAGGTCGTCCAGCGTGGTCAGACCCGGGGTGATCACGGAGCCATCGATGCCGGCGGTGATGCCGATCTTGGCGACGATGTCCTGGGCGATCGGGCCGGTGTACATGGCATCGGCACCCTGCGAGGCCATGGCCTTGAGCACGCCGGCATAGGCCGGATTGGTCAGCGTGGCGCCCAGGGGCTTCGGATTGCCGGAGGCGTCGAGAAAGTAGGCGGCTGCCTCGTCGTCGCGCTTGAGGTTGGAGGCCGAACCCGCGATGGCTGCGGCCATGCGTCCACCGATCTTGAAGCCGTTGGTGGCGAGGTTGGTGCCTTCGCCGAACAGGTCCTTCCACGCGAGCTTGCCGTGGTCGCCATGCGCGAGTTCGAGCATCCGCATCACGCCGGGGGTGCCGATGGAACGGCCGCTGGCGCGGGCACTGGGCTTGGGCGTGGTCTTGTCGGCGTCGCTGATGTAGCGCAGGTAGTCGGCCGTGGCTGCGGCCGGGGCCGTCTCGCGGCCGTCATAGGCTTCGACCTTCTTGGTCTTGGCGTCGAAGTGCAGCAGGAAGGCCCCGCCGGCGAGGCTGCTCGACTGCGGCTCCACCAGGCCGAGCACGGCCTGCACGGCCACGGCCGCGTCGACCGCGCTGCCGCCTGCCTTGAGGATGTCGCAGCCGGCCTTGGTGGCCAGCGGGTGGTTGGCGACCACCATGTAGGTCTTGGCATAGATGACCTTCTTGCCCGGCACATAGCCGGACGCCGGCTCCGGCGCGGCCGGGTCGCCCTGCAGGCCCGAGCCCACCACCACCGGCGATCCGGTGCTGGTGGTCTGGCAGCTGTAGTCGGGCGCGGCGGGAGCCGGCGCGGGCGCAGGTGCTGGGGTGTTGAGGTTGGCGGCGATCAGGGCCGCCGCCACGGCCTGCTGGTTGTTGTTGTCCGAGCCGCCGCCGCAAGCGGCGACCGAAACGGCCATGGCAAGGGGAGCGAGGACCCACAGGCCTCGCTTGTCTTCAGAAGTTCTCACGGGGATTCCGACTCTTGTAGTTGAACGGGAACGCAAATCATCCTTGATATTGCAAGTTTGTGTAGCAGGATTCGTTCCGGGGTCGCGGGCCACAATGGTGCCCATGTCCGAGGTGCATTCCGAACAACTATTGGCCGAGGTGGCCGCGCTTCCTTCACTGCCGGGGGTCTATCGCTACTTCGACGCCGCCGGCGCCGTCCTGTACGTGGGCAAGGCGCGCAACCTCAAGCGCCGCGTCTCCAGCTACTTCCAGAAGAACCATGGTGGCACGCGCATCGGCCACATGGTCGGAAAGATCTCTCGCATGGAGACCACGGTGGTGCGCTCCGAGGCCGAGGCGCTGCTGCTCGAGAACAACCTGATCAAGACGCTCAAGCCGCGCTACAACATCCTGTTCCGCGACGACAAGAGCTACCCCTACCTCAAGATCACCGGCGTGCGCGATCGCGATGGCAGCGACGGGCTGACACCGGCCAGCATCCCGCGCCTGGCCTATTACCGTGGCGCGACCGACCGGCGACACCGCTACTACGGCCCGTACCCCAGCGCCTGGGCGGTGAAGGAGTCGATCCAGCTGCTGCAGAAGGTGTTCAAGCTGCGCACCTGCGAGGACACGGTCTACGGCAACCGTACCCGGCCCTGTCTGCTCTATCAGATCAAGCGCTGCAGCGGTCCGTGCGTTGGGCATGTGGCGCCGGCCGACTACGCGCATGACGTGGCCAACGCTGAAGCCTTCCTGCGCGGCGAGACGCAGCAGGTGCTGGCTGAACTGGAGGGCCGCATGATGCAGCACGCCGAGCGGCTGGAGTTCGAACAGGCAGCGGAGCTTCGCAACCGCATGTCGGCCCTGTCGCGCGTGCTGCACCAGCAGTCGGTGGAGATCGTGGACGACAAGGACGTCGACATCCTGGCCGTGAAGGTGCAGGGCGGCAAGGCTTGCGTCAACCTGGCCATGGTGCGCGGCGGCCGGCATCTGGGCGACCGGGCCTATTTCCCCGCGCATGTGGAAGATGCCTCGCTGCTGCAACAGGACGTCGCCGCCGACGACGACGGCGGACCGGCCGAAGGCGTGGACGAAGATGCGCAGGTGCCTTCGGTCGAGCGTCAGGTGCTCGAAGCCTTCATCGCCCAGCACTACATCGAGGCGCCGGCGCCCGCCACGCTGGTGCTGGGCGAGGTGGTCGGGCGCGAGCTGATCGAGGCCATCGCGCAGCAGTCCAGTCAGCGTGTCACGGCCGTCTTCCAGCCCCGGTCGCAGCGGCGCCTGTGGCTGGAGATGGCGCAGAAGAATGCCGACATCCAGCTCGCCCGCCTGCTCGCCGAAGAGGGCTCGCAGCAGGCCCGCACGCGCGCATTGGTCGATGCGCTGGAGCTGGCGCCGGACGACCTGACCCAGTTCCGCATCGAGTGCTTCGACATCTCGCACACGGCGGGCGAGGCGACGCAGGCCTCGTGTGTGGTCTTCGAAGCCCATGCGATGCAGAACCGCGAGTACCGCCGCTACAACATCGAGGGCATCACCCCCGGCGACGACTACGCCGCCATGCGCCAGGTGCTGATGCGGCGCTACGGCAAGATCGCCGAGGCCATGGCTGCCGAGGCCCAGGCGCCTGCGCCGGGCGATGGCGGCGGCGCGGATGCACCGCCCGGCACGGCGGGTGCGCGCATGCCCGACCTGGTCCTGGTCGATGGCGGCAAGGGCCAGGTGTCGATGGCCCGCGAGGTCTTCGTCGAACTGGGCCTGCCGCTGTCTCTGATCGTCGGCGTGGAGAAGGGCGAAGGCCGCAAGGTGGGCCTCGAGGAACTGGTCTTTGCCGATGGGCGCGAGAAGGTGTACCTGGGACGGGATTCGGCGGCCCTGATGCTCATCGCCCAGATCCGCGACGAGGCGCACCGCTTCGCCATCACCGGCATGCGCGCCAAGCGCGCCAAGGTGCGTGTGGGTGGCAGCCAGTTGGAGGACATCCCGGGCGTGGGCCCGAAGCGGCGGGCCCGGTTGCTGCAGCGCTTCGGCGGCATCCGCGGCGTGGCGGCGGCCAGCGTGGAGGACCTTGCCTCCGTCGACGGCATTGCGCGTGACCTGGCTGAGGAGATATATCGCGCGCTTCACTGATCCCCGCGCGCACGCGGCCTTATGACTGCATCTGCAGCGTCAAGCGGGTGGTGACCTCATGCCACAATCTCCCGATGTTCTGGACCCTGCCCACCATCATGACCTGGACGCGCATCGTCGCGATTCCCCTGATCGTGGGCGTCTTCTACCTGCCGTTGCCCGAGGGCATGCGCAACCTCATCGCCACGGTGATGTTCATCGTCTTCGCAGCCACCGACTGGCTCGACGGCTTCCTCGCACGGCGCCTCAACCAGACCTCGGCCTTCGGCGCCTTTCTCGATCCGGTCGCCGACAAGTTCCTGGTGTGCGCTTCGCTGCTGGTGCTGGTGCACCTCAACCGGGCCGATGTGTTCGTGGCCCTGATCATCATCGGGCGCGAGATCGCCATCTCTGCATTGCGTGAATGGATGGCCCAACTGGGCGCTGGCAAGAGCGTGGCCGTGCACATGATCGGCAAGGTCAAGACCACCGTGCAGATGGTCGCCATTCCCTTCCTGCTCTACCAGGGCATGCTGTTCGGAACCATCGACACGGGCCTGTGGGGACGTTGGCTGATCTGGGCCGCCGCGGTGCTCACCGTGTGGTCGATGGTGTACTACCTGCGCAAGGCGATCCCCGAGATCCGCGCGCGCACCGAGGCCCGTGGCTGAACTACTTTGTGAAGTTGTTGTGCAATCTGTTTGCAGATGATGGCAGCGCGGCCACGGCTTATTGACACTCCTTGACCGCATGGTTGTAATCGGCCGCTCGGCCGCCAGGGCCGATGTCCTCGGAACCGCCTCCCTCCCTGTTTGACGACCACGGCGCATGCCCCCGGAGGGCCTGCTCGCGCTTCCGATTGCTGATCAACCTTCCGCCAAGAGGCCCTTGTGAACAAGACCGAACTGATCGAACACATCGCCAAGAACGCCGACATCTCCAAGGCTGCGGCCACGCGGGCGCTGGAGTCGACGCTGGGTGCGATCCGCACCACGCTGAAGAAGGGCGGCTCGGTGTCGCTGGTCGGCTTCGGCACGTTCGCGGTGGGCAAGCGGGCGGCGCGCACGGGGCGCAATCCGCGGACCGGAACTGCGATTAAGATCAAGGCCGCGAAGGTTCCCAAGTTCCGTCCCGGCAAGGCGCTCAAGGACGCACTGAACTGAATCGAACCATCGGGGGTGCTTAGCTCAGTTGGTAGAGCGGCGCCCTTACAAGGCGTAGGTCGGGGGTTCGAGCCCCTCAGCACCCACCACCCCGATTGATGCGAAGGCCCGGAGCGATCCGGGCCTTTTGCATTGTTAACGCGAAACCGCACTCCCGCTTGGGTTTGCGTGGCACCTCGTCTTCGTGCGGCCTCGTCGCATTGGCGTTTGTCGGCGGCAATGCGCGCAGGCGCCGCAGCTAGAATCCGCCCGCCGGTTCGACCAGCCGGCGTCAGGGCAGGTGCTGCAAGCAGTCGTACAACAACATCTCTTGCCAGCCAAGGTCAGGGATCGTCCCCGAGCATTCACCCCCTCCGTGACCGGTGGCGGACGTCATGTTCGCCTTTGTTTCTCGTCGTCTCCGCGGGCGCTGTGGCGTCCGATCCTAGAGGTGTGCAGGCATGTTTGATTTCTTCCGCAAGTACAACAAGATCGTGATGATCGTCCTGTTCTTGCTGATCATTCCCTCGTTCGTGTTGTTCGGCGTGCAGAACTACACCAACAACGGCGACCGTGGCGACGTGGTCGCCTCCGTCGATGGGCAGTCGATCACTCGTACCGAATGGGAGCAGCAGCATCGCAACGAGACCGACCGGTTGCGCCAGCAGATGCCCAGCCTCGACGCTTCGGTCTTCGATTCCGACGCTGCGCGCTATGCCACGCTGGAACGCATGGTCCGCAATCGTGTGCTCACGGCGGCGGCCCTCAAGACCCACATGACCGTGTCCGACGGCCGCCTCACCCGTGTCTTCACCGAGGATCCTGGGCTTGCCAGCTTCCGCGACGACAAGGGCAACTTCGACCGCCAGCGTTTCATCATGGCCACGGGTCGCACGCCCGAACAATTCGAGGCTGCGGTGCGCGCGGATCTCTCCACGCAGCAACTGCTCGGCGGCGTGACCGGCTCGGCCGCGCCGAACCCTGCGCTGCTCGACGTGCTGAGCAATGCGCTGCGCGAGCGCCGCGAGGTGCAGGTGGCACGTTTCGGGCCCGCCGACTTCGCCGGCAAGGTGTCCGTGTCCGATGCCGACCTGGAGTCCTATTACAAGAGCCACACGAGTCGCTACCAACTGCCCGAGCAGGCGGATGTCGAGTACATCGTGCTGAACATGGATGCCGTCAAGAAGACCATCGCTGTGCCCGAGGCCGACCTCAAGGCCTACTACGACCAGAACAAGGATCGCTTCGGCACCAAGGAAGAACGCAAGGCCTCGCACATCCTGATCGCCGCGGGCAAGGATGCACCGGCCGCCGAACGCGCCAAGGCCAAGGCCCGCGCGGAGGAACTGCTGGCCGAGGTCCGCAAGACGCCGGCTAGCTTCGGTGACCTGGCCAAGAAGAACTCGCAGGATCCGGTGTCTGCCGCGCAAGGCGGTGCACTCGACTTCGTGACCCGCGGTGCGATGGTCAAGCCTTTCGAGGATGCGATGTTCGCGCTCAAGAAGGGCGAGATCAGCAATGTGGTCGAAACCGAATACGGCTACCACATCATTCGCCTGGACGACATCAAGCCGGCCGTGGTGCCGCCCTTCGAGCAGGTGCGTGCCCGTATCGAGGACGAGATTCGCGGCCAGCAGGCCTCGCAGGCCTTTGCCAAGCAGGCCGAGGTCCTGTCCGACTTGGTCTACCAGCAGTCCGACAGCCTGCAGCCCGCGGCGGATGCGCTCAAGCTGCAGATCCAGAAGGCACAGGGTGTGGGTCGCACGCCCGTGCCTGGCGCGCAGGGTCCCCTGGGCAACCGCAACTTCATCAATGCACTGTTCGCGGCGGACACCCTGGAGCGCAAGCACAACACCGAGGCCATCGACCTGGGCGGCAACCAGCTCGCAGTCGGTCGCGTGACGCGCCACGTTCCGGCGCGCACGCAGACCTTCGACGAAGTGAAGGCGCGTGTACGCCAGGAACTGGTCGCCGAGCGCGCGGCAGCGGCCGCCAAGACCGAGGGTGAGGCCAAGCTCAAGGCCTGGGAGGGAGCTGCGGCCGGTGCCGTGCCTGCCGGTCTGGGCCAGCCCATCGCCGTGTCACGCAACGACAACGCCAGCTCGCAGCCGTCGGCTGTGGTCGAGGCGGCCCTGCGTGCCGATCCCGCCAAGCTGCCCGCGTGGGTCGGCGTGGATCTCGGTGCCGAAGGGTATGCCGTGGTGCGCGTCAACAAGACGCTGCCGCCGGCCGAGGTGCCCGCGGACCAGCGTCAGCAAGAGCGGACGCAGCTTTCGCAAGCCATGGCGGGCGCGGAGGCCGAGGCCTACTATGCGATGCTCAAGGACCGCTTCAAGGCTACGATCAAGGTGCCGCATCCCTCCGGCGCTCCTTCAGTGGTCGTGAACTGATTTTCGTGAGAGGCGGGATTTTTCCGCTATACTTCGAAGTTCTCTCGGTGGCTGTAGCTCAGTTGGTAGAGTCCCAGATTGTGATTCTGGTCGTCGTGGGTTCGAGTCCCATCAGCCACCCCATCTAAGCCCATGTTCTCATGGGCTTTTTTGTTGCCCGGACGCTCCGCGCTCCCCCGAATGCTCCCCCGATATTCCCAACGTGGGAATACTCGTCACAGCGCCGAGCGCTTCACCTCCTTGTTTCTGTCGTACACCCGAGCCGTCGTGGCCGGGTTGCTGTGCAGGTCCGGCAGTTCGCCGTACAGCGTCTTGTGCTGTGTGGTGTAGTAGGCCCGCAGGTCATGGAATGTGAATCTGTCGCTCTCAGACAACACCTTCTCCGCGATTGCATCCACCACGCACCGCTGCCACAGCGTCTTGAAACCGCGGGCCGTGTACGGGTTGTTGTCCCGGGTCGGGAAGACGTAGAGGCAGTCCACCCCGCGCTCCTGGTGCAGTGCCCATAGGCGATCCAGCAGGGCGTTCAGGGCTGGCGTGATCGCGATCACCTCCACCAGTCGCTCGCGTTTCTTGCCGCGCTGTTTCGCCCGGAAGACCCTGATCTCGCCCGCCTTGCGGTCAACCTGCGGCCATGTGAGCGTGAGGAATTCGACCTTGCGGTTGCCGGCCAGACTGGCGTATTCCGCTGCCATGCCGATGATGCGGCGCTGCGGCGTCTGGCGTCCAATCCACTGCAGGAAGCTGGCCAGGACAGCCGCCGGCGGCGCCTCTGTCCGCGGCTCGCTCCCGTGGGGCTCGACGCCGATGGTCGCGTTCGCGGTGGCGACGCCCAGCTTGATGCCGTGTCCGAAGAGCCGTGACAGCAGGGACTTCTCGATGTCCGCTCGGCGGGGCGCGTCGGCCCGCTCGGTGTGCACGTACCTGGCCACCATGAACGTCGTGATCTCGCCCATGTGCATGTGCCCAAGGCGTTGGTCCAACTGCCGCCAGGCTCCCAGGTAGTCGGCGCGTGTGGCTTCGGCTAGCTTCTTCCATCGAGGCGATTCCTGGAAGCTGTTCCAGACCCAGCGCAAAGAGCCATGGCTCTCGCCGCCGGGAAGCCCGTTCATGTCGATCACCTTGCGCAGGGCCGTCGGAAGATCGGTCCCGAGGTTGATCGGCTTGGCGCCGACCGGGTGGTAGCGGTAGGTTATAGTTTTGCCGTCCTTGTGCGGCCTGGCCTCCATGCGGGGAAGCAGGCCCATGCCAGACGAGCGATCGCGATGTCTTCCCATGATCAACCTCCGGCGGCCACACGCCAGCGCGGCCCGTTCGCAATGGACCTGGTTGGGGCGGTCCGACTGTTGTGGGAAGCCCACACCCGCTGCCAGTCGTCTCGCGCGACAAGCGGACGGCCGTTTGGCCGGCGCAGCACGCGCAAGCCCAGCTGCCGCAGGTAATTGACTTTCGCGGCGTTCTGCTTGAGACCGGCGCAGATTTCGTTCACCTCTTCGTCGGAGAGGTCGGGGCGGTCGCTCATGGTCTCGGCTCCGCATTTCGGTGGCGGTGAGCCTCCACCCAGGCCTCAGCCTCCTCGGGCCGGCCGAGCCCGCCAGTCGCGCGGCGCCGGATCGTCATGAAACCGGCCTGTCGCCAGGTGATTTCCACGGCGCCGGCGGCCACGGCTGCGGCACGCTTGGTCAGCGAGATGTCGTAGTGGCTATCGTGCCGCGGTGGGGCCTGGTGCCATCGGCGCTGCACGCCGATGAGGTCAGCCATCGCGTGCAGCTCGTCGTCCGTGTCCGCGATCATGTGACACATGACCATCCGGCCGAGCTGGGCCCGCATGTTGTCCACGTAGACGGTCATCCTGCCCTCCGGCTCAGCGCGTGGGCGGTGTGGCGAGCGTAGGTGGATACAGCGCGCCAGTAAGCTGCCATGGGCCCTTTGCGCTTCTTCCATGCCTTCTCAGCCTCTCTGTCGGCGTCGGCGCGCAGAGCGCGCAACATGGCTTCGATGCATGCGCGCTGTTCGGCTGGAAGGGTTTGGAGCTTCTGTGCTGCAGGCAGTCGCAGGAGGGGATTGATGTAGCCCATCATGGCTCCCCGGGTTCACTGCTGGACTCGGCCTGCTTGTGCCAATCGGGAGCCGCTTCGGCCGGGGCAGCTTGCCCGGCTTTCGTCGCCTTGCGAAATGCAGCGTCGAGCTTTTGAACAACGACTCCCGGGCCGTCCGCCGCGATGATCCCGGCGCCGGCGACGTATGAGCTCGGTGGCGGGGTGGCGGCGCTTGATTGAAACGCGATGGGGACGGCTGCAGGTGCAGCGCAGGGCTGCGCCACACTGTTCGATGCTGCGCGCTCGTCGCTCTTGGCGGCCTGCCAGCCGTCGCAGAACTTCGCCAGGTCCTCGATCATCGAGGGGTCTGCAGGGTCGGCGTCATACAAGGTGGAGAAGGCGGCGAACATGCGTTCGCTGTCGTTCGGAAACTGGGCGGGCGTGAGGGCCTGGCAGGCGGCGAGCAACGCGGGCGTCTGCTCGAAGGCTGCAAACGGGTCGGCGGTGCCGGCCGCAGCGGGGATGTGGTCGGCGCTCACGATGCCTTCCTTCCCTTCGCCGAGGGGGCCTTCGCCATGGTGTAGGCGCCGCCATGCCGACCCGATTTGTCGAGGCCGTGCAGCGTGCTGCGGTCGCGGCCTTCGGCGCGGGCGCGTTCCACCGAGCGCGTGCTCGTCGCGCGCTTGGAAGCGTGCACCTGCAAAGCGGCGCCGATAGCGCTGCCGCTCGATGCGGCGATCTGGCAGAACGCGGACAGCGGCGATGCAGGCCGACCAGCCGGCCAGCGCGTATCGCGGCCCGGGGGAAGGGTTGTAGTCTTCATGCGGGTTCCAGGGAAGGGAGAGGGGCGGCGTCGGCGAATAAGCCAACACTCGGGCAGTTCGGAGACAGCCAGAGGCTTTCGACGCGGTCACGGGCGCCGTCAGCGTGGGCGTGCTGGTCGATGCGGTGCCAGCCGGCGAAAAGGTCGTCGTACAGATCGCAGCGGTATCCGCTCACGATGACCTTGCCGCGAAGCGAGCCAAGCGCGCGGGCGAGCGCCCGGTGCTGTGCGTCGTCCAGCTCGTGCCGATAGGCCGGCGCCCGGGCTCTGAGGCTGCGAGTGCAATGGACGTAGGGCGGATCGACGTAATGGACGGTGTCGACGCTGTCGTGCTGCTGCATGACAGCCACGGCGTCGCGGTTCTCGATCACCACGCCCCGCAGCCGCTCAATCGCCGGGCGCAGCGCGGCGGGGTAGTTCGCCCAGTCGTGTGCGGGGGTGGTTCCGCTGCGGTTGCTGTTGGCCCGGAAGCCCGTCGCCTGGCCGGACGCGCCCGCCGAGCCAAAGCCCATGTAGGCGCGCACTACGGTCCGGCAAGCCTGCTCCAGCGGATCGGCCGAGGGTGCATAGGCGTTGTCGAATTCGGCCCGCGCGAAGGGCGTTAGCGCGACAGCGGTCGCCAGCTCGTCGCCCCGGTCGCGGGCTACCTCAAAGAGGTTGACGATTTCGCGATCAAGGTCGTTGTAGACCTCGGCATAACTGCGAGGCTTGCGCAGTAGCACGCTCCCGCCGCCGCCGAAGGGCTCGACGTAGACGCGGTGCGCGGGCATGTGCTGCAGGATCCATGGCGCCAACTTCCACTTGCCGCCGTGGTAGCGGATAAGGGGCCGGCGCGGGCTCATGCCGCCAGCCTTTCCGCCTCGAACTCGCGATAGTTTGCGGCCACGATGAGGCGCATCGGAAGCGGGCTCACGCTGTTGCCGGCCATGCGCACCTGCGCCGTCTTGGTCAGCGGCTTGCCGCTGGCGGTGCGGTCGATCACGTAGGTGCCCGGGAAGTCCTGCGCGTTGTACAGCTCGCGCGGCACCAGCATGCGCAGCGTGATATCCACGATCACCCAGGGCTCGCCCTGCAGCCACACGGTGACCAGCGCGAGCCTGTCGTGCGTGGTGATCGTGGTCATGGGGTCACGCAGGTCGGCCCACTGGCCGCCGCTGGCGTGGTAGCGCATGAGGAATGCCGCGCAGCGCAGCGCGCCGGCCTCGTGCTCCTTGCTCAACGCGTACTGCACGAGGGCGTGATGCTCGGCGCCGGCCGTGACCGTCGACACGGGCTCATCCATGGCCCGGCTGTTGCAGTTGCGGCGTAGGGTGACCATGTGCGCGGCCGTGAGCTGCTGCTGACTGCCCGAGGTGGTGACGGTGGAGACACCTTCGCGGAGGTCGCGGGCGTGGCTGGTGTTGAAACCGCCGTTCGCTTGGACCATGAACGCGGCGGCGAGGCTCTGGCCGCCGCCGCTGGCCGTCACGGTGCCGAGGGGGCCGGTCACGTCGTTGGCGCCGTGGCTCCAGCGCTTCCCGCCCTGGCTGCCTTCGCCGTGGCCGGCCTGCACGAGGTAGGCGGAGGCGGTTGCGAACTTCTGCCCGCCGGCAGTGATGGTGCCCAGCGGCTTCGTCGGATCGAGTGAGCGCGGCTCCTGGCCGGGGCGCTCGCCATAGCCCATCTGCACCAGGTGCGCGGCCGTCACGGCAATCTCGCCGCGCCGGGCGGCCGTGACTGTGGGCAGAGGCTCGCGCGGGTCGTAGTTGCGATGGCCGCCCTGATGCGTCAGCGGCAGCAGGTGCGCCGCGGCGAGGGCCGTCTCGCCGCCCTTGGCCGTCGTGATCGTGCGCAACGGCTTGCCGATGTCAAACGAGGTGTCCCGCGTATGCGTGACCGGCACAAGAGCCGGAGCAATGCCTTCGACGATGAACGGCGTCGGCGTGTCCAGCACGTACTTCTGCATGCCGTGCGCGATGCGCCGCATGGTCGCCTCGGCCAGCGGCTTCCTGCGCCCGAAGATGCTCGTTCCGGCAATGCTCCAGTCGATGCACTCGGCCGCGGGCCGGTGGGCCAGCAGACCGGCGTGGGGGCGCTTCGCATGCGTCTGTGCAGGCCACACGATGGGCAGGCCATCGCAGCGGGCGACCATGTACAGCCGCGTTCGCGTGCTGTGCGCGCCCAGATCTGCATTGCAGATCACGCGCCATTCCACCTTGTAGCCCAGCGCCCTCAGCGCCGCGACGAAGTGGTCCCAGTTCTTGCCCTTGTGCTTCGGGTCGGGGATCAGGAACTGATTGCCACGCGCGACCCGTTCGCCTGGCTCGGCAACGCGGTGCACGAGCTTGCCGCACACGGGATCGCGGACGCGCTCCAGTGTGAGCACGCGCCCGGTCGCAGGGTCGCGCTTCGCGATCAGCGGCGACCACAGCAGCATCTGCTCGACGTTCTCCAGCGTGATGACGTCGGGCCGCGTCTTGCCGGCCCAGCGCAGCACTTGCCAGGCCAGCGAGCGGATCTCGGCCTTGCGTGGCTGCCCGCCGAGCGCCTGCGAGTGGTGCGTGCAGTCCGGCGAGGCATGCAGCAGGCCCACGGCCTGGCCGCGGGTCACGGCCAGCGGGTCCACCTCGCGGATGTCCGCGCGGAAGTGGGCCGTTTGCGGGTGGTTGACCTCGTGCATGCCGATGGCCTCGGCATCGTGGTTGATCGCCACGTCCACCGGGCGGCCGATGGCCTGCTCGATGCCGGTCGATGCGCCGCCGCCGCCGGCGAACAGGTCGATGACCAGCTTGGCCGCCAGCGGCAGCAGGAATTGCGGGGTCAGCATGCCGGGCTCCGCTGCAGCTGGCGGGCGTGCTCCAGCGCGTCGAAGCGATCAAGGAAGGCTTGGCGCCAGTCCTGCCAGGCCATCTGGCCTCGCTCCCACGTGTTCAGGCGAACCGACTGCACGGGCTCGATGCGCTCGGCAGGGTCTTCGTCGTTCAACACGGGCCACGGGGTGTTGCGCTCGGGGCTCCAGGCCGTCAGGTCCCGCCGCTCCGTCGCCAGCGCGATCAGGTCGATCTGGTGCAGCACCGCGCGCATGCTCACGAAGACGGTTTCCAGCCCCAAGGCGCGGCGGAAGCGCTTCGCATGGACCGACTCGAAGACCGTCCATGCGCTCGTCCCGCCGCCTGCGCAGGCGACCCGGTTCACGGCGCCCTTGCCGGGGCTGCTCAGATCCTGGGTGATGCACTCGTGCGCGTCATGCCACAGGGCGGCCATCTGCACATGCACCGAGCGGCCCAGCTGCTCCGCGATGTCGCAGCACAGCAGCGAGTGCTCGGCCACGCTGTACGGCCGAGAGGTCGCGCCGTGGAAGCGGTTGATGAGGGCGAGTTGGTGCGCGACATCGCGCACGTTGACGGGTCTTCCGTCGTCGGTGAAGGAATCGGCGCCGTAGAGGTGGTACTCCGCGCCGCTGGGGGTCAGCATCCAGCTGCTCATGACGGGAGGCCCTCCTGCGAGGCTTCTTGCACCGCGCCGGCCTGCTCGGCCTGCATGCGCTGGATCTCGGCTTCGTAGTAAGCCTTGAAGCTGCCGGCGGCAGCGCTCTCGAAGGGGTAGGGGCAGGCTTCGTCGGCGGACTTTCGTGCGCGCGCGGCTTCCTGGGCCCGCTTCTTCACAGTGGCGAGGGCCACGATGGAATGAGGCATATGAGGGGATGAGGGAGTGAGGGGGTGCACGCCGCAGGAGACAACCTGCGGAGGCGTGGGAAGGGCGGAGGGCGAGGGGTCCTCGGTGGCGGCGGGCCAGCGCGGCGGAGCGAGGTCGCCGCGCTCGACAAAGCCGACGATCTCGTCCCGGCTGACGTGCAGCCGGTCCAGCTGCAGGTCCAGGCAGTCGCCGGCCTTCAATTCCGGGTGGGCCTGCATGAAAGCGTCCGCCTCGGGGCCGAGCCACATGGCGGCGAGCATCTGGATACCCCGCTGCGAGTGGCGCTCGCCGAGCAGCAGCTGCCAGCCGTGGCCGTGCCCATCGCGCGGAGACGCCAGCTGCACGCGGTACGGCGGGCGCCGCAGAAAGAAGATGCCGGACGTCTTCATGGCTACGCGCCTCCGAGATAGAAGCCCAGCAGCAGCGCAACCATGCATATGGCTGCGATGGCGGACAGGATCGGCGTGATGGATTTGCGCCGGTCCTTGGCCTCTTCGGCTTCGGCCTGGGCCTCGGTGATGAGCGTGATCAGGTCGGCGCGCGTGCGGCGCGCGGGCCGGGTGTCCGTGGGCGGGGTGGGCTGCGGCATGGCGGGCTCCCACGCGTCACCGGGGCGGCCAAGGCACGGGTAGGTCGCGCTCGCGGGCGGCCAAGCGAGCGCCCTCGATGGCATCGGCCACGGCGGGCGGGGGCGGCGGCGGAGCCTCGTCCTTGCCCACCGTCAGCGCAAGGATGAAGGTCGCGACGATGGCGCCGAGCGCCCAGTCGGTGGCGTGCCGCTTGATGCTGGCTTTCCGTGCGGCGCTGATCATTTGGCGCTCCCGCTCCCGCCGCAGCTCGGTACAGTGCAGCGATGGGCGCACTTCACTTCCTTGAGCACGGGTTTCTGCTCGCCGACCGAGAAAGGCCGGCTGTCCAGCATGAGCTGGAGCTGTTCGAGACGGGCGGTGAGCTCTTCTTGCGACTGTGGATTGGTGGCATCGGCGCTGGAATGCCCGTCGAATGCAGACTGACGAAGGCCCAGGCGCAGCAGCTGGCCGATGGCGCGAGCAGTCTTGCGGTCCGCCTCGGCTTTTAGCGCACGGGGGTCGGTGTGGTCCGCGGACAGGACCACGGCATCGTTTTGACCAGCTTTGCGCAGCAGGCGTACCACGTGCACCCGGTGCGCAGCGGTATCGATGGCATCAAGGAGCGCGTGATCCACCTCGGTTTCAGCCTGCAGCGCAAACCAGCGCCCATCTGCGGTGTGGACCTTCACAGCAGCGCTCCCGTGCTACGGACCGGCACGAGGAAGCCGAAGTCATCGACCGTAGCCAGGTAGCCGCTGCGGATCGACGCGCCCGGGTTCATGACGTCATACAGCTCGGCTGCAAGGGGGGCGCGGGGATACGCAAGCCAGTAGCTCCCCGCCGCACTCCACGACTCAGGAATGCAGTAGGGCAGTTCGGGCATGTTCCGCTCGGCGTTTAGCCCCCGCTCGATGTTGTCGAACTCGCGGCGGTCCATCTGGTCGCGGCGCTCTTCGGCCTCCGCGTCTTCCAGCGAGACGGCGGGCAGCGTATGCCCGAACCCCATGTCGAGCAGGCCGCGTTTCAGCGCCTTTTCAGCGGCAGGGACGGGGAGGGTGATCCAGTTGCACCGCCGAGTGCCTTCTACCTCGCGGTAGAACGCTTGGCGGCGTGCGCCACGCTGGCGGATCTGGATGACGGCACGCGCTGCGGCGCGTGCTGCGGTGCCGGTTTCCGCCGGCGCGGGGTGGGCAAGTGCCATGGGGTCTCCGTCGTGATGACGGGGCGCATAATGCATTGACGCATCATCCCTTGTCAATGCATCAGTGCATCATTTTTCGTGTGCTCGTGAGATATACAGTTGGCATGACGAGTAGGGCGCCGTGTTGTGCTGCACTCGGCCTAGGGCTGTGGATTTGTTGGTCTGCCGCGTGGGCGGTGGATGAATCGGCGCTCGTCGGAATTGCGGTGGACGGCGTCCGTCAATCGGTGAGAGATCCGGCCTCAGCGCAGTTCAGGGCGGTGCGTGCGGTTTCCGCTCAAACCGTTTGTGGTGAGGTCAACTCGAAAAACGGCTTTGGCGGTTATGTTGGGTTTAGCAGGTTCGTTGTAACCCGCTTTTCAAGCGGTGCGCAATCAATTGCGCTTGAACCTAGAGCAATCAATCCCTCTGCTAGAAAATCGTCCGTCGAGGCCTTCGAAGAACTTTGGTCGGCGACGTGCATTAAATGAGTACGCAGATAGCGCTCATGCGGTACGTCAGCAGTGGCACTCCTGTGACGCAATAGAGGTAGAGCGCATCATTTGCGCAGCTTCGTGCCCACGTCTGGCGTAGCGAGCGAATTGCTGGCTGCAACTATCGCGTCTTTCTTGTATTCCGGCATATCTTTCATTGCAGCGGCGACCGTTCGAATCTTCGGATCGCTAAGCAGTGGCGTTTCTCCAATGAGTTCTGAAACAGTCATGTTTAGCGCATGAGCAATTGCGACGACATGCGGAAAATCCAGCGTGTCGGTTGCTGAATTTAGAAATCTGTTCAGAGTGCTCTGATTCATGCCCGCCAAGATGGCCAGTTGTCTCTGGCTGAGGCCCTTTGACTTGAGTTGCTCGGCAATGATCCTGCGTGTGACCTCATGCATTGCTGCATTGTCAGAAGCCGCTTGCCTTGGGTGATGCGTTGATGCATCATGCGAGCCTATGCATGAGCGCATCCAACCTTGGTCCTGCATCGTTCGTCACCTCCTAGCTGAGGGATGGACGCAGCGCGCCATCGCAGATGGCGTAGGCGTTGACCAGTCCACTGTCTGCCGACTGGCAGAGGGACGGGCTGCTGAGCCAAGGTACAGCGTGGGGCGTGCGCTGATCGAACTCGCCGGCGGAGAGGATGTCCTTCGGAGTAGAGGGGTTGACCTCGCCCATTGTGTTGCGCAGACGCCTTCGGCAACTGTGTGCCTTCGAGGGCGGGGGATGTCGCTAGCCCGTTGCACCGCGAGCACGCATGGCGTTACGGCGGCATGAGAGCGCTTCCCGATCCGAGCGATGAGCTGTACGTCCCTGCGCAGCTGGACCTGCTGAGATCGGCGCGCACGGAAGCAACCCATCCCCAGTGTTTGTAGGACGGCAGACATGAAAGCCATACCTAGTCCCGGTTACTCGCGCGGGGGCGCCGAGCCGCCGCCTGTGATGCCCGTCGTGAACGGGGCGGCGCGATGCTCGTTGCGATCAGTGCCGCTTGCCGTCGCCGCTCGCGAAGAGGTCCACTGCTTCGGTGGTCGCGTTGACCATGTACTGCCCCAACGCGTGGGCAGTGCGCTCGTCGACGATGGCTGCCAGCCAGCCAATGCCACGGTTTCGCATTGCAATACGCAGCGTGCCGTCGACGCGGACGGCGGCCGTGATTGATGGTCGATCTTCCTGCAGCATGGAGCAGCCCGCGTCTACAGCGGCGGCTTTGGTGTTCGGAACCTCTGGCGTCATTTCGGCGCGCATTTCGGCGAGCCGATGGATGAGGTCCTCCAGTTCCATTGCAGAGAAACTTCCCTCGATGTTCAGCTGTGCACTGGCGCTGCTCGTGCTGCTGATGCTGACTGTCGCCATGCCTTCTCCTCCAGGGGGTGGGTGGTATGAGTGGCCGATTTTGCAGCGGCCCGGCGGACGCGTAGGTCCTCATGGCTAGTGCTCGCGCTTTACTGCTGGCGCTCCGGCGATGCCGTGGGCCGCCCGCGCGATGGCGGCCCGCAGTGCGGCCGGCGCGCTCTCGTGCGCTTCCATACGCTGGACACACAACTCCAGCCATTCCCGGAACCCGTCCACCGTGAAGGGCTCCGCATTGCCGTCCTCGCAACCGATGCCCGTTGGGCGCGAGGGGAGGCGAGCGCGCATGTCCGCGCTGTCCGCTTCGATTGCCAGCGCGAGCTGGCCGACCACAAATTCCAGGGCGTCAAGCCGATCCAGCACCGTAGGCGCGTCGTTGCCGTGTCGGGGTGTTTCCGTGCTCACTTGGGGGAGTCCTTTCCGTGCACTGCAGTTTCTCGATGTCGACCGGCGGCGGCCATGTCGACGATGAGGGCGCGCCCGACAGGGCAGGCCCCATGTCGATTGATGACGCCGCCTATCACGTGGTCCATGGTGGGCCGGGTGGTGTCGAGAGCCTGGCGCCTCGGATGGGCCTGCCGGTCGGCACGCTCACCCACAAGGCGAACCCCAACAACACGACGCACTTCCTGCGGCCTACCGAGCTGGTGGCTGCACAGCTATTCAGCGGCCGGGCCCATGTCCTGCATGCGATGGCCGCAGCGCTGGGCTACGTGTGCACGCGGGCCACGCCCGACCAGGCGGGCGGCGAGCCCGTCGAGGCCGTCATGCGCCTTGAGGTGGCGCAGGCCGACTTCGTGCGAGCACTGGCAGATGCCGTTCTCGTGGGCGAAGGGCAGGTCACCCGGAATCAGGTTCGACGGGCAGAGGCGATGGGCCAGGAGCTGATTGCATCCGTGGGCCATGCCGTTGCGATGCTCCGTGGGCGGATGCGGCCGGCGCCGGTGGTGGATCTGTGAGCGGGGCGCAGTGAGTACGCGAATCATGGGCCTGTGCTGGCCGTTGAGCATGAGGCCGCCGGCGAAGGCGGTCTTGATCGCGCTCGCGGACATGGCGAACGATGAGGGGTTCTGCTGGCCCAGCATCGACCGCATCTGTGAGCGGACGTGCTACGGCAGGACGGCAGTGATCGAGGCGATTGGCTGGCTGGAGTCGGCGGGCATCGTGCGTGCCAACCGAACGAATGGGCGCAAGACGACGTACTGGGTTGAACCCGAGAAATTCGCTGCAGATGCAGCGGGCGAGCCGTCACCACATGCGCCTGACCAGTCCGCCACGCGGACCGGTCCGCCAGGCGTACCGGTCCGCCACGCGAACCCCACCAGTCCGCCGCGCGGACCGGTACCAGTCCGCCACGCGGACACTAATCGTCATTTAATCGTCAAGGAATCAAAGCCCCCCATACCCCCCGCCGTCGCGGGGGGCGAACACGTCCGCCGAGCCGATCCCCCACCGAAACCCGGGCCATGCCCGGCGCCGGACATGGCTGCCTTCGAGGCCCTTGTCGCGGTGTATCCGCGCCGCAAGGCGCAGGAGCGGGCTCGGCGGCAGTGGGTGGCTCTGGCGCCGGACCCCGCTCTGCAGCAGCGCATCCTCGCGGCGGCCACGGCACAGGCGCACGGGCCGGAATGGCTGCGGCTCAAGGCCGAGGGGCGCGAGCACCTGATTCCGATGCTGTCCTCATGGCTGCATGGCCGCCGCTGGACGGACGAGGTGACCGCGGCGCCATCTTCGGCAGGCTCGGCACGGGCATGGGACGAGACGGCAGACGGCATCGTCGCGATGGGCGTCAAGCTCGGTCTGCCGCCCTGGGACCGCAAGGCATTCGAGGCAGGCCGGGGCGAGCAATTCCCGGTGTACGCAGCGCGGGTGCGCAATGCCCTGCGGAAGATGGAGACAGGCCATGCGCATTGACGCGACCATCACCGGCATCGACAAGGTGCGCCACCTCGCCGACAAGCTCACGGGGCCGCAGATGCGCGCTGTGCAGGCGGCGGCCATCAACGACACCGCTTTCAAGGTGCGCGGCGTGATGGTGTCCGCGCTCACCAGCGCCTTCGACAGGCCCACGCCGTTCATTGCCCGCTCTCCCAAGGTGGTGCAGGCCACGCCCGAGAACCTCACCGCGCGCATCATCCCCACGCTCGATTCGCGTGGCACATGGTCGCCCGGCGGCAAGATCGGCGTTGATCCGCAGCATGTGCTCCAGGCGCAGGAGTTCGGCGGGCGGCGCGCTGACAAACGCAGTGAGGTTGCATTGCGGCGGGCTGGCATCCTGCCTGTGGGTATGCAGACGGCTATCCCGCGCACTCCGTACCCGGGCAGTGATGACGGACGCGGCAACCTGCGCGGCGCCTTCCTCTCGCAGCTCATCAGCTACCTGCAGGCCAGCGGAGAGCAGGGCTACCGCGCCAACATGACCGACCGCCGCAAGGCGCAGCTGCGCAATCAACAGGGCATCGGCTCGGTTGCTGCGCGCAGGGTCTACATGACCACGCTCGGCGTGCGCTACTTCGTGGCCTATGGCCGGTTGCGCGGTGGCCGCACTCGGCATCTGGCGCCCGGCGTGTGGGCGGCGCGGGGCACGCACGACGCGGACCTCGTGCCGGTGCTGCTGTTCGTGCGGACGCCTGGCTACGCGCCGAGGATCAGCATGGACGACATCGCGGCCGAGGCCCAGGCAAGCGAAGTCCTCGCGCGCCGCATGCGCTACCGCATCCGTCAGGCGGCGGGGGTGTGATGACGGAGATGCTGCCCTCAGTACGTTTCGCGTGGAGCACACGCGGTCGTTTCATGGTCGACGGCCTTCGACACGTTTCGCGTGGAACACGGCCGGCGTTCCACCGCGGCCCAGCGCAGGGCGCCCGGCCCGGCGGGGACGCGGCCGACCCGGCCCACCCCCCCCGGGGGGTTAGGTTCTTCCGGGGTGGGTCGAGTGCGGGTAATTCGCACCGCGCCTTCGGACTGTTCATCGACTCTCCTAAGGGGGTTAAGTGAAGGTCATCCCTCTACTGGAACAGTCGATCTCTCAAGCGGAGTTCGCCCAGTTGATCGGCGTCAGCGAGGCCCGCGTCAGTCAGCTCGTGAGCGAGGGCGTGATTGCCCGCGGTGAGACGGCGCAGGTCTGGCTCCTGGGTTACTGCGAGCGCCTGCGGGATCAGGCGGCGGGCAGGGCGGGTGCCGAGGCGGGCGGGCTCGACCTCGTGCAGGAGCGCGCCGCGCTCGCCCGCGAGCAGCGCATCGGGCAGGCCATCAAGAACCAAGTCGCGCGCAAGGAATACGCGGCCGTGGGCCTGCTTGCCGACGTGCTGGCGCGGGCGGCCAGTGCGGTGGTCGACCGCTTCGACCAGCTGGAGGGCACGCTGCGCAAGGCTGTGCCAGATCTGCCTGACGAGGCAAAGGTCGCAGTCCTGCAGGTCATCGCGCAGGCTCGCAACGAGTGGATCAAGGGAACGGAGCGGCTGGTCGCCGACGAGGTGGACGCCATGATGGCCGACGAGGGCGAGGAAGACGCCATAGACATTGGTGAGGCGGAGGGCTTCGCGGAATGACGATGAATCCGCCGGTGCTGCACCCGGAGACTGCAGCCGCCATCAAGGCCGCTGTGCGCCTCGGCCTGGACAGCCTGCGCGCCGATCCGCCGCAGCGGCTCGGTGACTGGGCCGCGGACGAGTTCAAGCTCGCGGGCGAGAGCAGCCATCAGAAGGGGGCGTGGGTGGCCTGGGCCTTTCAGGTCGGCATCCTCGACTTCATGAGCGACGACCGGATCGAAGAGCTGGACGTGATGAAGGCCAAGCGGGTCGGCTACACGAAGATGGTCACCGCCTTCGTTTGCTACAACATCGCGCACCGTCGTCGCAAGCAGGCGCTGTGGCAGCCCACGGACGATGATCGTGACAGCTATGTCAAGAGCGAGATCGATCCGTTGCTTGACCCGCTCACCGGCGTGGCCGCGGTCAACAAGGCCCGCAAGCGCGGCAAGGGTGCCAACGACGAGACCATCAAGCTCAAGAGCTTTCGGGACAGCGTCCTGCACTTGCTCGGCGGCAAGGCCGCCCGCGCTTTCCGCCGGATCACGGTGGCGGTCTCCATCCTCGACGAGATCAGCAAGTTCGACCGCAGCATCGAGAAGGCCGGCCCGCCGCGCGGCCTGGCGCGCGGGCGCCTGGAGGGTGCGCCGTATCCCAAACTCGTTTGCGGCTCCACGCCGCTGCTCAAGGGCCTGTGCCACATCGAGGATGCAGCGACCGAGGCCGAGGGCTTCGTGCGCTTCCACATCGAGTGCCCGCACTGCGGCTTGGACCATCCGCTCATGTGGGGCGGCAAGGACAAGCCCTATGGTTTCAAGTGGGACAGGGGGCACCCAAAGACTGTCCGGCACGTCTGCCCGCACTGCCGGGAGTCCATCACGCAGGCTGACTACCTGCGTGGCGGCGTGCCCATGAAGGGCGTATGGATCTGCGAGCGTACGGGCAGGCGCTACGGGCGGGATCGCATTTGGCGCGATGACGCCGGCACGCCGTGCCGGCCACCCAGGTCACTGGGCGTGCATGTGTGGACGGCGTACAGCCCGCAGCGGGCGTGGTCCGACATCGTCGAGGAGTTCGAGAACGCGCTCAAGGCACTGGAGAAGGGCGACGCCGGCCCTATGCAGCTCTTCGTCAACGAGACATTGGGCGAGACGTGGGAGCTGGCAGGCGAGCGTACGGACGGCCACGCCCTGCAGGCTCGCGCGGAGCCCTACAAGCTGTGCACGGTGCCCAAGGGCTGTCTCGTCCTCACCGCTGGCGTCGACGTCCAGCGCAACCGCTGGGAAATCACGGTCTACGGCTGGGGCCGCGGGATGGAGTCATGGGTGGTCGACGTCGTGGTCATCGAAGGCAACCCTGCGGTCGACGAGGAATGGTCGGCCGTCACCGTGCAGCTGCAGCGCCGCTATCGGCAGGACTGGCATGGTGGAAGCCTGGGCATCAGCGCGACCAGCATCGACAGCTCCGACCAGACACAGGCCGTCTACAACTGGGTTCGCTCCGCACAGCACGTGCTGCCCCACCTGCGCGCCATAAAGGGCGATGGCAACGAGTCGTGCCCCATCCTCGGGGCAAGTGGCTTGCAGGACGTGGATTGGCGCGGGAAGAAGGTCGCGCGCGGCATCAAGCTTTGGCGCGTGGGCACAGACGCGGCAAAGGATCTGCTGTTGGGTCAGCTCGCCATCGAGCAGGCCGGGCCCGGCTATGTCCACTTCTCCAATGAGCTTCCCCGCGAGTTCTATGAGCAGCTCACCGCCGAGCAGCGAGTGTTGGCGAAGGTCCAGGGCCGCGACGCCTACAAGTGGGTCAAGCGGCGCCCGCGCAACGAGCAGCTGGACAACCGCAACTATGCGCTGCACGCGGCCATGGGCCTAGGGCTGCACAAGTGGACCGAGGCGCGATGGGCTGCGCTTGAGATAGCTGTCCAGCCCCCTGCGGATCTCTTCTCGCTGTCTTCAGCGCCAATCGCGGAGGCGCGCCTAGCAGAAGCCGAAATTGAGGACTCCGCGCCAGTGCAAATGGCGAATATACAAAGCCAAAATCCGATTCACAAGCGCCGAACAGCGGGACGTGCATGGTGAACCAACCTTTGCCAACCGGCGACGGATCGGATCTTCAGCATCTGGTCGAAGCCACGCCTGATCTAGTTGATCGCATCTTCCAGTACCTTGTGGAAGAATTTCCAAATTTGGCAGACGATCCTGTTGGCTTGACGCGCGCACGCATTGCTGTTCGTGCTGAATTCGCGGGCGAAGAGGTTTATATACCTAAAAGAATCTCGCGAGAAATAGCAACGGAGGTGCTGCGCCTGTTTAATGGGCGCAATGCCACAGAGGTCGCTCGAAGATTAGGTATATCGAGACGAACGGTATATCGTTATCTGAAGCAGCCGGGTAAATAGCGAATTCAGTTTGCTACTAATCCTTCTTTTCTTTCTTCGCATCTTCGACAGCGCTACGCAGCGCTGAACCGATTTCCTGAAGCGGCGTCGAAGCTCCCGTAGGAATTTTATAGATTCTAAGTGGATTTTCTAGTAGTGATGCGATAGCGCGATCAAGAATGCGAGTTTTTGATTTTGCGAGCTGCTCGTTTGCAACTAGCGATTCAAATGCCTTGGTTATCGCTGATTTAAAGACATAGTCTTCCAAGACTTTTGCAGAGTAACCGAACTGTTTTACCGCAAACCAAGCAAGCCAAATGAACGGAGCAAGCCTCAGCGCCCGAATTAGTGCCTCGCCATAGCTAAACTGCAATGCAGTAGCATTGGTTGCGTTAGGATCTATGCAGTAAAACAGTTCCTCTAGCGGATTCGATAATCCAATCCAGACAGTCGCCGCAAGGCAGCCAATAAAAGTTAATGCCCAAAAAATTTTTGATCCTCGGGCGAACCATGCATTATCCTGAAAAACCTTCGCCGCAGCCTTCCAGCTTCCTCGCGACAGTGGATCTTTCAGTTGTTTGTAAGTATCTGCGAGTTCAGTTTTTGCAATAACTAATTCAGATTTCAATGCACCTAATGCGATTTCGGCTCTTTCAATTTTTCCATTGAGGTCCGCGCGCTCCTGTGCCGTTACGAATCCCAATTTTTCATGTTCTTTTGCCCAGTGTTGGAAGAGGGGAATATTCTCCGTTGCATAGGCCCTCCAATAATCCTTCATAAATTGCAATTCTGAAATCAGATCGGGGAAGACGCTGTTGTCTAATTTCTCCACGCGATCAATGAAATTTTGAAGTCTTGAGGTCTGTTGATCCAATTCTTCTTTGGCTCGGTATGTGCGGGTGGTTGGTGCACGTTCTTGGGCGCAATCGAAGAGGGTTTCGGACAGCTGAAGTATTAATATATTAAGTTGGGCAGATTCATTGATTACTCCGAACTTGCTATTAAGGACGTAAGAAAGTACGGCAAGCTCGCGAATCCAATTTTTGAAATAGAACTGGAACTGATCTGCGGACATGTTTGCGCTGCAAGGTGCGTGTTGTTGTCTTGGCGGTGACGAAGCCGGCGGGCAACAGATTCTGTGTCATTTTTCCGGGAAATGGCACAGCTGTCCCGATAGCGTGCCGGCATGAGCACGCAAGATCTCCAACAGCGCCTGGCCCGGCTCAATGAGGCCATCCAATCCGGCGAACGCACGGTCACCACGCGTGACGGTGCCTCCGTCACCTATCGCAGCCTCGACGAGATGCGCGAGGCGCGCCGCGAGCTGGAGGGGCAACTCGCCCCGCGCGCGACGCGTCAGCGGGCCGTCGTCGTTCGCGCTACCTTCGGCACGATCCGGGGCGGCTGACATGGGCACCGTCAGCACTCGCGCCAAGGCCATCGGTCGGGCGACTTGGCTCGACCGGGCCATCGGATGGGCGAACCCTAAGCAGGGGCTCAAGCGCGCATGGTTCCGTGACGCGCTTGTGCGCGCCTACGAAGGCGCAAGCAAGGCGGACGGCTGGCGCCCGCGGCGCCCCGGCGCGAGCGCGCGGGCCGACTACGTGGCCGACGCGCGCGAGTTGCGGCATCGCGCCCGCGCCCTGTGCGCCAACGTGCCCTATGTGGCGCAGGCGCTGAGCGTCATGGTGTCGTGCACCATCGGCGTCGGCGTACTGGCGCGGTGGGTGGGAGATCGGGAAGGCCTGACCGGCAAGCGCTGGAAGGCCTGGACGGCCTTTGCCGACTACGACGGACTGCTTGACTTCGGCGGGCTGATGGCCAAGGCCTGGCACACGATGAAGGTCGACGGCGAGGTGCTGGTGCGGTTGCGCGACCGGCGCACCAGTCCAACGACTGCGCCGCTGCAGCTGCAGTTGCTGGAGATCGATTGGCTCGACGTCGACCGCTGCGAGGTTCGCGGGGATAACGAGGTCATCGCCGGCATCGAGTACAACGGCCGCGGCGAACGGGTCGCGTACTGGCTCTTTGACCGGCATCCTGGCGACGTCGGCTTTCGGGCCATGCTGCGGGAGAGTCAGTGTGTGCCGGCCGACGAGATCATCCACCTGTTCAATCCGGCACGGCCCGGGCAGCAGGCCGGCATCACGGTGCTTGCGCCGGTCATCGCCAACGTGCGCGACCTGCAGGTCTATGAAGACGCTGAGCAGGCCCGAAAGAACCTCGAAGCCCGCATGGGCGCCATTGGCGAATGGGACGAGAGCCTGCTCGACGGCGTAAAGCTGCCCGATCCTGGCATCAGCGCCGACGGTGGGGCTCGCCCCGCGACCTTGGATCTCGGCGAGCTGGCCGGCGGCGGCATCGTGGCGCTGCCGCCCGGCATGCGTAACCCCCAGTTCATCCAGCCCACAGCGGCGCCGGGTCATGTGGAGTACGTCAAGCACCGGCAGAAGATCATCGCGGCCGGGCTGGGCGTGCCCTATGAGTACATGACGGGCGACATGGTGGAGGTGAACTTCTCCAGCTCGCGCGTGCGCACGAACCTCTATCGCCGTGAGGTCGAGCGCGAGCAATGGACGCTGCTGGTGCCCATGTTCCTGGCGCCCATCGCGCGGCGCTGGGCCCAGCTCGACGAGCTGGTCGCCGGGCCGCTCCCGGGGGGGGTGTTCGCCGACTGGACGATGCCGAAGTGGCCCAGCGTCAATCCGGCGCAGGACGTGGCGGCCGACCTCTCGGAGATCAAGGGCGGCCTGCAGTCCATCAGCGAGAAGATCCGTGAGCGCGGCTATGACCCGGATCAGGTCTTCACGGAGCTGCGCGATGACCTGCGGCGGTTGAAGGATGACGGCACGCTGCCTCTGTTGGCTGCACTGCTGGGCGCGGCCAATCCGCTGGAGCTGCTCGCGGCCCTGGGTGGCGACAAGACGACGACGGAGAAGCCGGCCCAAAAGTTGTGACAGTTTTCCGGGAAATGGCACAGCAGTCCCGGAACACTGCGCGCATGCCTCAAGCCACTGCACCCCAACAGCCCGCAGGCGATCAGCAGACCCGCGACATGCCCGTCCAGACGCGGGCCGCGCAGCTGGTGCCGGCGACCTTCAACGAGACCGAGAACACGGTCGACGTCGTCTGGACGCAGGGCGCGTCGGTGCGGCGCTACGACTACTGGAACGACCGGCCCTACGACGAGCAGCTCGACGTCACGCCCGAGGCTGTCGACATGGCCCGCTTCGAGGCCGGCACGGTCCAGGTGCTGGACAACCATCGTGCCTATGGCGGCATTGCGTCCATCATCGGCGTTGCCACGCGTGGATGGATCGAGGCCGGCGAGGGGCGCGCAACCCTGCGCCTGAGCCAGCGCCCTGAGCTGGCCGGCATCGTGGCCGACATCCGCGCCGGAATCATCCGCGCGATCAGCTTCGGCTACAGCGTCGAGCGCTACGAAATCACCCGCGCGCAGGACCGCACGGACGGCGTCAACGTCGATCTGTACCGCGCCACGCGCTGGACCCCCAAGGAAATCTCTTTCGTCACCGTGCCCGCCGATGCCAATGCCGGCACGCGCGGCGATCAGCAGTCTTCGCAGCAGCGGGCCAGCCAAACGGGCACGCCGTGCGAATTCGTCCGGGCAGCCGCCCATTCCCCCGCAACTCAGGAGCAACGCATGCCCCAATCGAACGAGCAGGGCGCCGGCGGCGACGCTGGCACCCCGCGCCCCAACGACCCTTCTTCGCAGTCCCGCGGCGCAGCCCCTGCGCCCGCTGGCGGTCCTGCGCCCGACACGGACGCGACCCGCGCGGCCGACATCATTGCGCTGTGCACGCGCCATGGTGCGGCCGAGCTGGCCGAGCAGCTGGTGCGCAACAACTCGACGGTCGATCAGGCGCGCGCCGCCATCCTCGACCGCATGGATGCGCGCGACCAGCAGCGCCGCGGCGGCAGCTCGGTGGTGACTACGGTCCGTGACGAGCACGAGGTGCGCATGGCCGGGATGGCCGAGGCGATCTCTCATCGCATGGACCCGGCGGCCCAGCTCACCGACGCGGGCCGTCAGTACCGTGGCCTGTCGCTGGTCGAGATGGCGCGCGAGGCCCTGACCGGCCTGGGCGTGTCGACGCGCGGCCTCTCCCGCAACGAGATCGCCACGCGCGCATTCGCCGTGCGTGCGGCCGGCACCCACACCACGGGCGACTTCCCGTCGTTGCTGGGTGGCGTCGGCGCGCGTCGCCTGCGCAGCGCCTACGACCAAGCCCCAAGCACGTTCCAGCTGTGGGCCCGACGTGCCGCCAACCTGCCCGACTTCCGCATCGTCAACGTGTTGGCTGTGGGGGGCGCACCCGAGCTCAAGAAGCTCAACGAGGCGGGCGAATACACCTACGGCACGATCACCGAGGACGCCACCGGCTATCGCGCCTTCAGCTACGGCCGTGCCATCGCCATGACGCGGCAGATGTTCGTCAATGACGATCTGGGCGCCTTCGACCGCCTGCTGACCCGCTTCGGCGAGTCGGCGCGTCGCCTGGAGAACCGCCTCGTGTACGACCAGCTGGCCGGCAACCCGACCATGCAGGACGGCAAAGCCCTGTTCCACGCCGACCACGGCAACCTGCAGGGCGGCGGCGGCAGCGCGCTTTCCCTGGACTCGCTGCGCGCTTCGCGCGCGGCCATGCGCAAGCAGAAGGACCTCGACGGCAAGACGACGCTGAACCTGCGCCCGGCCTTCCTCATCGTGCCTTCGGATCTGGAAACGCTGGCCTACCAGCTCACCAGCGCCAACTACACGCCCGCCAAGCAGACGGACATCAACGAGTTCGCCGCCGGCGGCCGGACTGCTGTCGAGCCGGTGGTCGAGCCGCTGCTCGACGAGAAGAGCGCAACGGCCTGGTACATGGCCGCCAGCGCGGGCCAGATCGACACGGTGGAGTTCGCCTACGTCGACGGCTCCGAAGGCGTGCGCACCGAGACCTTTGCCAGCGAGGACATCGATGGCGTGAAGGTGCGCGCCACGCTCGATTTCGCGGCCAAAGCCATCGACTGGAAGGGCCTGCAGAAGGCTGCCGGCGCCTGACGGCCTGCCGCAGGCCATGCCTGCGGCGCCTCATCCCTCTCTTCCCTGTGGAGCACTTTTCATGAAGAACTACGTTCAACCCGGCGACACCATCGAGGTGTCCGCCGCTGCTGCCGCGGTCGATTCCGGTGACCTCGTCGTCATCGGTTCGCACTTGGCCGTCGCCAACCACGGCGCCGCGGTCGGCGAGCCCTTCAATGCCAAGCTCAGTGGCGTGTTCGAGCTGCCGAAGGTCGCGGGCGCCGCCTGGACCCGCGGCCAGCAGCTCATGTGGGACGCGTCCGCCGGTGCCTTCGTGGCTGTCGGTGCGACCTCGGCCGGCGACGTCACGGGCGCGGGCGCGACCGCGTGGGAGCCGGCGCTTGCCGCTGCCACCGTGGGCCTCGTGCGCCTGGCTGGCATCCCCGGCACCGTCGCCGCCTGACCTGCGCGTCATGCTCAACGCAGATCGCGAGCGCCGGGTCAATGCGGCCGTGTTGCGCCACCACGCCAACGCCATGGCCGTCTATGGCGGCGGCGAGCCCTTTGCCATCGTCTTCGTCCAGGCGCCCGCGGTCTTCGAGGGCATGGCCGAGGCCGTGGCGCCCACGGCGGCCTTCGACATCGCGCACGCACCGGGCATCGCCATGGACGCGCCCATGCTCATCAACGACGAGGAATGGTTCGTTGCCGGCGGGCTGACTCCCGACGCCGCGGGCTGGGTCACGGTCCGTCTGAGCAAGGGGGCCTGACGTGCACGCACAACAACAGATCCTCGAAGCGGTGCGCGCCGGCCTGGTCGGCGCCACCGATGCGGGCGACCGCGTCTTTCTCGATCGCGTCCGCGTGCTGGGCACGAGCCAGCTGCCCGCGATCCTGATCCGGGAGCACGAGCAGGGCGAAGAGGTGGACCCGCCCGTCGCCGGCCGTGCCGAACAGCGGCGCCTGCGCGTGCTGCTGCGGGCCGTGGTCGCCGAGGCCGAGGACGCGCCTGCCAAGGGGCGCGAGCTGGGCCTGCAGATCGAGCGTGTGCTCGGCTCGCCCCAGTTCAAGGCGGTCAAGGCCGGGCGCATGCGGATGCTGGCGAGCCGGCACATGCCCTTCGATGGCGGCGAAACGCCCATGGCTGCGCGTGAGCAGCTGTGGACCGCCACCTACTTTCTTCTCCGGCGCGAGTCGCCGGATCAACCTTCCTGAATCTGGAGCCGCACATGGACGTGCAAATCTGGGCCGACGTGAGCGTCGCCGTACAGACCGAACTGGGCGCCGCCAAGGTGCTCGCAGGCGTCACGAAGGGCGCCGAGACCATCCTGCAGTGCGCGGACCACGGTTTCGCCGATGGCGCGCCCGTGCTGGTGCGGGCGCGCGGCATCGGCGCACTGGACTACGCTGTGGGCATCGTGGACGTGGTCGACGATGACAGCTTCAAGCTGCTGGGTATCGACTCGACCGGCATGCGGGGCTCGCTGATCGCGGGCAGCACGGTGCGCCTGGTCACCTTCGGCGCCGAGGCCGAGACGCTGCAGGAGATCACGCCCAGTGGTGGTGAGGCAGCGGACGTCAACATCGAGACGATCCATCCGCATCCCAACTACTCGGTGCCGGGCAAGCCCACGCCCATCGTGTACTCGTTCGGCTCGCTGTGGGTGCCCACCGATCCGGCACTGGTGGCGCTCAAGGCTGCGGCGGGGGTGCGCGAGGTGTGCGCGGTGCGCTTCCAGTGGGCGGACGGCACGCAGCTGCTCTTCGCGGGCTCGCCCAGCGCGTCGATGGCGCCGGGCGGCAGCTCGGGCCAGGCCGTGACCACGCCGCTCAAGATCAACGTGCGTGGTCCGCTGGCGACCCTGGCCGGCGCGGAGGCCTGACGCGATGGTGCGGCGAACGAACCCGCCCACCGCGGCGGCGGTGCCCTCGCTGGGTGCAGCTGTGTCGGGCCCCGCATTGCCCGGCGTGCCCGAGGGCGTGCCGGCAGAGCAGGTGCCGACCCAATCCCTCGGAACCGTCACGGTGCGGGGCGCCCTCTTCACCGAAGTCCTCTCCGACGACGTGCTGACCGCTCGCGTGAAGCCTGCGGAGGGCGAGGACGAGCAGGCCGCTGCCGTGCGCGCGACCGTGGAGAAGACCGTGCGCACGCTGGCCCGCCAGGTGCTCGGCGCGGATGGCTTGCCGCTCAAGACCTACGCCGAGTGGCAGGTCTTCGGCGTCCGGCATCGCGACGAAGCGCTCCACCTCTTCAACGTCGCGAGCCGGCTGAACAGCTCGGCGGAGGACGCGGAAAAAAACTGAGGGCGCACCCCGCGCTGCGCGATGCCTTCACGCTCGCGCAACTGCTGGGGTGCACCGTCGCCGGCCTGGCCCGGCAGAACCTAAGCGCGCAGGAGTTCGAGCATTGGCGAGTCATGATCAAAGCGGAGCAGTTGCATCCGCGCGTGGCACAGCTGCGCCACGCGCAGCTGCTGGCGGCTGTGTATCAGGGGCCGTCGACCCGGCGCGGGCAGCGCCGGCCGTGGGTTGCATCGGACTTCTCGGCGCCCAATCCCTGGGCGTCGGGGGGGGCCGATGCGGGTCAGGGTGGGTCCGTCCGGCGCGTCAGGAAGGGGCGCGACGTGCTTGCGATTGCCAGGGCCAGCCAGGCGGCGCGGCGCCGGTGAGGGCGGGGGCGCGATGACCGCAGAAATCTCGATCCTGTTGACGGCCAAGAACGCCACGAAGGGGGCGTTCGACTCGCTGAACCGGGAGATCGACAGCGTGCTGTCGGGCGTGGGCTCGCTGCAGGGCGTCCTCGCTGGCGCCTTCGCGGGCCTGTCGATCTCCAGCGTCATGCAGAAGTTCTTGAACGAGACGCGCGACGCCGAGCAGGAGCAGGCCCAGCTCGCCGCCGTGCTTCGCTCGACTGGCGAAGCCGCCGGGTGGTCGCTCGATCAGCTCAATGACATGGCGACCGAGCTGCAGAAGAACAGCATCTTCAGCGACGGCGACATCAACAAGGCGCAGACGCGGCTCTTGAGCTACACCGGTATCGTGGGCGAACAGGTGCCCCGCGCCATGCAGGCGGTCATCGACATGGCTGCGCGCTTGGGCATGGACCTGAACCAGTCAGCCGAGACCATCGGCAAGGCGCTTGACGTGCCGAGCCAGGGGCTTACCGCGCTGTCGAAGCAGGGCTTTCGCTTCACCGACGATCAGAAAGAGTTGGTCAAGCAGCTGGAGGCCACGGGCAAGACGGCCGAGGCGCAGGGGATCGTCCTGCAGGCTCTGGAGTCCAGCTACGGCCGCGCCGCCAAGGCCGCCCGCGACACCTTCGGCGGGGCCATCAGTGCCCTGCAGAACAACATTGACAGCCTCATGACGGGTGACACCGGCAGCATGCGGGTGCTCAAGGAATCCATCGAGGGGCTCAATCAGCAGCTGGAATCAGACGATACGAAGCAGGCGTTTCAGACCCTGCTCGGCTGGCTCACGCAGGTATCCAAGGCGGCGATCCAGGCCGGTACCGACATCGTGGCGTTTGCGTCGAGCCCTGCCAAGGGGCGGATCGTCTATGACTACATCGCCTCGGAATTCGGAATCGGTGGCCGGCAGAAGGGCGACCGACTCGCGGGCACGAACATCGCCGCAGCCAATCAGGAGATCGCGAACGCCCAGCGGTTTCTGGCCGAGGCCAAGACGGACGAGCAGCGCGCCCGCGCGCAGAAGCTGCTGGACGAGTCGATTGCCGCGCGAGCGTACTGGCAGCGGCAACAGCGCGATCAGGCGCTCGACCTCGTCGACAGCTATCCCGATCAGGCTGACCGCCGCATGCGCAAGGCGGACGACGGCAAGGGAAGGAAGGCCACGACGGGAGGCGGGTCGGGCTCCGGTACCGACAAGACGAAGGACCCGGAGGCCGCGGCGAAACGCTACCTTGAAACGCTCTCCAAGCAGGTCGAGAAGGCGAAGGATCTGAGTCAGGTCGAGCAGACGCTCGCCGAGATCCAGCGCATCCGCAACGGCGGCGGAACCGTGACCGAGGACCTCAAGCAACAGATGTTGCGCGCTGCGGCCGAGGTGGACATTGCCGAAGAGCGCAAGCAACGGCGCAAACAGGAGGCGCGTGAGGAAGAGGAATGGCAGAGCGCCACCGACAAGCGGAATGAAGAGGGCCGCCGCATCATGGAACAGATGCGCACGCCTGCTGAGGCGTATGCGGCAGAGGTGCAGCGCCTCAACGATCTCCTGAGAGTCGGCGCGCTCGATCAAGAGACCTATTCCCGAGCTGTGGGCGGCGCTTGGGGCAGCTATCAGGAAGCACAGAAGGCGCTCAAGGCCATGAACAGCGAGGTCGACGACTTCGCGAAACGCGCGGCCGGCAACATCCAGGACCAGATTGGCGACGTCCTCTACAAGTCGATGACGGGCGACTTCGACAGCATCGGCAAGGCCTGGGGCCAGCTGCTCCTGCGCATGGTGGCCGAGGCCGCTGCCGCGAAGCTGTCGCGTGCCCTGTTCGGCGACCTTGTCGAAGGCGGCAGCGGTAGCGGTGTGCTCGGCTCTGCGTTGAAGGGGCTGGGGGGCCTGCTCGTCCTCAGTTCGTCGTCTGCGTCCGTCACCAAGGCGCTGGCCGCCGGCAACGCCGTGACCGATGCGGGTGGGGATGGCCTGGGCATCTTCATGAACCTGCTGAGCGGTGCGCCCAAGCTCGATACCGGCACCAACTACGTGCCCGAGGACATGCTCGCCGTGATTCACAAGGGCGAGAAGATCACGCCCGCACGCTACAACCGCGCCGCCGACCCTGATGCGGCAGGCGGGGGCGGCATGGTCTTCGCGCCCGTCCTTCACAACAACATCGATTCGCGCTCGGACAAGGCGTCCATCGTCCAGATCACGCAGCAGATCGTGGGCGAGTCGCTGCGCCAGTTCGCCGAGCAGCTCAAGCGCACCGGGGCCATTCCGTCATGAGCGTGATCGTGGCACTTCCCGACGACATCAACATCGCCAGCATGGAATGGGGCCTGATGTCCTTCGACCTCGGCAACACCAATGGCGACACGGGCAGCACGCAGGTCGCCGTGCTCGGGCCGCAGCGCCGGACGTGCGCCATCGTAAGCAACGAGCGCGAGGAAGACCCGGAAATGATGGCCCGGTGGCGGGTGCTGCTGCACGCCATGCGCGGACGCGTCGGCCGCATTGCCGTGTGGGACGTCCGCAGCCCGGAGCCACGTGGTACCGCCCGCGGCGTGTGGACGGTGGCCGCGGCGACGGCGGCCGGTGCCACCTCCGTCACGCTAGCCGTTGCTGGCCAGAACGGCCGCACTGTGCTGATGGGGGATTGGGTCGGCGTGCATCAAGACGCGACGGGCGCTGCTCACCAGTTGCTGCACGTCCAGGCCGATGCCGTGGCACAGGACGGCACGGTGACGCTGCAGTTCGAGCCTGCCCTGCGCGTGTTGTTGCCTGCGGGCGCCGTGGTGGTGTGGGACCGGCCCACGTGCCTCATGCGGCGAACGAGCAATGAGACGAGCTGGAAGGACACGCCCGGCAACTTCCAGGGCGGGTACAGCCTGGATCTCATGGAGAGCTGGGAATGACGGTCGCCGTCGACACGGACTTCGCCACGCTTGCGGGCTCGGAGGTCTTCGGCGAGCTGACCCTCGTCGAGTTGCAGGCGACCACGGGGACGCTGCGCCTGACCAATTGGCCGCTCGACGTGGAGGTGATGGGTTACACGTGGTCGGGTGTGGGCGGGCTCGGCAAGATCGGCGAGATCCACGAGAGCGACGATGGCGCCGCCGAGAAGCTCGCGCTGTCACTATCGCCCGTGCCCCTCGAAATGCGCGCCTTCGCGCTGAGCGACCCCCACGAGTACCGCGACCGGCCCGCCCGCATCTGGGTCGCCATGGTGAACCCGCACACGATGCAGATCAGCGGTGCACCGGTGCTGCGCTTCGCTGGTGTGATGGGTCAGATGGACATCGACCGCAAGGATCGGGAAGGCTCCATCGGCGTGACCTGCCGCACGGTGAGCTACGACGTGCGCAGCAACCCGGCCGCGCTGCGCATGAACCATGTCCAGCACATCGCGCGCTTCCCGGATGAGCGGGGCTTCGAGTACCTGCAGAGCCTGGTGGGTAATCCCACCGTGTATGCCTCGGTCGCCTTCCAGGCATACCAGTACGTCCGCGGGATGTTGGGATATCGATGATGGCCGACCTCGATGCTTTCATCGACGCGCGGCGCGCCGTGGCTTTCGCCTACTTCAACCATGACTGCGCCCATGTGGCGGCGGACTGGGTGCGGGAGGAAACGGGCGTCGATGCGCTTGCGCCGCTGCGCTGCGATGGCGGGCCGCTCCAGGGCGGGAGTCTGCTCCGGGCGCTGCGCTTCGTCCGGCAGGCTGGCGCCGGCCAGCCTGCGAGGGAATGCTTCATTGCGGTCGGCGAGTTCCTGCTCGGGCCGTCAGTGGCCGGGCTCGCAGCGTGCCGCGGGGACGTGGTGCTGGTTCGCAGTGGCGGGCGGGTAGGCCGTATCTCGGGGTACAGCTTTGGCGTATGCACGGGCACCCACGTCGTGGCGCCTGGAGCGGATCGGTTGATGTTCCTGCCGATCACGGCCGCGGAGGTCGCATGGCGCGTTTGATCCGCCTGGTGCTGCTGCTCGGCGGCTTGATGGTGGCGACGGCCGCACACGCCGATGTCGTCACTGGATTTCTTGCGACCATCGGCTCGATTACGGGTGCCACAGGCGCCGCCGCCGTTTCGGCCGGCCTCACCATCGTCACGACGGTGGTCAGCCTCGCGACCACGGCATACGCCAACAGCCAGGCGAAGCGCAAGGCACGGCAGGAGGCGGCGCGAAAGCTCGCACAGGACATCGCGAACCTTGCTGATCGACGGGTCACGCTGCTGCAGAGTGATTCGCCGAATGCCGTGGTCTACGGTTCGCCGGGGCGGATCGGCGGAAGCATCGTCGCGATGGTCACCACGGGCGCAGGGGCGCAGCTCACCCATCTGGTGGTGATCTTCGCGGCGCACCCGTGCGAGGGCATCGACGAGATCTACATCGAGGACGATCCCGTCCAGGCCGGCCCGGATGGCTGGACCACGAACGAGGCCTTGAGTCGCAAGCCCAGCGGCTTTCTCGACTACGACAACGGGCCGATGGTGCACGTCGGCATCCATCTATCCCCCGGCGGAGTGGACGTCGCGGATCAGTGGCTGATCGACCAGTGCAACGGCGCGATTGGCGGCGCGCCCGGCATGTGGACGGCCGAGCACCGGCTTTCGGGCTACACCTATGCCGTGGTCACCGTCAACAAGGTGATGGAGCGCTTCCAGGGGGGGCCGCCCTCGATCTCGGCCAGGGTGCGCGGCAAGAACACGATCTATGACTTCCGCACCGGCACGCGCGGCTATACCCGCAACCCCGCGCTGTGCCTTGCGGACTTCATCATGTCCCGCGAGGGGTACGGCGCGAGCATCAGCCAGATCGAGACGGGCTCGGTCATCGCTGCGGCCAACGCCTGCGACTTCGAGGTCTACGGCTCCGAGGCCGACGACGACGGCGAGAACTACGGATGGTCCCGCGCCCGCTATGTGTGCGATGGGATGTTCCGCAGCGATCAGGACCGGGATTCCACCCGGCAGCAGCTGGAAGACAGCATGGCCGGCTTCACGCTGCAGGCGGCGGGCGTCTGGCGCATGCAGGCCGGCGCCTGGAGCACGCCAGTGCTGGTGCTGGGCGACACCGACATGCTCGCGCCCACCAGCGTCGTGCAGACGTGCAACCCCGGGGAGCGCGTCTACAACACCGCCCGCGGGACCTACATCAACGCCGAGCGCAACGGCGTGAGCGAGGACTTCACCGCGTACCAGAACGCGGTGTTCCTGGGCCTGGACCCGCACGAGAAGGCAACGGATCTGGCGCTGGCCTTCACTGGCTCGCACGTGCGCTGCCATCAGCTGGCCCGCGTGCTGGTCGAGCGTAGCCGCGGCGGCCTGGTGCTCAAGATCCGCCCCAAGATGCTCGCTTGGCACCTGCAGCCCGGCGACCGCGTGCTGTATTCGAGCGCCTTCTACGGCATCGAGAACAAGCCGTTCATCGTCACGGACTGGAGCTACACGCGGGGAGCGCCGCTCACGCTGGAGCTGCTGGAGGATGTCCCGGCCTACTACGACACGGCGGACGAGGTCCTGGCCGACGCGGCGCCAAACAGCAACCTCCCCAATCCGTATGAGGTGCCGCCGGCTCCGCAGAACCTGCAAGTCGAGAGCGGCCCGGATCAGCTCGCAGTGCAGGGCGGCAGTGTCATCGCGCGGGCGCGGGTCAGCTGGAACCGATCCACGAGCAGCTTCGTCCTGAACGGCGGCGTGACCCGCGCGCAGTGGCGCGAGGGGGCCACGGACCCGAACGAGCCTGATCCGCCGGACGTGGCGCCCTGGAAGACCGTCGACCTTCCAGGCGACGCGGTGGAGACGTTCCTCCTGGGCCTGGACGTCGGCGACGAGTACACGGTGCGTCTGCGCTTTCAGACGGCGTTCAACGCCTCGGCCTGGGCCTACGCCGGCCACCTGTTGAACGGTGCCGAGCCGCCGGCAGAGGTGGGCGACCTCACGCTGTCGGTCGAGGGCGACGGGATCTATGCGCGCTGGAGCCCGCCCGCGGGCGTGGACTTGATCGAGTGGGACCGCACCCGCATCGGCCGCGGCGACACGGCCGAGGCCGCCGGGGGCGATGTGCGCTTCGATGGCCATGCCACCGGCGCGAACATCGGATGGTTCCCCTCGGGCCTGCAGACGGTGTGGGCGGTGCACTACAGCCGCAGCGGCCAGGGCTCGCAGCCGTCCAGCGCATCGATCAATGTGCTCCTGCCGCTGACCCCCGACGTGAGCGATTCGACGCAGGGCCGGTCGGTGTCGATCAGCTGGAGCGATTGCCGCACCACGCAGCCGCTGCGCGAATACCAGATCCGCAAGGGCGACACCCTGCTCGACGCCGTCGAGATCGGCCGGACGACGTCGCGTGTGTTCACCCGCGTCGAGGAAGAGGCCGGGCTGCACCGCTACTGGGTGCGCGCTGTCGACCTGGCGGGCAATGCCGGCGGCTGGGGCACGACGGAGGCGATGACGCTGCCGGACTTCGATGACGTGCCCGACATCGCCGAATACCTCGGGCGCGTAGACGCGCGCCTGCAGCAGTTCCGCGACCAGTCCGCCGCAGCCGACATGAAGGGCATCCTTCGCGCCGAAGTCAGCGTGAGTGAAATGGGCCGGTCGCTGCGCCGTCTCACGACGATCCTTGAGGCGAAGGTCGACTACAACTATGCGCTGTATGCGCACCAGATCGAGGTCCTCGTCACGGCCGATGAGGCCATGGCGCAGGAGATCTCCCTGCTGTCGGCTGGCCTGGCTGATGCGCAGGCCGACATCCTCGAAGAGTCGACCGTGCGGGCCACGGCCGACGCTGCCCTCGCCAGCGACATCCTCACCATGCGTGCCCGCGTCGATGACATTGAGTCGACCTACGTGTCGGATGTGGAGTTGGAGGCCACGCTCAATTCGGCGTTCGCGTCGTACGACTCCTATCTCAACGCGTCCACGGGTCCCCTGGGTGGCCTCTCGGCCACGGTGAGCGAGCAGCAGCTCGCGCTTGCCAGCCTGGACGGCAACGTCGCGGCGCAGCTGATGCTCAAGACGGAGATCTCCACGCCGCTTGGCCGGCGCGTGATCGCCGGACTCAAGAGCAGCGTCTCCAGCACCAACGGTGGCATCGACGTGCAGTCGGAGGTGGTCATCCTGGCGAACCTGTTCCGGGTCATCAACGATCTCGGCTCGGGCTCCGCAGAGACGCCATTCAAGGTGCAGGATGGCCGGACGTTCATCGACATGGCGATGATCCGCAATGCGGACATCGACACGCTCAAGGTCGCCGGCAATGCCATCGTGGTGCCGGTCTTCTCGACGGGCGCGGGCTCTGCCGCCGTCAGCTTCACGGTGCCGGGTGGGCAGGTGTGGGAAGCGTTCTGCGTGGCCGAGTTTGGGCAGCAGTCGACGTGGAGCTCGTCCGGGCCCGGCGCCGAGACGCGCACCCTGACGGGCGTCTCGCCCACGACGGTCTACTCGGACTCGCAATGGGTGGACATGGGCATGTCCGGGGCGACGCAGTACCGCTTCCCCGGCAGCGTCATGACCAGCGTTGTGACGTGCGCTGCTGGCTCCCACACGATCTGGGCGGTGGGCGGCGAGACGACCCGCCTCGCCGTCTTCATCGGAAAGCGGGGCGCCTGATGGCCCTGGTGCCGTTCTCCATCGTTGATGGCCTGGGCCGCGTGCTGATGCATGGCGAAGGGCTCGAAGTGCCGGTGCCGCTGGACGGCTGCCATGTCGTCGAGGGCCTGCCGCCCAGTGATCGCCACTGGCGCGACGTCGGCGCCGACGTGTGGGTCGACATGGGCGAGGCGCCTTCGCCCGCGTGCGTCTTCGACTGGCCTTCGCACAGTTGGGTTGATCCGCGCACGCTGGACGACATCCGTTCGGCGCAGGTGGCCGCCATCAATGCCGAAGCGCGCCGGCAGGCCTCTGCGCTCACCACGGGCTATCCCGACTTCGAGCGGCAGACGTGGCCCACGCAGGAGCGCGAGGCGCTCGCCTGGCAGGCCGACGCGTCCACGCCCACGCCCTACCTCGATGGCATCGCCACCGCGCGCGGCATTGCGCCCGAGGACATGCGCGCCAGGACGCTGCAAGCGGTCTTGGCCTTCCGTGGCGCCAGTCAGTACCTCGTCGGCACGCGCCAAGCCCTACGCGACGCCATCTACGCAGCCACCACGCCCGCGGCAGTGCTCGCTGTCGTGTGGCCCCCCGAATCTCCCACCACGTGATGACCATGGACGACAACACCGCACCCATCATCGGCCTCGAAAAGGAGGTCGTCGACCCGCGCACGGACGCGCAACCGAGCTTCCACGTGCTGGCGATCTGCCAGATCGTGTATCCGCTCCAATCCACGGCCGCGACCCTCTACTCGTACCAGTCCCGCGCCTCGAAGGACGCCGGCAAAAAGCACGTCACGCTCATTCAGGTCAAGCTCCCGGGTGTGCCCAGCGGCGCCGTCGACCAATGGGTCTATGAGCAGGTCATCGCCTCGGCCTCGGACGCCAACATCCTGACCGGCGCCACGCCGGTGCGTGAGGTGGCCTGATGGGCTGGTATCGCACGGGCACCATCACGCTCGTCGCGGGCTCGGACGTGGTCCTGGGCGCCGGCACGGCGTGGGTGCGCAATGCGCTGCCGGGCGACATCCTGTCCGTGCCCGGCGCGGTGCTGGAGGTCAAGCGCATCGTCAGTGACGGCGAGCTGCAGCTCGCGACAGCCTACACCGGCGCCGGCGGCGCGGGCCTGAGCTATGCGCTCGTGCCGACGCAGGGTTACGTGCCCGAGGCCCTGCAGGCTATGCAGCAGATCCTCGGCGAGTTCGGCGACATCTGGCAGGCTTGGCAGGCGGGGGACCTGCAGGGGCGGGGGCTGGTGCTCAAGGGCGCCGAGGATGCCGTCGAGGATCTGCCGGCAGAGGGCAACACGGCTGGCGACGGCTACGTCGTGGCTGGCTCCCAGCTCTATGTCTGGAACGGCATGGCGTGGGCCTATGCCGGTGAAATGATCACTACGCCCGAGCTGATCGCGCTCAAGCAGGCCGCCCTTGATGCACAGGAGCAGGCCGCGCTGTCGGCGGCAGCGGCCGAGGAGCTCAAGGGCCAGACGCAGAGCCTTGTTGAGGTCGCGGCAGCCAAGGCCCAGCTTGCCACGACCGCTGCGGCAAGTGCCCAATCGTCGTCTCGTACCCGGGCGACCTGGGCCGGCGAGGAAGGTCTCGCCGCCTTGACGCCCACGGCGGTCGGCCAGGGGGCCGAAGTGCTCGACAGTGACCTCGGCACGCACATCGATCCGTCCACGTCGGCCGTCGTCCCGAACGCGGGCCGATATACCGCCTTCGCCACCACGGTCGGCGGGTGGAAGCGGATCGACGGCACCGGTCTTGCCGGCAAAGTCAACGTCACCGATCTGTCGAAGACGCTGCGCGACAACGATCCGGCGCTGACAGGCCTGGCCTTCGCGGTGACGGATGCGGATGGCCGCCGCCTGTGGATCGAGGCCGGCATGGACGGCAAGCCGACCGGTCGTGTCCTCGACCTCATCGGTGCGGGCCTGACGCCGAGCCGGGTCCCTGGCCTTGGCCTGGAAGGCTTCACGAAGCCCGAAGAGATCGACCCGGCGCTCAACGACATCGGCTTTGCAATGGTCGACAGCGCCAAGCGGCGACTCTGGCTGGAGGCGGACATGCGGGGCGGGCCCACAGCCCGCGCCCTGGATCTCATTGGCGCGGGACTTACTCGCGCCCGAATGACGGCGCTGGATCTCGCCGACAAGCTGTCGGCCCTCGGCGCCGACGAAGCGCTCAACGACATCGGCATTGCACTGGTCGACGGTGCGAACCGCCGGACCTGGCTCGAATGCGACATGGCGGGCAGGCCCACGGCGCGTGCGCTGCAGCTCATCGCTGTGGGCATTGGAGGCGTCGAACTCAACGCGCCGGCCAGGGCCTATCGGCCCACTTGGTCCAATGTCGAGCGCCCCATTGTGAGTGGGCCCAACATCATCTGTTGGGGGGACTCGCTGACAGCGGGCGCTGGTGGAGGCGGGACCAATTACCCGGGCGTTCTTCAAGCGCTACTGACGACCGCGGGCTTCAACGTCGCGGTGCGCAACGGTGGGGTCGGAGGGGAGTCCTCGGTGACCATCGCGGCGCGCACCGGCGCCAATCCCTTCCTGCTGCTGCCTCAGGGCGGCGCCATTCCTGCAGCGGCCGAGCCGGTGCGGGTCGATCTCCAGAAGATCAACGGTCAAACCCCGGTGCCTCTGTTGCAGGGGACCGGCACGCCAGGTAGCAGCTTCGTGGGGTCGCTCGCCGGAGTGCCCGGACTGATGCAGCTGGTGCAGCCGAATGGTCCAAACATCATCTGGGACCCGGCGAACTACTACGTCTTTACGCGCAGCACCGCAGGTGCCGTGGTGACCTGCAATCGGCCGGCCCCTTATCGGACCGACTTCTCCGAGGCCAGGCGCGGCGACATCGTGTGCGGCTGGATCGGCCAGAACGGGCCCAGCAACGCCCGCGCAATTCAGGACGCGCTCGCCATCGAGCGCCACCTGAGCGCGCTCAAGATCCGCACGATCTGGATCAGCAAGCCCGGCGGCACGTCCGCGGCCGATCCCGATGACGCTGAATGGGCGGCCACCTTCGGCCGCCGTCACATCGCCATCCGGCCTTACCTCGTCGCCTACGGCTTGGCCGACGCCGGCCTTGCGCCCACGAGCCAGGACACCGCCGATATGGCGGCGGGCGCCGTGCCCAGCTCGCTGCGCGTCGACGGCGTGCATCTGAACGCCGCGGGCTACGCCGTGGTTGCCCAACAAGTTTTCCAACGAATCCTCGAACTGGGGTACATGCAATGAGCAAGATCATCCGTCTCGACGGCCTGACTCTCACCGACACAACCGCGCCCAAGATCATCGAGCGCGACAAGATCGAGTCCGATGGGTCGCTTTTCCTGTTCGATCCGACCCTCGCCCAAGGCGCGTTCACAGCGCTAGGCAATGGCGCGACGATCCCCAATGCCCTGTCGAACAAGGCCGCGGCTTTGCTGGCCGTGCCCGAAATCGACACGCACGGCTTCGTGTCCTCCGTGGCCCTCGCGAACAAGTTCGTGGTCGAAAGGACGGGGAGGGGGGGCGTACACGGCATCATCACGCAGTCTGGCACGCAAGCGGCCTCGGGCAATCTGAACTGGCAGATCCTGTTGCCCGCCGCCATTCGGAACCACATCTTCGCCAATCGGGCGACGCGAAAGTTCTTCTTCAGCGTGTGGTGGAAGACGACGCGGCCGGGCTTGCAGGGAAGTAGCCAGGCGGTGGCTTGGGCGACCGGCCAGACAGGTGCCACTAGCAACTATCTTTTCCATACCGAATCTGGCATTCCCCGGCCCTCGGCCGGCGCTGCCTCGCACCTTGGATCGCGGGCCGCGCCGGCGACGACAGAAACGGTTGCGCCGGTGGGCTCGAACCGGATCGCCAATGTGGGCGTCAACGGCCAGGTGGGCACAGGACTGGCGACCGCCACGGATGTGAACCCGCTCGCATTTGTCGGGACAGGAGGTCCGTGGGGTGGCTTGAACTTCGACAAGGCGCCCAGTCGCATCTTGTATCGCGCCTATGTGGAGGACCTCACCGCCAGCGGCCGGGCGTATGCCGACGTCGATGCCATCGACTACGCGCTGTGGCAGGCCGCCTTCGGTAGTGGCGGGAAGTTCAACGGCGATACCTACACCGACCCGGCATCGCTCGCCTGGGTGCCGGCTCCCACCTAATCAGCGTAGCTGCTGCGCACTGAGACCTCTGATGGCAGAACCTACAACTACGGCAGCGATGACGTTCGCTGCTGCGACGGCGACGGTGCCGGTACTCACCGCTTTCGGGGTCCCGCTCGGACTGCGGCCGGACTTCCTGGTGGCCGGCTTCGCCGGAGCCGTGGTCGCGATTGCAATCCTGGACACGGTGCCCACCACGGGCGACACCATCGTGCACCTGGTGCGCACGTCCCTGCGGCGGATGGGTGTTGCCTTTGCCAGCAGCCTTGCGGCGGGTTACATGGCACCCGCGGTGCTGTGGGCCACCAACGCCCCCGAGCCCGTCATGCTTGGCATCGCCTTTGCCATTGGTGGCGGCGCGCGCGAGGTGCTCAAGCGGGCCATCAAGCGGGTTGCTGATCGTGTGGAGGCGCAACCATGAAGCTCATGCTCTGGGTCTATGCCGTATGCGGCCTCATCGTTGTTGCCGAGGGCCTCAACAAGCTGGAGCGCTGCCGAGGGTGGCTGCAGTGGCCGCGCAGCGCACGGGCCCGCGCCGTCGAGCTGCTCAAGATGCTCGCTTGGGGCTTGCTCACCATCGGCGGCGCCGGAGCAGTCGCAACCCTGCTCCTGCCGCTGCGCGCGCCCGACCTGCAGGACGTCTTTGTCATCGGCGGCTTTGCCGTGCTCATCGTGCGAACGCGCGTGAAGGAGGGGTGAGATGGTGCTGTCTGAAATGCGCTCGGGCGACGCATGTCACGCCCTGAATCATCACTATGAGGCTTGCCGGCTGCTCGCGTATCCCGATCCCGCCTCACCGCTCTTTGCGGCGCTGCGCCGGGCCCGCTTCGACCCATACAACATGCCGGCGGTGCCGACGCCGTTCGTGCGGCTGAGTGGTGCGCCTTGGACGATTGGCTGGGGCGACACCCTCGACGTGCGGCCGGGGCTGGTGATCAGCCAGGCCGAGGCGGACGGCCGCTATGCGCGCCGCCTGGTGCGTGACTTCGAGCCCCCGGTGCGCGATGCCGTGACGGTGCGGCTCTCCCAGTCCCAGTGGGATGCCATCGTCTCGACCGTCTACAACACCGGGCCGGGCGGCCGAGGGCGCGATGGCATCCTGTGGCTGGCAGACGGCCGGCCCAGCACGTTCCTCCGCAAGCTCAATGCCGGCGACTATGCGGGTGCGGCCGACGAACTGCCGAAGTGGGTGAGAGCAGGCGGCCAGGTGCTCAAGGGCCTGCAGCGGCGTCGGCATGCGACGCGCCTGGTGTTCCTCGGCTGGGGCTTGCAGGACGCGATTGCGGCCGGTGAGAGGGCCTTTCCATGATGACGGGGCTGCAGGCGCTCGGCTTGGCCCTGGCGGTGAGCGTGGCGGCGAATGGCGCCCTCGGCGCCGCCTGGCTGCACGCGCGGGACGCTGCCACGCGCACGACGGGGGAACGCGACTCTGCGCGGGCTGATGCGTCAGCCTGCAGCGACGGGGTCGCCGACCTTCGCGGCCTGGCCGACGAGCGCGGCCGGCGCGTCAAGGCGGCGCAGGCCACTGCGGCGGAGCGGCGCCGGCAGCAGGAGGCCATGGCGCAGCTCATCCTGTCGACGCCGGCCGCCGTGCCGGGCGACGTCTGCGCAAGCGCACAGGCGCGCGTCGACAGCTGGATGCGGGGGAGGGTTGCGCCATGAGACGAACGGCGTTCCTGGGCCTGTCTGCGGCCCTGCTGGCGGGATGTGTTGCCGGTCCACCGGTGCGGGTCAATGTGCCCGTGCCGGTCGAGTGCCGCGCGAAAGAGCCGGAGCGGCCTGTCATGCCCACGGAATCGCTGCGCCTGGGCGTTGATGTGGATCGCTGGATCAGCGCTGCTCAGGCTGAACTACTCTTGCGCGACGGCTACGAAGCTGAGTTGGTGGCCGCGCTGGCAACTTGCACTGCGCCGCTGATGCCAAGACGGTAGTGGGGCTCATACAAACATCCGAACTCCACCGCAGCTACCGCCCTAGACTACCTTTTGCCGGAGGCGGATTCGCTCGTGCGAGGAGGCGATACTGTGGAAAGTCTGGTCGGCCTACCAAGACGCGGTGTCGCGGAGCTGCCTGTGAGTGAGGAGTGCTGAGAATGTTCGAGGTTACCGGTTGGCGCGCTGACCATGCACGGGTGTCGTTGTTCTCCAGTCAGCCGTGGAGCCTCGACCTCACGCGCCTGTTCGAGGCCGTCTGGGAATTATCTCCTGACTCGACCTCTTCACGGGTTGCACTGCAAGAGACAGTTCTGGAGGCGCGTAGTTCTAGCGGCACGGTTCGCTTAGCAAAGCAGGGGCAGAGATTAGATTTTTTTGCGTTGCCGCCGATGGATCCCACCGGTGAAAGACCCCCCATGATTGATGATGGGGCGTCAGCTCTTGCTAGGTTGATAACGGCGGTGAGCAGAAGTGAGGCTTTTCGTACGGAAAATGGGATTATTAGGGTTGCATTGGGAGCAAACGCTTTTTGGCCTGCAGCCGATCTTAATGAAGCGTATCGCTGGCTCAACGAACATATAAGTTTTTTGACGCTGGATCCTGCGCAGCATGCAGATTTTGAATTAAAAATGAATTTTCCTTGTGCAGCTCAGGAGAATGCTGGAATCCGAATTAACAGGATGGGAACTTGGACGGTCGGAATATACGGGCTTCTAACCGTGGCCATTGGTGGCGCGGCTCAAGCCTCTGCGTCAACATCGTTCCATCATATTGCGTCGATACTTGGATTCGATGTTAACTCAGACGGCGCGAGGGCTGAAGTCTATAGTCAAAATGAGTTAGACATGGTTCTCAGAGAGTGTGTGAGTGGCGTTGATTGGCTGTTGAGGGGAATCTAGCAATGACAGGCCCTGTCACAAGTCCAAGTATCAGTGCAACTGTGGCAACTTCATTCGAGCGGCCTGCAAAGATCGACTGGGGCCCTAATTGGCATATGACTAAGGCATTGACCCAGCCATCTTTGGCGCCCAGCGCAAGTCTAGTCACCGAAATTCATTGGGTTTGTATCGCCAATGTTGCCTCCACTGCGGGCGCGTACGACGAAATTCTTTTTAACTTGAGGGCTGCCGCCAGTAGCAGAGCGCAAACCACGTCAGAGCATCAGAAAAAAATCGTAAGCGAGCTACTGAGCACTGCATACCGTTTGGAGCATCTCAAGGAATCCCGAGCAGCCTCACGAAGTTTAATGTATCAAGTAGAAAAATTTGCCAGAGCGAAGGAGTTGTCGTATACGAATTTGATGCTGTTTGAACTAGATGCTTCAAAGCTTAGCGGACGCTCAGCAAGCGGAATTTTGCGCGCCTCCTACCGCATGCGAGACAGATTGCCGGCTTGGCATAGGGCCTATAAGGCTGCGTGGCTCGCTGTAATTTCATCGGGAGACGACCCTAAGCGATACTTTATCGGTCTTCCTACCCCAGATGATCAATCCTCCTAGCAAGAGTTTCAGTGGAGACGATTGCTCTCTAGTGCTTGCCATAAGCACTATTGACGAATCGATGACCCTCCGAAGGCCTCATTGTGGTTTCTTGTATTTAAGTGAATCAGAAGGCGCGGAGTTTCTGCTGCACCTTGCATTTCATAATAAACTTTTAAAAGATAGTTGGTTAAATAAAGATTATCATTGGGCATATCTTAAGAACGTTAGCGTGGAGACGCAAGAAAATTTAGTCGACTGGTTGGAAATCATTCACTCGGCGGATTTGACTAAAACATCTCCAATTCCATATAGTGCTCATTACAGCGGTGACGAAAGTTTTGATGACGATGGACTTTATATCAATCAAAACAACGGCACCGGACTGACTTGCGCAACCTTCATTCTCGCTGCTACGGCGAAATTTGGACTGAAGATTGTAGATGCTACAACATGGCCTAAGAATGGCGAAAGCTTTACTTGGTTTCGATGGATTTTTTGGATGCTCCGAGAGTATGGAGGAGATGTCGAGGCATCCGAATTGCACAAGCAGTTTCTACATAGGCGCAGTCTAAAACGACTGCATCCCTTGGAGGTGGTGGTTGCAGGACATTGCTATGACGGCAAGGTGCTGACGTACGATGAAGTACAGAACTTCGTAAGGAGCAGTGGCGTGAAAATAGGCATGTCGCGCTGGCGAGGCCGAATTTTGTAAGTTTGACGAATTATTGGTAGGGAGTTTAAAGGCACACGGGCCTCTTGCTCCCTTCGACATGAGCGAGTCCGTGTTCACGTTGAATGTCGCGAGCGGGTGCGGGAGCGGCTCTCATGGCTGGTTGAAGCCTTTCGCATCGACATTTCAGTTGATCGCCGGATTTCCCTGGCGGATTCGGAATTGCTCCCGCTCGACGGCTATAGAGCCGAACTCGTCGTCGCGCATGATGAACGCATAAAGTCTATGCGCGTTAGTTGGGGCTAAACAGGAATTGAGGGCAAACTGAACGCCGCAGCACGGTGCCCTTTGGTTCGCGAGCCCGTGGCAGGCGAACCGGCACCAGATTGCGCGGATGCTTGCGCGTTCGACCGCAGCCGGGGCGTGCCGTCGTCAGCTGTCGAGTCGGACGGCGAAATAGGCTTCGCCGGTTTCACCGAGGTCGCGCATGCCCGCCTGTCGAGCCTTGTCGTAGGCGCTTACCCAGCGGCTGGCGAGGCGGATCTCGTCCTTGCTGAGATCCTCCGCACTGCTGTCCTGGGCGGCCTCGAACGCGCGCAAGGCTGGTGCAAGGTCAGCGCCCAGCAGTCGCTCCAGCTTGCGCAGGAAACGGGCCTCCGCGGGGCGCAAGATGTCCGCCGGTGTGCCGGATGGTGCGTCGATGAGGTGGGCAATGATGGGCATAAGACCTCCGATCAGAAGGGGGCGGGCGAGCGGACCACGTCGACGGGGCCGATGCCGTCATAGACGACTGCACCGCTGGAGCTGGTGACGATCCATCGGCCGTTGATGCCCTGGCCGGGCTCCACGTCGTATTCCTCGGGCGCGAGCGGCAGCACGATTTCGTCCTTGACGCGGTCGCTGTACCAAGCCGGCACGCGAAGCAGGGTGGGATGGCCAAGAGTCATGGTCTATGGGGTGGGTATGAACTGAGCGAGTTGCGTCCAATGCACTGGATCTAGGTCTTCGGTTCCGTGGCAGGGGCGCAGCAGCCATAGCTGTGAGAACTCATGCACCCGGTTCTCTATCGCCTCGATCTCTGTGCCGGCGATCAGCAAGCCGAGGTCGGCCGGGCATGGCAGCAAGACCGGGTCAGCCATTACCAGTGGCGTGCGGTATGTGCGGATGCCGACGCTGACGCGAACCTCGATGCGTCGGATGAACCGTTGGAGGTTGTTGTGCGGCCAGGCAGCCACCTCCACGCGCCCGCGCACCGGCGGCGGGTACTCGGACCGGCGCAGGCGCATGCCTTTGGAGCGGAGGGTGCTGACTTCACAGAACACTGTGCAAATATACAGTGAATCGGTAGACTGCAACCTGGCGCCGGCGCCCGTTCAACCAAGGAACCACTATGCGCATTGAGCTTGACGTTTTCTATCCCGTGGCCACGCCTGCACAGTCGGATGCGGCGCGCGCGGCGGCCTTGGCGGTCTACGGGGCGGCTGGCGTCGATCCCTACGACGCTTGGCTGGCGTGGGCCGAGGAAGTGCGGTGGATGGAGTGCGGCTGTGATGACGCCTTTCGCCCCAGCGAAGGCGCTCGGCGCTTGATGGATGTGCATTCCCTCGCCCAGGTGGCGGCGAATCAAGTGCTCGGCGTGCGACCCGGCGAAGTCGTCAGCCTTGACTTTGTCGAGCGTTGAGTCTAAGCCTGACTGCGGCCGGCCCCGCCCCTCCGGCGACGGTCCTCAGCGGTCCGCACCGCCCTTCTGAAGAAGCGGCGCAGCGGTGAATTATTTCGGGAACGAAGCGCCGCAAAGGGTCATGGAGACGTGCTCAACTTATAAGCAAATATTCCCGCAATTCTGGCTGGAACCCGCGTGGATATTGGGTTGTGCCTTTAGATTGTGATTCTGGTCGTCGTGGGTTCGAGTCCCATCAGCCACCCCATCGAATACGTATAGAACACGGGCACTTAGGTGCCCGTTTCTCTTTGTGCGCCCAGCATGGGCGCACTCTTGCGGGTGCAAGTCCCGCCGTAAGTTGATCACGACGAACGAAGTGAAGCGCAACTGCACGAGGGCGA
>NZ_JBEPKY010000031.1:0-63882 GCF_040544975.1 Pseudacidovorax sp. 1753 | reverse complement strand
TGCTCGTCTGTGAATCTGCTTTTGCGCATCGCGCGTCCTCTCGGTTGCGCGGATTCTTCTCTATTGCCGTGGTACGGGCGACGGGTTGCAGGTCACAGCGGCCACCCTAGAAGATCGTGGGCAACCCTAGCTGCTCTGGCTGCCCTGGCTGTCGCCGGTGTGGCCTCGGCCCAATCGTCGGTGACCCTGTTCGGTATCGTGGATGCCTCGATCAGCAGTGTTTCCAACAAAAGCAGTCTTGCTGCCGCTACTAGCGCTGTGGCAGCCTCATCGCTACCCGGTTCAACGACAGTCAGTAAGACTGGACTTAACAACTCGGCCAACAGTTCCAGCCGTTTGGGCGTCCGCGGCGTGGAAGACCTGGGTGGCGGTCTGGCTGCCAGCTTCTGGCTGGAAGGCGCCATCAGCAACGACGAAGGCACTGGCGCTGCCACCGGCGGCGGCTTCAACTTCCAGCGTCGTTCCACCGTGAGCCTGTCGGGCCCCTTCGGTGAAGCGCGTCTGGGCCGTGACTACAAGCCGACGTTCTGGAACCTGACCATGTTCGATCCGTTCGGCACGAACGGCGCGGGCTCGGCTCTGCTGCAGCGCGCCATCAGCGGCAGCACCGCGCTGCCGGCCATCGAGTCGTCGAACGTGCGCGCCAGCAACAGCGTGGGCTACTTCCTGCCCCCGAACCTGGGCGGCTTCTATGGTCAAGCCATGTACGGCTTCAGTGAGCAGACCAAGTACGACAGCTTCCTGCAAGGCAGCCTGAACAACGCCGACCGTACCGGCCGCTACTGGGGTGGCCGCTTCGGCTACGCCAACGGCCCTCTGGACGTGGCTGTCGCTTACGGCGAACAGGTCAACGACTCCAGCTACACCCTGGGCACCAACAATGTGTCCAAAAACTTCAACATTGGTGGTAGCTATGACTTTGGCGCGGCCAAGCTCTTCGCTCAATATGCCAATGTTAAGGGCGTCGTGGACTATTCCGGCAGTAATGAGCCTGCGCTCAACCCAGACAAGAAGCTCACCGGATACCTGCTCGGCGTAACTGTGCCGGTTGGGGCTGGTCAAGTTAGGGCAAGCTACGGCAACGTGAAATATCGCGTGGAGTTCGAGGCTATTGCGCCCCGCAAGGCAGATCAGCTGGCACTGGGCTACGTACACAACCTGAGCAAGCGCACCGCTCTGTACGCCACTGTGGCTTATATCAAGAACAAGAACGGCGCCGACTACAGCACGGGCTCTGGCAATATCGCAGCAACTTATCAGCCGTCCGTGCTCAACGGAGATGGCGCCGGCGTGTATTTGCCAAAGTCGTCTGTAGGCTACGACTTCGGCATCCGTCATAGCTTCTAACTTAGCGGAGCAACCAAAACAACAGCCCCGGTAGTGGGGCTGTTTCTTTTTGTATTAATTTTTAAACAAACTCATGACCTTCTTTTTTTATAAAAGTAAGGAGGCTTGGACTTTATCTTTTTTCCTCCTTGTTATCTTCGCGTGTGGCATATTTGCTGCCTTGCCAACATCATCGGATCCGAGCGTCCTCTCACGCCAGAATCCAACATCAAGTCCAGATGAAATTCTTTCGAACTTGCTGGAAAAAGTGCGCAAGTCACCGGAATCAATCTGCAGCCTTGCGAAGCTAAGAAGCAGAAGATCTAGTATGCCAGGTAGTACCCGGGCAGGTACTCTACCGAACCCCTTTATTACTAGAACACCGTGGGGTTGGACCGAGTTGATGGAAGATGCTCACGAAGACAAGTGCGCACTTTACCTCCACTTCGATCAAAAAAGCTGTAGTACACCAATTTCATACCGATGGCCATCTGCCCGAGTTCAGAGGGACAATTCTCTACGTTCGAGCTATCGAATCACATCAGCCTGGAGCGGTCAAGACTTGGCCAACGGATTTGCATTTTTCTCTGATTCGCAGGCGTGGGTGACTTTGGGCTGGGTGCTTGCGGATGAGCGATCTTGTGAGGGCCAAGTGGAGTTGGCAATTCGATTTTGATTTTTCAGTGACGTTGAAAAAGTATTTACGTCTAATTTTTCAGGCGACGCTGACGCTAGGCGTCCTCGCCGTCATCGGATTGCTTGCGTACGAAATAAATCGCGAAAATATGCCGCGATTCGGTGTACCCGCATTTGACTCTACCGCAGGGCGGCAACTCGCCCATGAAAAGCGCTCAGAGTTGGAAGCACTTTTATTTGCTGATATAGCTCAATGGGGAAAAATAATTGAGACAAACTCCAAGAGTCACACAGCAGCATCGAAGATATTGGCGCACCATTGGGTCGATATGACAAAAGAGGGACTAGAACTTGCACATGTGACCCTTCAGGTTCTGCAGCCAGACGGAGGCTATATTTATCCGCTAGCCACCCCACTAAGGCAACTGGAAAAAATGTCGTTGGATGGGGATCCGGGGTCCATGTGCCTTTGGATCGCCCTAGTTTCGCGCTCTCGAAAACAGGGCGAACACAAAGTTTACCTTCCTCGCGCTCTTCGATGGCTTGAGAAAGGCGCTCAACTGGGACACCCTGAATGCTTGTTACAACTAGGGAGACGTCAGATATTGGGAATCGACGGCGTACCGATGAATCAAGCTAAAGGCATTCAAAACGAGTTACTAGCGCGCAGGGCGGGATATTCTCATGACTTAGATGCAGTGATTCATTATTTCCAATCGAAGTGGGCGCCCGACTCCGCAAGTCTCACCAGAATTTATTGCTGGATATCCGTAGATACTCCTTCACGCCAAGCTGGACGTGATGCGGCTTTTCTAGCAAATCTCCGCTCCAATGCGAGACGCTTGCCAGACAAGAGTCTTTCTGCCCTTGCGGACAGATTAGCAGCACATAAATTCAAGATGGATGAATGCATTGAACTCAGTTCAAACATCTCCCAGCTGACAACCTACATTTCAACTGCCACGCCGACTTTGCAGCATCCCCACATTCATTTCCCCACTCAGGATCGACGCATAGAAGCGCTCGATCATGTTGACGCTGGTCCGCGCGTTGCGGGCCAACGTGAGCATGTCAATCCCCTGACCGTAGAGCAGACGCAGGGTGATCGCCGTGTGGCGAAGGCAATACAGCGTTCGCTTCTGCCCAAGCGGGCCGGTCTCGAGGCCGGCCTCCTGGAGCACCCATTTGAAGAAGAAGTTGAGCACCGCGAGCGCGTGCTCTCGATTCTTCAATTCAGGGAAGAAAAGGTAGTCGTCGGGCGCCACCTCGCCTCTCGCGCGACGGTAGCTGCGGAGCACCTCATAGACCTGAACGGCAGGCCGAAGACTCACCATCGGCTGGCTGTGCCGCTTGGTCTCGGGCAACCGCATGCGCAGGTACACATGCTTGCCACGCACGACGTCGATGTGGCGATGCCTCACGCTCTTGATGTCACTGGGGCGCACGAAGGTGTTCACCATCCACCGGATCAGCCACGGCAACTCCCGGGGCATGTAGAGCAACTCGCGCGCAATCCAGAAGCGCTCGCCGGGCTGCAGCGTCTCGAGGACGGGATGGGGTTGACCTACCAACCGCCTCGCGGTGGCAACCAGGCGCCGGTACTCCGCCACGCTGAAGCTGCCACGCGGCTGGCTGCGGATCTTGACCTTGGGCAGCCGCGGCATCTCATCGAGCACGCCAGTCAGCACGCCATGCATCAAGGTCTTGCGCAGCAGGACCATGTACTGCGCGATCGTCGTGCTGGTGAAGTCCTGCTCCCCCAGGCGATCGATCAACTCCTGCGCGGCCACCCCATCCACGTCGCGCGCCAGCCGGTCACCCAGCAAGGGCAGCAGGTGGGCATCCATGCGGTTGCTCATGATCTGCCAGTTCCCCCACGCAATCTCCTTGCGCTGCACGCGAGCACGCTCCGCCTGCAGCAAGCCCATCGCGAGGTCTCTGACAAAAACGTCTGACGACTCTTTCTTAATTGTTAAGAGCTTGGGGGGCACGGGGTCCCCGGGATGTACTCGCCCCGAAAAAGCGGAATCGTTGTAAGCAGCCAGGGAACACATGTTGATCTGACGGCACCCCGGTAGTGAACATCTGTCCGCTTAGTAGGAGGCGGACACGTGAACACTTATGGGGTCGATCTGATGGGCCGACGCCGTCGGCGGCGGCACACGGCAGAGTTCAAGGCGGCGGTCATCGAGGAATGCCTCAAGCCAGGCGTCTCCATCGCGGCGGTGGCACTGGCGCACAGCCTGAACGCCAACATGCTGCGCAAGTGGGTCATCGACGCCGAGCACAAGGTCATAGCGCCGCGAAGTGCGACCGCTGAGCCCGAGCCCCCGTCGATGCCGTCGCCGACCTTCATCCCGTTGGCGCTGCCAGCACCGACGGTGGACGGCGAGATTCGCATCGAGCTGCAGCGGGCCGGCACGGTCATCAAGCTCGTCTGGCCGGCCGCTGCAGCCCGGGACTGCGCTGCCTGGCTGAGGGACTGGCTCCGATGATCCGTGTGGAAGCGGTCTGGCTTTGCACACAGCCGATGGACATGCGCGCCGGCACCGACACGACGCTGGCGCGGGTGGTGCAGGTCTTCGGCTCGGCCCGACCGCACCACGCCTACGTATTCGCCAACAAGCGCTCCACTCGGCTGAAGGTGCTGGTGCACGATGGCATCGGCATCTGGCTCGCCGCGCGTCGGCTGCACCAAGGACGCTTCACCTGGCCAGGCGGCGGCTGCGGCGCGCCGCAGTCGCTGACCCGCGAGCAGCTTGATGCCCTGGTGCTGGGCCTGCCGTGGCAGCGCATCGGCGAAACTGGCGTGATTGGCCTGACCTGAGGCCAAGGCAATTGGTGCGTGCGCCGATGGTCAGCGCGCCGGGTGCTGCGCACACTGGCCTCAATGCTTGTCGCCCCGCCCATCTCCGCCGAAGAACTCGCCGCACTGCAGGCAGCGGGCCTCGGCGAGGTCGGCGCCAAGCTGCTTCGCCGCATCGAACATGACCGGCAGGAGATCGACCGCCGCGACGTGAAGCTGGAGAAGCTCTCGTTCGAGATCGCCCAGCTGCGGCGCCTAAAGTTCGGCAGGAAGAGCGAGCAACTCGACGTCGAGCAACGTGCTTTGTTCGACGAGGCCCTCGACGCTGACATTGCGGCGGCCGAAGCGCAGCTCCAGGAACTGCTGGGCAAGAAGAAGCCGCCAACATCGCCTGGCGAGCGACCCAAGCGCACCGCCTTGCCGCCGAACCTGCCCCGCATCGACCGCCACCACGAACCCGAGAACACCACCTGCGCCTGCGGCTGTGCACTCAAGCGCATCGGCGAGGACGTGAGCGAGAAGCTGGACTACACGCCGGGCGTGTTCACCGTCGAGCGCCACATCCGCGGCAAGTGGGCCTGCGCCAAGTGCCGTACGCTGACCCAGGCGCCGGTCCCGGCCGAGATCATCGACAAGGGCCTCCCCACCTCCGGACTGCTTGCGCAGGTGCTCGTCGCCAAGTACGCCGACCACCTGCCGCTCTACCGCCAGAAAGCCATCTTCGGCCGCGCCGGCGTTGCACTGCCGCGCTCGACCCTGGGCGCCTGGATCGGCGTGTGCGGCCTGCGCCTGCAACCGCTGGTCGATGCGTTGAAGGCCCACGTTCTGGCCTGTCGCGTCGTGCATGCGGACGAGACGCCGGTGGCCATGCTGTCTCCCGGCAGCGGCAAAACGCATCGCGCCTACCTGTGGGCCTATGCCGCGGGTGCGTTCGAGCCCTTGCGCGCCGTCGTCTACGACTTCACCGAATCCCGGGCTGGTGAACACGCTCGGGCCTTCCTTGGCGACTGGCGCGGCAGTCTCGTGTGCGACGACTACACCGGCTACAAGGCCAGCTTCGCGATGGGTGTGACGGAGGCCGGCTGCATGGCCCATGCGCGGCGCAAGTTCGTCGAGCTGCAGGAGGCCAACAAGAGCACCATCGTGGCGGCGGCCATCGACCTCATCGGCCAGCTGTACGGGATCGAGCGCGAGGTGAAGCTGCTCAGCGCGCAGCAGCGGCTGGACGAGCGACGAACACGAGCGGGGCCCATCGCCAAGGCGTTGCACGATTGGCTCAACGCGCAGCGCGGCAAGATCACGGACGGCACCGCCACTGCCAAGGCCATCGACTACAGCCTCAACCGTTGGGCGGCGCTCACGCGCTACCTGAATGACCCAGCGCTGCCGATCGACAACAACCATGACGAACAGCAAATCCGTCCCTGGGCAACAGGACGCAAGAACTGGTTGTTCGCTGGAACGTTGCTGGCCGGTAAGCGCGCTGCGGCCATCACGAGCTTGGTCCAGTCAGCCAAGCTGAACGGGCATGATCCGTATGCCTATCTGCGAGATGTCTTTGAGCGGCTTCCTACGCAACGGGCCAGCGATATCGACGAGCTGCTGCCGCATCGGTGGGGCCAGAACTGAGGACCTAGTTCGGCCAGGACCAGAATCCGCTCTTGCACGCCGATTACCAGCATCAGGCTGGAAGCGGACGGGGCGGTTTGGCCGTATCGAGCTTCTCTTCTGCCAGGGCGCGAACATCATCGGCAATCTCCGACAGGAGATACCACTCCGGCGCCGCCCCGCCGTACCACGAGAACTCGCAGGATGTTGCTCCCGAGTGGATCGTCAGGCGGTAGGCGGTCTCATGGAGGCCAAGCGCGCTGTGCGCCGCGAGTACCACACTGACCGCGCGCACTTTGGTCAAGAGTTCTTGTGCGCGCACAGTTTCGACGGAGCATGTCGTCGTCCCCTCCCATTCCTTGGCAGGGTCCTGCTCCATCCAATCCATAGCTTGATACCGGCGCGCTGAGACGCTGGGCTCCTTTGATCCGGACGCATGCGGAATCGTCAGTCGTGCCAACACCCCATGCTCATCCGGCCGCTCCCATGGCGGCGTGACTCGTAGTTCGATGATTGTGGATGCCATGGTGGCAATTCTGACGCGCAGCGTGGCTGCTGACGCAACTGGCGCGTCCACGGTCTACAGGTTCATTTGGGGGGCGAGGTCAACATGACTTGGCTGGGCGCTTACGAATCGTTGGCCGCTTACACTGCTGTTAAGCGGAAGATGACATTCGTGTCCATACCGCTTCCTGGGTGCAAAACGAGTGCCGCGTATCATCAAACGCTGTTCTCATTGGTCTTCCCCTTCGCCATGCCAACCAGCCAGGGACCGGCGCTGACGCCCGCCGACTATCTCAAAAAAATTCTGACCGCTCGCGTGTATGACGTGGCCATCGAATCGGCGCTGGAACCTGCGCGCGCATTGAGTGAAAGAGTTGGCAATACGGTGTTGCTCAAGCGTGAAGACCAGCAGCCTGTCTTCAGCTTCAAGCTGCGTGGCGCTTACAACAAGATGGCCCATCTGTCGGCCGAGCAACTGGCGCGCGGCGTCATCTGCGCCTCCGCAGGCAACCATGCGCAAGGGGTCGCCTTGGGTGCGCGCAAGCTGGACACCCGGGCGGTCATCGTCATGCCGGTCACGACGCCCCAGCTCAAGATCGACGCGGTGCGCGGGCTGGGCGGCGAGGTCCACCTGCACGGCGACAGCTATTCCGATGCCTATCAATACGCGTTGACGCTGCAGGAACGAGAAGGCCTGACCTTCGTGCATCCTTTCGACGACCCGGAGGTCATCGCCGGGCAGGGCACGATCGCGATGGAGATCCTTCGCCAGCACCAGGGCCGCCTGGACGCCGTCTTCGTCGCCATCGGCGGCGGCGGGTTGATTTCAGGCGTCGCCAATTACATCAAGGCAGTCAGGCCGGACATCCGCGTGGTCGGCGTCCAGATGAACGACTCTGACGCCATGATGCAATCCGTGGCCGCCAAGCATCGCGTCACGCTGCCGGATGTCGGCCTGTTCTCCGACGGCACGGCCGTCAAGCTGGTGGGCGAAGAAACCTTCCGCATCGCCAGTGACCTCGTCGACGAGTTCATCACGGTGGACACCGACGCCGTCTGCGCCGGCATCAAGGACGTCTTCATCGACACGCGCAGCATCGTCGAGCCCGCGGGCGCACTGGCCGTCGCAGCGATCAAGCAGTACGTGCAAACGCACGGAAAGCGGGGCGAGACCTATGCCGCCATCCTGTGTGGCGCCAACATGAACTTCGATCGGCTGCGCTTCGTGGCCGAACGCGCCGAGGTGGGCGAGGAGCGCGAAGCCCTGTTTGCCATCTCCATCCCCGAGGAGCGTGGCAGCTTCCGGCGCTTTTGCGAACTGGTGGGCCAGTTGCCAGGCGGCCCGCGCAACGTGACGGAGTTCAACTACCGCATCAGCGACGCGCAGCAGGCCCATGTGTTCGTCGGCCTGACGACGCAGCAGCGCGGCGAATCCGCCAGCATTGCGCATCTGTTCCGAAGCCACGGGTTCGGCGCACTCGACCTGACCCACGACGAGCTGGCCAAGGAGCACGTGCGCTACATGGTAGGAGGGCGCAGCGGTCTGGCGAGCGACGAGCGGCTGCTGCGGTTCATCTTTCCGGAGCGGCCCGGTGCCTTGCTGAAGTTCCTGAGCCTGATGAAGCCGAACTGGAACATCAGCCTGTTCCACTACCGCAACCAGGGCGCGGACTATGGCCGCATCCTCGTCGGCCTGCAGGTGCCCGCGGCGGAAGACGGCGTGTTCCAGGCCTTCCTGGACGAACTGGGCTATCCCTTCATCGAAGAGACCGCCAACCCCGCCTACCGCCTCTTCCTCCAGGCCTGAACAACCGCAGGCTCAGATCAAGGCGTGGTCGCCCGCGGCGGTCCGTTCACGGCCAGGGGACGCGACGGCACCATCAAACGAAAGCCGGTGCCACCGGTCGCCGGTCCGATGTGCACCCCCGCGGTATCGATGGACTGCAGCACCAGCTGACCGTCGAAGGCCGCACCAGTGCGATAGGAACGCGGCGGCTTGCCATCGATCGCGATGAGCGCGGCGCCACCGCCTTCGCGGTCGGCCGCCACGCCCAGCAGCCTGAATCGGCTGGCCACGTCCGGAGCGACCGGCGCGCTGGCCGCCACCTTCAATGCACCGAAGGCGCGAGCCACCTCCGCGGTCTCCACGCTCAGCACCGGCCCAGCCACCGGCGGCGGCAGCATGGACCCGGCCGGCGAGGCGAGTCGTAGCCCCCAATAGACCGCGCTCGCAGCGGCGCCCGCCCAGAGCGCGGCAGTGATCAAGGCCACGGGCCATCGGGAAGGTACGGGCAACGCACTCGTCATATGCGGGCATTATCATGCGCCGCCCATGACAGCTTCCTACAAACGCAACCGGCAGAGCCATCTCCAGCGCGGCTTCACGCTCATCGAACTGATGGTCGTGCTGGTGATCATCGGCGTGCTCGCCGCCCTGATCGTGCCCAATGTGATCGGCCGCGCGGAAGACGCGCGGGTGACCGCGGCCCGCACGGACGTCAACAACCTGATGAACGCGCTCAAGATGTACCGTCTGGACAACCAGCGCTACCCGACGAGCGAACAAGGCCTGCAGGCCCTGGTCACGCGGCCAACCACCGGCCCCGCCGCGCCCAACTGGAAGCCCTACGTCGACAAGCTGCCCAACGATCCCTGGGGCCGCCCTTACCAGTACGTGAATCCGGGCATCAAGGGCGAGGTGGATGTGCTTTCGCTCGGCGCCGACGGCCAGCCCGGGGGCGAGGGCAACGATGCCGACATCGGCAGTTGGCAGTAGCCACCTGCGCCGCCCTGCCGCCGGCTTCACGCTGATCGAGCTGCTGGTGGTGGTCGCGATCATCGCCTTCGCGACCGCTGGCGTCGGCTTCGCATTGCGCGACACGGCGCGCGCCAGCCTGGACCGCGAGGCCGAGCGCCTCGTCGCCCTGCTCGAAGCCGGCCGTGCCCAGGCCCGCGCCAGCGGGGCATCGGTGCGCTGGCGTGTCACGCAGCAAGGCTTCGTCTTCGATGGTGTGCCGCCCGGCGCCCTTCCCCAGGATTGGCAGATGGCGGGCGTGAGCGCCCAGCCCCTCGATGCGGCCGGCCGCCCCGTGGCGTCGCTGCTGCTGGGACCGGAGCCCATCATCGGCGCGCAGCAGGTGCTGATCCGCGGCGAAGGCCCGCCTGTGCAGGTACTGCGATTGGCCACCGACGGACTTCGCCCCTTCTCCGTGGTCGATCCGGTGTCGCCATGAAGGCAGGCAGGACCGCCCCGATGCGCTCTTGCCGTTCCGGTGGAGCGGACGCTGCGGCCAGGAGGCCGGCCCTGCCCCGTCACCAGGGCTTCACGCTGGTCGAGGTGCTGGTTGCCCTGGCGATCGTCGCCATCGCCCTGGCGGCCGGGGCGCAGGCCACTAACGCGCTCACCCGCAATGCACAGCGCCAGTCCGACATGGTGCTGGCCCAGCTGTGCGCCGAGAACCAGCTGGTCCAGCTGCGCCTGTCGCCGCAGATGCCGCCGGTGGGCGAGAGCAGCCAGGGCTGCGAGCAGGCCGGCGTGCAGCTGGATGTGGAGGTGTCCACCACCCCCACCCTCAACCCCAACTTCAACCGCATCGACGTGCAGGTGCGCGATGCGCAGCGCTGGCCGCTGCTGCGTCTGTCCACCGTGATCGGTCGCTACTGATGACGAGGCACCGCAGGGCCCCCGGGGCCGCCGTCCGCCTGCGCGGCTTCACGCTGGTCGAACTGCTGGTCGCGCTGGCGGCGATGGCGCTGCTGGCGCTGATCAGCTGGCGAGGGCTGGACAGCATGGCCCGCGCCCAGTCGCAGCACGGCGCGCGGGACGAAGCCGTGCTGGTGCTGCAGACGGCGCTCGCCCAATGGGGCGCCGACCTGGACGGCGCCACGAATTTCGGCAACACGCCCGCGCTGGACTGGAACGGCCGCGTGCTGCGCATCACCCGACAGGCCGTAGACGCCCAGGGCAGCCCCGCCGCGCGGGTGATCGCCTGGACGGTGGGCGCCACCGCCGACGGCAGCAGCAGCTGGCTGCGCTGGCAGTCACCGCCGCTGGCCAGCCGTGCCGACTGGACCCAGGCCTGGGGCACGGCCGCGGCGTGGGCCGAGTCCGCCCTGCCCGGTGCCGACGCGGCCGCCACGCGCGTCCTGCCCGCGACCAGCTGGAACGTGGGCTACTTCCGCAATGGCGCCTGGAGCGTGGCGGTCCAGGCACAGGCGCTGGGCACGGCCACGCTGCCCGACGGCGTCCGGCTGCAACTGCAGTTGCCACCCGGGCCCGGACTGTCGGGACTGATCACGCGCGACTGGCTGCGCCCCACCTGGGCCGGCGCCAAGACCTCATGACCGTCCCACCCGTCCCCCTTCGGCGGCAGCGAGGCGCCGCCCTGCTCACGGCGCTGATCACCGTCACCCTGGTGGCGACGCTGGCGGCGGCGGCGTTGTGGCGCCAGTGGCGTGCCACCGAGGTGGAAGCCGCCGAACGCTCCCGCCTCCAGGCCTCGCTGGTGCTCGCCGGCGCGCTGGACTGGTCGCGGCTCATCCTGGCCGAGGACGGGCGCACCGGCGGCGCCGACCACCTCGCCGAGCCCTGGGCCGTGCCGCTGGCCGAGGCCAAGCTCACCAGCTTCCTGGCCGCCGACAAGAACGTGGCCAGCGACGCGCTGGAAGGCCTGCCCGATGCCTTCCTGTCGGGCTCGATCACCGACGCGCAGTCGCGGCTCAACCTGCGCAACCTTGTCGATGCCAGCGGCCGTCCGGTGCTGCGCGCCGTGGCCGCCACGCGCAAGCTCTTCGATCTGCTCGACCTGCCGCCCGGCCAGGTGGACACGCTGGTGCAGCAGATGCGCCGCGCCCTGCTGGCCGGTGGCGGCGTGACACAGACCCAATCCACCACGACCGGCACGGACGGCACGGCCACCGCCGGTTCTGCCACAGCGTCCACCCCCAGCGAGGCGCAGGCGTCGACGTCCTCGACCGATGACGCCGGCGCATCCGAGGGCGCACCGCTCATGCCCCAGCGGGTGGAGCAACTCGGGTGGCTGGGCCTGCCGGCCGACACCGTGGCGGCCATTGCGCCCTACGTGACGCTGTTGCCGGCGAGCACGCCGGTCAACCTCAACACGGCGAGCGCCGAGGTGATCTTCGCCGCCGTCGATCAGATCGACATGGCGGGCGCCCGCAAGCTGGTCGAAGTGCGCCGACGCAAGTTCTTCTCCGACCTGGCCGAGGCATCGCAGCAGCTGAGTTCGGCCACGGACGTGCAGCTCACGCCCGGTCAGGTCGGCATCTCGACCAGCTATTTCGAAGTACGCGGCCGGCTGCGCATGGACCGCTACTGGGTCGAGGAGGCCTCGCTGCTGCACCGCACGGGCACCACGGTCAGCATCATCTGGCGCCAGCGCAATGCCGGGGTTCAACCGACTGGCGGATCGGGCTGAACATCGGAAAATCTTTCCGTCTCTTGCGCCCTGCCCCACCGCCGAGCCTCCCGAAACGCCGTCATGGATCTGTCTTGCGCCCCCTCCACAATGCCGCCTCCGCTGTTCAGCGGAGGCCGGGTGCACGACCCCGCTGCCTAGAATGAAAAACTTTCCGCGACACGCGCCATGGCCCTGATCCTTGTCCAGCCGCCGCCTCCGTCCGCGCCTGGCCTCGGCTCCGTGGCCTGGGCGCATTGGTCTTCCGACGGCCGCCAGCTGGTGGGCCAGGGCGAATCGCCCGTCTCCCTGCTGCCGGGCCAGCACGAACTGGTGCTGATCGTGCCGGCCTCCGCCCTGTCGTGGCACGCCGTCGCCCTGCCACCGGGCAGCCTGCAGAACGCGGCGCGGCTGCGCAGCGTGCTGTCGGGCCTTCTGGAAGACCGGCTGCTCGACGATCCGGAACAGTTGCACTTTGCCCTCGCCCCCGGCGCGCAGGCGGGTGCGCCTGCGTGGGTGGCCACCTGCCGCCGCGACTGGCTGCAGACCACGCTCCAGGCCATCGAGGCCACGGGGCGGCGCGTCAGCCGGCTGGTCCCTGAATTCGCGCCCCAGGCCGAAGGCCAGCGCCCCACCGTCTTCGTCACCGGCGATGCCGAGGCGCCATGGCTGACCCTCTGCGACGCGCAGGGCGTGCTGCGGCTGCCCCTGTCGGCCAGCACCGCGGCACTCGCGGTGGCCCAGTCGGAAGCCGGCGAAGCCATGGCCGAGCCGGCGGTCGCCGCCGTGGCCGAGCAGTTGCTCGGCCGCGCCCTGCCCCTGCTGCCGACCGCCGAACGCTGGCTGCAGGCCAGCCAGTCGGGCTGGGACCTGGCCCAGTTCGAGTTCGCCACCACCGGCAGCGCCCGCGCCCGCAAGCAGGCCGGCGCGCTGATGGCGGCGGTGTGGCGCGCGCCCCGCTGGCGGGCCGCACGCTGGGGCGCGGCCCTGCTCGTCGTGCTGCAACTGGTCGGCCTCAATGCCTGGGCCTTCAAGGAGCGCCGCGCCCTGGAGGCCAAGCGCCAGCAGGTGCGCCAGGTGCTCACGCAGACCTTTCCGCATGTGTCGGTCGTGCTCGATGCGCCGCTGCAGATGTCGCGCGAGGTGGCGGCACTGCAGGCGGCCACCGGCGGACTCACGGCGGCCGATCTCGAGCCGATGCTCGCCGCCCTGGCCGGCAGCCTGCCGGCCGGCCGCGTGCCCTCGGCCATCGACTACAGCGGCAGCCAGTTGCGCCTGCGCGGTGTGACGCTGTCGCCGGCAGAGATGGAATCCGTGCAGGCCGGCCTGCGCAGCCGCGGCTACAACGCGCGGGGTGAGGGCGACCTGCTGCTGGTGCAGGCGGAGGCCGCACGATGAGCGCCCCGACTCCCGTGCGTGCGTGCGGCATGCGCACCGCCCACCTTTGCCCCATGGCTCGGACGGCACCGGCCGCCGCCCCGGCAACCCCGACCGAGAAGGCTCTTCCGTGAACCGCCGCCCCGCCTCCAAGGCCCGCCTGCAGACCTGGTGGGCCACGCTGGCCCCGCGCGAGCGGCGCCTGGCCGCCATCGCCGCCGCGCTCGTGGGCGTGGCGCTCCTGTGGTGGGTGGCGCTGGCACCCGCCCTGCGCACCCTGTCGGCGGCACCGGCCGCCCATGCCGCGCTGGACGCCCAGCTGCAGCAGATGGCGTCCTTGCAGGCCCAGGCCCGGGCCCTGCAGGGCCAGCCCCGGCCGAGCCGGGAAGACGCCCTGCGCGGTCTCGAGACCGCCGCACGCCAGGGTCTCGGGCCGGAAGCGCAGGTACGCGCCGCAGGGGGCGATGCCGTGGCCGTCGGCCTGCGCAGCGTGCCGGCGGCCCAGTTGGCGGAGTGGCTGTCCCAGGCCCGCGCCAACGCCCGCGCCGTGCCGCGCGAGGCGCACCTCACCCGCGCGCAGGCCTCAGCCCCGAGCGGCCCCGGTGCCGCCAATGCGACGGCCGCGCCGGGCGTGGTGCAGCCGTCCTGGCAGGGCACGCTGGTCATGGGCCTGCCCGCCTCCCGCTGACATGGCTCTGCGCACTGCCGCCGCCGTCCGACGGGAGCCACGCGCGCCCTGGCGCTGGGCCGTGGCCGGCGCCCTGTTCGGTGCGCTGGTGGCTGCCGTGCAGTGGGCGCCGGCCCGCTGGCTGGCGCAGGGCCTGGAATCGGCCACTGGCGGCCAGTTGCAGCTGCGCGATGCGCGCGGCACCGTCTGGCAAGGCAGTGCCGCCGTCGTGCTGGCCAGCAGCGCGGGCGGCGTCGACCGGATCGCGCTGCCGGGCCGCATGCAATGGCAGCTGCGCCCCGCCTGGCTGGGCGTGCGCGGCCAGCTCGAACTCGGCTGCTGCACGCAGGGCCCGCTGGGCTTTGCGGCCGGCTCTGCTGGCAGCGCCGGCTTCCGCCTGGCCTGGGACGACGGCCGCAGCCGTTGGCCTGCGGCCATGCTGGCCGGCCTGGGCGCCCCCTGGAACACCCTGCGGCTCGACGGCGCACTCGACCTGCGCACCGAGGCCCTCGCGCTGCGCTGGTCGCAGGGCCGCCTGGCCCTGGACGGCCGCGCCGTGCTCGATGCGACCGACCTCAGCTCCAGCCTCAGCACGCTGCGCCCCATGGGCAGCTACCGCCTGGTGCTGGACGGCGGCCCCTCGCCCAGCCTGCTGCTGACCACCACCCAGGGCGCGCTGCGCCTGTCGGGCAGCGGCCGCTGGAGCGGCAACACCATGCGTTTCGGGGGCGAGGCCAGCGCCGCGCCCGGCAGCGAGGACGCCCTCGCCAATCTCCTGAACATCATGGGGCGGCGCGAAGGCGCACGCTCCATCATCAATCTCGGTTGACCATGAAGCCTTCCCTCACCCTGGGCGCCCGCGCCGCCCGTGCCCTGCTTGCCGTGCTCGCGCTGCAGGCGATCGCTCCCGCCGCGATGGCCCAGGATGCCGCCAGCCCGGCCGCGCGCCGCGGCGAGCCCATCACGCTCAACTTCGCCAACGCCGACATCGAGGCCGTGGCCCGCACCATGGGCGTGATCACCGGCCGCGACGTGGTGGTCGATCCGCGCGTCAAGGGCACGATCACGCTGCAGACCGACCGGCCGCTGCCGCCCGCAGCGGCCTTCGACCAGTTTGCCGCCGCGCTGCGGCTGCAGGGCTTCTCGATCGTGCAGTCGGACGGCCTGTTCAAGGTGCTGCCCGAGGCCGATGCCAAGCTGCAGAGCGGCACGGTCACCACCTCGGTGGGCGGCGCCGGCGGCGTGAGCGGCAGTCAGATGATCACGCAGGTGTTCCGGCTCAACCACGAGTCGGCCAACAACCTGCTGCCGGTACTGCGGCCGCTGATTCCGCCCAACAACACGATCAACGCCAACCCGGGCAACAACTCGCTGGTCATCACCGACTACGCGGACAACATGCGCCGGCTGGCCCGCATCATCGCGGCGCTGGACGTGCCCAGCGCCTCGGACATCGAGGTGATCCCGCTGCGCTACTCCATCGCCTCGGACATGGTGCCGCTGGTGCAGCGCCTGATCGACGGCGGCGGGGGCGGCGGTGGAATCGCCGGCGTCGCGGCGGGCGGGGCGCCCACGGGTGGCGGTGAAGCGGGCTTCCGCACCGCGCTGCTGGCCGACCCGCGCAGCAATGCGCTGATCGTGCGGGCCGCCACGCCGGCACGGCTGCAGCTGATCCGCTCGCTGGTCGACAAGCTCGACCGCCCGGCCGCGGACACGGGCAACGGCGCGGCCGGCAACATCTACGTCGTCTACCTCAAGAACGCCGACGCGGTGCGCCTGGCGGCCACGCTGCGTGCCGCCATGGCGGCCGGTCAGGCCAACAGCAACGGTGCGGCCGGCGCTGGCGCGGCCCAAGGCGGCGCCAGCGCCGCCTCGGCCGTCCCGCAGGCCATGCCCAACACGCTGCAGGCCGGCCTGTCGAGCCTGACCAGCAGCGCCGCCAGCACGCCGGTCAACAACGCCAACCAGCCCTCCACCGGCGGGCAGATCCAGGCCGACCCGTCCACCAACTCGCTCATCATCACGGCGCCGGAGCCGCAGTACCGCCAGCTGCGTGCGGTAATCGAAAAGCTGGACAGCCGCCGCGCCCAGGTGCTGATCGAGACGCTGATCGTCGAGGTCAATGCCGACAAGGCGGCCGAATTCGGCGTGCAGTGGCAAAGCGCCCTGGGCAACAGCGGCAGCAGCAACGTCGGCGTGATCGGCACCAACTCCAGCCTGGCTGGCGCCAACATCATCAACCTCGCCGTCGGCCTGGCCACCAAGAGCGCCACCACGCTGCCCTCGACGGGCTTCAATTTCGGCATCGGCCACAAGTACGGCGACAACTACGTGCTGGGCTTCCTGGCGCGCTTCCTGGCCTCCAACGGCGAGGGCAACGTGCTGTCCACGCCCAACCTGCTGACGCTGGACAACGAGGAAGCAAGAATCGTCGTCGGCCAGAACGTGCCCTTCGTCACCGGCCAGTACACCAACACCGGCAGCGCCACCACGCAGGTCAACCCCTTCCAGACCATCGAGCGCAAGGACGTGGGCCTGACGTTGCGGGTGCGGCCGCAGATCAGCGAGACCGGCACCGTCAAGATGACCATCTTCCAGGAGGTCTCGGCGGTGGTGGCCTCGTCGGTCAACAACGTCAATGGCCCGACCACCAGCAAGCGCGCGATCGAGTCCAGCGTGCTGGTCGACCAGGGCGGCATCGTGCTGCTGGGCGGCCTGCTGTCGGACGAGTATTCCGCCTCGCAGGAAAAGGTGCCGGGCCTGGGCGACGTGCCCATCATGGGCAACCTGTTCAAGAGCGAGACACGCCGCCGCAACAAGACCAACCTGATGGTCTTCCTGCGCCCGACCATCGTGCGCGACCAGCTCTCCAGCGACGCCATCACGGCCGACCGCTACGACACGCTGCGCGCCCTGCAGCAGGCCAGCCAGCCGCCCACCGACAACCCGATGCTCAACAACGTGCGCGATTCCTTCGTGCTGCCGCCGCTGCCGGCCATTCAGGGCGTGGGCGACGACAGCCGCCGCATCGACGGCACGCGCCTGATCCCGCCGCCCATGCCGCCGGCGGTACCGGGGCCGCTGTCGCCCGACTCGCTGAGCCGCGCGCCGCTCAAGGGCGCCCTGCCGCCCACCGACGACCCGGCCTCGCGCCGCGAGATGCCCTGATGCCGGCCCTGCGCCATCCCCTGCCCTACGGCTTCGCGCGCAGCCAGCAACTGCTGCTGGAAGAGGACGACGCCGGCCGGCTGACGCTGTGGATGCCGGTGGGCGCCCCCGCCAGTGCGGTGGGCGAGGTGTTGCGGAAGTACCCGGCCGCGCTGGTCGACCTGCTGCCGGCCGACCAGCTGGCACAGCGCATCAGCGCCGCCTATGCACAGGGCGAATCCAATGCCGCCGCCATCGTTAGCGAGGTCGAGACCGACGCCGACCTCTCGCGCATGATGCAGGAGCTGCCCGCGGTGGAGGACCTGCTGGAGTCCGCCGGCGACGCGCCCATCATCCGCATGCTCAACGCGCTGCTCACGCAGGCCGCGCGCGACGGCGCCAGCGACATCCACATCGAGCCCTACGAGCGCACCTCGGCCGTGCGCTTTCGCATCGACGGCACCTTGCGCGAGGTGGTGCAACCCAACCGCGCCCTGCACGCGGCGCTGATCTCGCGCCTGAAGATCATGGCCGACCTCGACATTGCCGAGAAGCGGCTGCCGCAGGACGGCCGCATCTCGCTGCGCATCGGCACGCGGGCGGTGGACGTGCGCGTCTCCACCCTGCCCTCGGCCCATGGCGAGCGGGCGGTGCTGCGCCTTCTGGACAAGAGCGAGAGCAAGCTCAGCCTCGAATCGGTGGGCATGCTGGGCGACACGCTGAAGCGCTTCGAAGGCCTGATCCAGCAGCCGCATGGCATCATCCTGGTGACCGGCCCGACCGGCTCGGGCAAGACCACCACGCTGTATGCGGCGCTGTCGCGGCTCGATGCCGGCAGCAGCAACATCATGACGGTGGAAGACCCGATCGAGTACGAGCTGCCCGGCGTCGGCCAGACGCAGGTCAACGCCCGCATCGAGCTCACCTTCGCCAAGGCCCTGCGCGCCATCCTGCGTCAGGACCCGGACGTGATCATGATCGGCGAGATCCGCGACTTCGAGACCGCGCAGATCGCCATCCAGGCCTCGCTCACCGGCCACCTGGTGCTGGCCACGCTGCATACCAACGACGCCGTGAGCGCCGTCACCCGCCTCACCGACATGGGCGTCGAGCCCTTCCTGCTGTCCAGCTCGCTGCTGGGCGTGCTGGCCCAGCGGCTGGTGCGCCGGCTGTGCACGCACTGCGCCGCGCCCGGCCCCGATGGCCAGATGCAGCCGGTGGGCTGCGAGGCCTGCGGCCACACCGGCTACCAGGGCCGCACCGGCATCTTCGAGCTGCTGGTGGCCGACGATGCCGTGCGTGCGCTGGTGCACAACCGCGCGCCCGAGAGCGAGCTGCTGGCGGCCGGTGCGCAGGGCGGCCTGCGCTCCATGCGCGCCGATGGCGAGCGGCTGGTGGCGGCCGGCATCACCTCGCGTGCCGAGCTGCTGCGCGTGACGCGGGACTGAGCGCCAGCATCCTGCCGCCCATGCCCGCCTGCCACGCCATGCCCACCCGCCGCGCGGCCTCTCCCGCCTGCCGCGCCGCCCTGCTCGGCATGGGCGCGCTGCTGTCGCCGGGCCTGGCCAGCGCGCAGGGCTACACCGACTTCCATGGCGACTGGCGCGGCAGCGTGATGGTCTTCGAGCTGGGCGCCGACGGCTTCCAGGTCGGCCGGCGGCTGACCTCCGACCTGTGGCTGCGCATCGGCAGCGACGGCCAGGTGTCGGGCCAGATGCCGCGGGCGAGCTGCACCGTCCAAGGGCAGGCCATGCCCTTCCGCAGCAATGCCCACGCCCAGCTGGCCCTGCAGGTCGACACCTGCAGCGACCCGCGCGTCAACGGCCGCTACGAAGGCCGGCTGCTGACCAGTGAGGCGCACGGCCATGCCTCGCTGCGGCTGCGCAGTGCCGCGGCGGCCGTGAAGTCCGACGGCAACGAGATCTCCGGCATCCTGCAGCGCTGACTGCCTTCTTCCCGAACCACCGCATGCCCGCCTACGCCTTCGAAGCCATCGACGCCGACGGACGCCCCCGCAAGGGCGTGCTGGAGGCCGACACCGCCCGCGCCGCGCGCAGCATGCTGCGCGCGCAGGCGCTCATCCCGCTGTCCGTCGAGGGTGTGGCCGGCGGAACGGATGCGGGCGGCGCCGCCACGCCGCTCTGGCGCCGACGCATCGGTGGGCGCGTGTTCAATTCCACCGCGCTGGGCGTCTGGACGCGCCAGCTCGCCGGCCTGGTGGCCTCGGGCCTGCCGCTGGAGCGCGCCCTCACCGCGCTGACCGACGAGGCCGAGAGCGAGCCGCAGCGCCAGCTGGTGGCCTCGCTGCGCTCCGAGGTCAATGGCGGCAGCAGCTTTGCGCGCGCACTGGCGCAACATCCGCGCGAGTTCTCGTCCATCTACACCGCCGTCATCGGCGCCGGCGAGCACAGCGGCCAGCTCGGCCTCGTGCTGGAGCGCCTGGCCGACGACCTCGAAGAGCAGCAGGCGCTGCGCCAGAAGCTGATCGGCGCCACGCTCTACCCGGCCATCGTCACCGTGATCGCGGTGGTGATCGTGATCTTCCTGGTGAGCTACGTGGTGCCGCAGGTGGCCAGCGTGTTCGTCGGCACCAAGCGGGCGTTGCCGCTGCTGACGCAGGCCATGCTGGGCCTGTCGGCCTTCGTGCGCGGCTGGGGCTGGCTGATGCTGGGCGTACTCGCGGTAGCCGTCGTCGGCGCCAAGGCGGCGCTGGCGCGCGATGCGCTGCGCGAGCGCTTCGATGCCTTCTGGCTGCGCCTGCCGCTGGTGGGCAAGCTCGCGCGGGGCTACAACGCCGCGCGCTTCGCCGGCACGCTGGCCATGCTCGCGGCAGCGGGCGTGCCCATCCTGCGGGCGCTTCAGGCTGCGGCCGAGACGCTCAACAACCGCGCCATGCGCGCCGACGCGCTGGATGCGCTGACGCTGGTGCGCGAGGGCGCGCCGCTGGCCTCGGCCCTGGCGCAGAAGAAGCGCTTTCCGGGCATCGTGCCCATGTTCGCCCGCCTCGGCGAGCAGACCGGCGAGCTGCCGGTGATGCTGCAGCGTGCCGCCAAGCAGCTGTCGGCCGAGGTGCAGCGCCGCGCCATGCACCTGGCCACCATCCTGGAGCCGCTGCTGATCGTGGGCATGGGCGGCGTGGTGATGCTGATCGTGCTGGCGGTGCTGCTGCCGATCATCCAGCTCAACCAGTTCGTGAAGTAGGGTCGCGGGGCGCGCGTGGGCCTGGCGGGTTCGCGCGTGCTTTGTCAGTCAGGGCATCACCAATTTGTAGGCGCTGCTACGCCCACCGCCGGGCGCCTTGCGCAACACGCCCAGTTCGAGCAGCGCCGTGATGTCGCGCAGGGCCGTGTCGGCCGAGCATTTGGCGATGGCCGCCCATTTGCTGCTGGTGAGCTTGCCCTCGAAGCCGTCGAGCAGGCGATTGATCAGCTTGGCCTGCCGTTCGTTGAAGGCGGTGCCCGCCCAGTGTTGCCAGAAGCGTGCCTTGGCCAGCACGGCGCTCAACGCGGTCTGCGCGCTCTCCAGCGCACGCCCAAGCGCGGCCAGGAACCAAGCCAGCCAGGCCGTCACGTCCAGAGAGCCCTTCTGCGTGCGCTCCAAGATGTCGTAATAGGCATTGCGCTCCCGCTGGATCTGCGCCGACAGGCTGTAGAAGCGCTGCCCGGCGCCATCGGCGCGCGCCAGGAAGAGGTCGCCCACGGCGCGGGCGATGCGGCCGTTGCCATCGTCGAAAGGATGGACGGTGACGAACCACAGATGCGCCAGGCCGGCCTTGACCAGCGCCGGCACGGGGCTGCCCTCGGCCTCCGCCCAGGCCAGGAAGCGCGCCATTTCCGCCGCCAGTCGATTGGCCGGCGGTGCCTCGAAGTGCACATTGCGCCGGTGCACCGGGCCCGAGACCACCTGCATCGGCCCGGTGGCATCGTCGCGCCAGCGGCCGACGGCGATGCGGGACAGGCCCGAGTAGCCGGTCGGGAACAGCGCCGCATGCCAGCCGAACAGGCGCTCGGCCGTGAGCGGCTCGGCGCTGCGGCCGGTGGCGTCGAGCACCATTTCCACCACGCCGTCCACGTGCCGATCGGCCGGCGCGAGAGCGCCGATGTCCAGCCCCAGCCGGCGGGCGATGGAGGAGCGCACGGAGGCCGGGTTCAGCAGTTCGCCCTCGATCTCGCTGGTCTTGAGCACGTCGTCTGTGAGCGCGGCCAGGCTGGCGCGGTCCCGCAGTTCCAGGCCCACGTCGGCCAGCCGGCCAAGCAGGAGGCCCTGGGCGCGGCTGACGTCTTCCAGTGGTTGGGCCAGCGCAGCAAGGTCGTAGCGCCAGGCCGGCCAATCGGGCGACTGCCAGATGTAGAGATATTCACCGCTTTCCATGCGGCGATTAAACGGGGGACGCGGCGAATGCGCAAGTCATTCGCCGCACTTTTTGCGGCGAATGACCAACGTATCCGCCGCAGTTCTGGAGGACTGCCCTGGCCCGCACCGGAAAAGGCCCTGCGCGCCGTTCCGCCCTAGGACAGGCTCAGGGCAACGGGATGAGGGTGCAGGGCGTGCGGAATGGGGCTCAGGACAGCGGCTCAACGCCCGGCCGTGTTCATCGCCGTCAGCACCGCCGAGGTCATCGCCTGCACGCCGATCTTGATCGACGGCTCGGGTACCGGTGCGAAGAAGGGCGAATGGTTGAAGGGCAGCGGCTTGCCGCCCTTCTTCATCGACTCGGCCACGTCCTTGGGGTCGGTCACCCCGACGAAGAAGAACATCGACGGAATGCCGGCGTCGGTGAAGACGGAGAAGTCCTCGCTGGCGGTGATGGGCATGACCTGCACCACGCGCGCCTCACCGAACTGGCTGCGCAGGGCGGCGACGGTGCGGTCGACCACCGCCTGGTCGTTGACCACGGCGCCGGTGCTGCTGTCTGCGCCCAGGCGCACCTCGGGCTCGGGCGCGCCGGCCATGGCGGCCGATGCCAGCGCGGTGCGGCGGATGCCATCGAGCAGCTTCTCGCGCACCTGCGGCTTGTAGCTGCGGATGGTGCCGCTGAGCTTCGCCGTATCCGGGATGATGTTGCCCGCCGTGCCCGCCTGGAAGGCGCCGATGGTGACGACGCCGAATTCCCCCGGGTCCTTTTCGCGGCTGACCACCGTCTGCACATCGCTGACGAAATGCGCGCCCATGGTGATCGGATCGATGGTGGCGTGCGGCGCCGAGCCGTGGCCGCCGCGGCCCTTGAAGGTGATCTCCAGACTGTCCGAGGCCGAAGTGACCGGCCCTGCGCGGTAGCCGACGAATCCGTAGGGCGAGGGGCTGGTGTGCAGCGCGAAGGCGAAGTCCGGCTTGGGGAAGCGCGTGAACAGGCCGTCGTCCACCATGGCCTTGGCACCGCTCACCGTCTCTTCGGAAGGCTGGGCGATGAACATCAGCGTGCCCTTCCACTGGTCCTTGAGGGCCAGCAGCGTGCGGGCCGTGCCCACCCAGCTGGCCATGTGGATGTCGTGGCCGCAGCTGTGGGCGACGAAGGTCTCGCGGCCGTTCCATTGGGCCTTGGCGCGGCTGGCGTAGGGCAGGCCGGTCTTTTCTTCCATCGGCAGGGCGTCGAGCTCGGTGCGCACCATCACCGTCGGGCCGGCGCCGTTGCGGTACAGCGCCACCAGCCCGGTTCGACCCACCTTCTCGGTCACTTCGAAGCCCAGGGCACGCAGCTCGGCGGCGAGCTTGCCGGCCGTGCGCACTTCCTGAAATCCCAGCTCCGGGTTGGCGTGCAGGTCTTTGTAGAGCGCATCGAGCTGGCCGTACATGCCGTTGACGAGCGGCTGAATCTTCTCGGGCGAAACGGTCTGCGCGCTGGCAGGCGCGATGGCGCAGGCAGCCAGGACGGCGAGTGAGAGCTGGCGAATCGAGAGCGACGAAATCATGGTGTGGCGCAGTGTTGCGTGGGCATGGGCGTGGGCATGGCGGGCGCGGCGGCCCGGCCGCGCGTCCCCTCCGGGCCGGCGCGACCCGCGCAATCTAGGCAATGTGCTGTCAGGCGTCCAATGCATTGTTTTGTGCTTTGGCATGCATTCGACTCATGCAAAGCCGCGCACGATGACGCGCCAGATTCCATGACACTGGTCCAGTTGCGCCACTTTCTTTCGCTGGCGGACACGGGCTCCTTCACGCGTTCGGCACAGGCTTTGCATCTGACCCAGCCAGCCCTCAGCCGCAGCATCCGTGCGCTCGAGGCCACGCTGGGCGGCCCTCTGTTCGACCGCGTGGGCCGCCGCAGCGAACTCACGCACTTCGGCCGCGAGCTGTTGGAGCAGGCCCGATAACTGGTGCACGACGCGGACCAACTGGCGCTCACCGGCGAACGGCTTCGTGCGGGCCATGCCTCGACACTGCGGGTGGGACTGGGCTCCGGCCCCGGTGCCTTGTTGAGCACACCGCTGCTGCTGCGCGCCAGTGAGGCCGACACCCAGGCTGGGCTTCGACGATCTGCAGAAGTACCCCATCGCCTCCACGCCGCTGGGCGATCACGTGGGCCGCGGCATGGTGGCGGCCTATGGACCTCAGGCGCATCCGGATGTGTGCGTGCGCCTGCGCTGCAACGAGCTGACGCGGCTGATCGAGCTCACCCGTCACAGCGATGCCGTGCTCCTGGCGATCCGCGCTGCGGCCCCCGACCTGGTCGAGTTGTCAGTTCGGCCGCAGATCGAGGGCGGTGCCCGATTCGGGCTCGTGACCCAGGCTCGGCGGCAGCAGGCGCCCGCTCTGCCCTTGCTGCGTGAGGTCATCGCCGCCCATCTGCACGACTGAATGCGCCGCACGCCGGAGCGCCGGCGCGAGGCGCGGGCGGGCCTCAGCGCCCCTTGAACACGGGCTCGCGCTTCTCCACGAAAGCCTTGGCCGCCTCGCGGTGGTCCTCGGTCTGGCCGCAGTGGATGTGATGCGTGGCCTCCAGATCCAGGCATTCGTCCACCTCGCCGGCCATCGCGCGGTTGAGGTTTTCCTTCATGTAGCGGTAGGCCACGGCCGGGCCATTCGCCAGGCGGGTGGCGATCTCGTGGGCGCGGCCGGCCAGTTGCTCGGACGGGCACACCCAGTTGGCCAGCCCGAGACGCAGTGCCTCCTCCGCCGAGACGCGATCGGACAGCAGATACAGCTCGCGCGCCTTGGCGGCGCCCACCAGCTGGGTCATGAAGTAGCTGCCGCCGTAGTCGCCCGAGAAGCCCACGCGCGCAAAGGCGGTCGTCATGATGGCGTTGCTGGCCATCAGGCGCAGGTCGCAGGCGAGGGCCAGCGCCAGGCCGGCACCCGCCGCGGGGCCGGGCAGCACGGCCAGCGTGGGCTTGGGCATCTTGAACAGGCGGCCCGCCGTCTCGCGCTGGTTGACGCGTTGGCGATGGATGGCCTGGTCGATGGTGAGCGCGCCGACGGTGCCATCGCCCGAGGCCGCCATGTTCTTCACGTCGCCGCCGGCACAGAAGGCGCCGCCCGCGCCGGTCAGCACCACGCAGCGGACCTCGGGGTCCAGCTCGGCGCGCGCCAGTTCGCGGGCCAGGGCCTCGTTCATGGCCCGCGTCATGGCATTGCGCGCCTGCGGACGGTTGAGGATCAGGGTCAGCACTCCGGCGTCGAGCTGCGCCTGCAGGTCCGGTGTTCCGGTGTCGATCGTGGATGCGGTCATGGAAGTCTCCGTCGTTGTCATGGAAGGGGATGGTGCTGGCTCTCAGGCGAGGCCGAGTTCGCGCGCCTCGTGCTCGTAGTGCGGGTACGAGGCCTTCATCACCGCCCCGTTGAGGATCATCTCGGCCACCAGCGTGCGGCTGGGCAGCTCGAACACGCGGGTGCGCACCCAGGTGGACTCGGTGCGGGCGCTTTCGCTCAGGGCAACGATCTCGCGCTCCAGCGCATAGTCCTGGTCGACGAAGAGCGGCCCGCGGATGAGGCGGATCTGCTGGCCCGCGAAGAGGCCCACGGCCGGCTTGCGCCCACCCAGCTGCGCGTCGGCGATGGTGCTGCCCAGCAGCACGCTGATCATCTCCATCGGGATGATGGGCCGGCCCCACGGCGAGCGGGCGCCGCCTTCGGGCGTGTACCAGTCGCAGGGCTCGGTGATGGCCGCCAGCTTGTCGCGCAGCGTGAAGGGATAGTGGTCGCCCATGTGCTGGTCGAAGCCCATGCGGATCGTCTCGGGCACGGCACCGCGCTGACCGACCTGGAGGTCGCGGTTGATGACCAGGCCGGTAGCGGGGCGCAGCCGGGCCATGCGCTGTTCCAGCTCGTGCGGCTGGTCGGGCTCGCCGACCGAGGCCGTGCCGGTGAGCACCGGCGTGCCGTCGGCCTTCTCGGCGCGGATGCGCACGAGCGTGGCGCCGGGCTCGGGCAGGTCGACGAAGGCGCGCACCGATTCGCCCTCCACCACCATGGTCTGGTAGTGGGCGCTGATGGTGCCGGTCTCGAACCACTGCGTGCCGAAGAGCCGAACGAGGAGCGGATCGAACTGGCTGAAGTGCGTGGGCCCTTCGATGGGCCCGGCGCGCAGGCCCAGGCCCTCGGCCATGGCGTCGTCGTGGATGGACTTGTGGCCGTCGTAGGTCTGATCGGCCAGCATCTGGCGCGGCTGGCGCAGAGGACCGGAAAGGGCGAGCGGCGTGGCGAAAGGGGTGGCGGCAGTGGGCAGGCTCATGGCCGCGATGGTGGCGCAAGCCGGGGACGGCGGCTGTCACCTGCGTCACTGGGGGCGGCCGGCGGCGCTGCCGCACAATGCCCGCTCCGCCTCCCGCCCTCCGTTCCCATCCCATGCCGGTCACCCTGGACGACAAGCTCGTGGTCGCGATCTCCTCGCGTGCCCTGTTCAACCTGGAGGAAGAGAACCGCCTGTTCGATGCCGGCGACCCGGCCGCCTACATGCGGCTGCAGCTGGAGCGGCTGGACGTGCCGGCGCAGCCCGGCATCGCCTACTCACTGGTGCGCAAGCTGCTGCGCTTCAACGCCGACGGCGTGCAGCGGGTGGAGGTGGTGATCCTGTCGCGCAACGACCCGGTCTCGGGCATGCGCATCTTCAACTCCGGCGCGGCGGCGGAGTTGGCCATCGAGCGCGGGGTGTTCACCCAGGGCCGGCCGCCCTTCCGCTATCTCACACCGCTGAGGGCCGACCTGTTCCTCTCGGCCAACGCCGAGGACGTGCGCGAGGCGCTGGGCGCGGGCTTTGCCGCGGCGCATGTGAGCGTGGAATCGGCGCTGGCCGGCAACCAGCATCCGGACGAAGTGCGCATCGCCTTCGACGGCGACGCGGTGCTGTTCTCCGACGAGGCCGAGCGCATCTACCAGCAGCAGGGCCTGGCCGCCTTCCAGGCGCACGAGGCGGACAAGGCCGCCGTGCCGCTGGGTGCCGGACCGCTGGCGCCATTTCTGGTGGCGCTGCACCGGCTGCAGCAGGCCGCCAGCACCGGCATGCGCATCCGCACGGCGCTGGTCACGGCCCGCGGCGCGCCGGCACACCGCCGCGCCATCCAGACGCTGATGAGCTGGAACATCCGCGTGGACGAGGCGATGTTCCTGGCCGGGCTGGACAAGGGCGGCTTCCTGCGCGAGTTCGAGCCCGACTTCTTCTTCGACGACCAGACCGGCCATGTGCGCTCGGCCGCCCGGCATGTGCCGGCCGGGCACGTGGCCAGCGGCATCAGCAACCTGCCGCGCGCTGAACCCCAGGGCTGAGCCCGGCGACCGCTTCAACCCAGGCGCGACAGGGTCGCCGCATCGCGCTCGCCGCCAAAGAAACGCTGCAGGCACTGCGCGAACAAGGTCTCGCCGGCCGGGGCCACGGCATCGAACAAGGTCATGCAGGATTGGAACTTGAGGTCGTCCGGCGCGCCGAGGATGTCGTCGATGGCCGGCCCCCGCGCCGACAGCACCAGCGCGCTGCACTCGCGCAGGCGCGCGCCCAGCAGCGGATGGGCGAGGTAGGCGACGGCTTCCCCGCGCGAGCCGATGGCATAGCGCTGCGCCATCGCGCTGCGGCCCAGGCCCGCCAGCTGCGGAAAGACGAACCACATCCAGTGCGTGCGTTTGCGGCCGGCGGCCAGTTCGGCCTGCACCTGCGCATACACCGGCGCCTGCGCGTCGACGAAGCGCACCAGGTCGAAGGCTTCGGCCGCCATGAGGTCAAGCCACGGCGGCGCGTGAGGTCACCGCGGCCTTGGGCACGGGACCGCCGGGCTTGGGCTTGTCGCCACAGGCGGCGAGCAGGAAGGCCAGACCGGCCAGGAGTGCAAGACAGGGCTTCATGCGGCTCATCCTAGGGCGGCGCGCCACGGCCGCCAAATGCAGGCCGCATGTCCCGCCCGCCGACGCGGGAAGCCTCTTCGCGGCCACTTCAGTCCGGTTTAAGGCAGAGCCCAGGCCGCGTCGCTAGGATCGGGCACGCGTCGGCGCCTCCAAGGCGCTGGCGGCCCGATCCCTGCTTCGCCTCCATCCACGATGAGCACCGCCCCCACACACCCCCCACGCCCCGGACTGGGCCAGACGCTGCGCCGCATCGCGTCGCTGACCACGCCCTACTTCAACTCCGACCAGAAATGGAAGGCCCGTGGGCTGCTCGCGGCCATCGTGGCGCTCAACCTGGGCGCGGTCTACATGCTGGTGCAGATCAACGAGTGGTACCGCGTCTTCTACGACGCGCTGCAGAACAAGGACCAGGCCGTGTTCTGGCAGCAGATCGGCCGCTTCAGCTGGCTGGCGCTGATCTACATCGTGATTGCTGTCTACAAGTTCTACCTCACGCAGATCCTCCAGCTGCGCTGGCGCGTGTGGATGACCGACCACTACATGGGCCGGTGGCTGTCGCACAAGGCCTTCTACCGGCTGGAGCTGGCCCGCTACACCGGCAACGGCAGCCATCCGGACAACCCCGACCAGCGCATCCAGGAAGACCTGAACCTGTTCACCACCTACACGGTGACGCTGTCGATGGGCATCCTCAACGCGCTGGTCACCCTCTTCAGCTTCGTGGGCATCCTCTGGACGCTCAGCGGCTCGCTCACGGTGCCGCTGCCGGGCGGCGGGCATTGGGAGATCGCCGGCTACATGGTGTGGGCGGCGGTGCTGTACTGCGCCGTGGGCAGCGCCATCGCGCACTGGATCGGCAGGCCGCAGGTGCAGCTCAACTTCCAGCAGCAGATGCTGGAGGCCAACTTCCGCCACCACATGATCCGCGTGCGCGAGTACAGCGAGGCCATCGCGCTGGACGGCGGCGAGGCCGTCGAGCGCCGCCACCTCGACCTGCGCTTCACCGACGTGATGGGCAACTACCTGGCGCTGATCCGCAATCAGAAGAGCCTGACCTGGTTCAGCAGCTTCTTCGGCCAGGCGGCCATCATCTTCCCGCTGATCGTGGCGGCGCCGCGCTACTTCAGCGGCGCCATCCAGCTGGGCCAGCTCATGCAGATCAACTCGGCCTTCGGCCGGGTGCAGGACTCGCTGTCCTGGCTGGTGGACAACTACATGTCGCTGGCGGCCTGGAAGGCCACCACCGACCGTCTGGCCGGCTTCGAGGACAGCCTCACGGCCCAGTCGCGCGAGAACGACGCTCTGTCCCGCGACACTGCGGCGGCCGACATCGAGGCCCATGGCCTGACCGTGGGCCTGCCCGGCGGCCAGGCACTGCTGCGCGGTGCCGACCTGCGCGTGGCACCCGGCGACACGGTGCTGGTGCACGGCCCCTCGGGCAGCGGCAAGTCCAGCCTGCTGCGCACGCTGGCCGGCATCTGGCCGCATGCGCAGGGCGCGGTCGCGATGCCGAAGGACACCATGTTCATCCCGCAGCAGCCCTACTTTCCGGACGGCCGGCTGCGCGATGCGCTGGCCTACCCGGCCCCGGCCTCCGACTACGGCGACGAGGCCCTGCGCCAGGCCCTGGTCGACGCCCTGCTGCCGCAACTGGCCGACCAGCTGGACCGCGAGGACGCCTGGAGCCAGAAGCTCTCCGGCGGCGAGCGCCAGCGCCTGGCCATCGCCCGCGTGCTGCTGAAGAAGCCGGCCTGGGTGCTGGCCGACGAAGCCACCAGCGCGCTGGACGAGGATGCCGAAGCCACCGTCTACGGTCGGCTCACGGCCATGGTGAAGCAGGCGCACGGTGCCATCGTCTCCATCGCCCACCGGTCCACGCTCAAGGAGCACCATGCGCGGCGTTGGACGCTGCGCCCCCGGCGCGACGGCGAAGCCGCCTATGCGGTGGAGGATGCGCCGCTGGCGGCGTCGCCCTCGACGTAGCCCGCCCAGCCCTGCGCCCGCAGTTCGCAGGCGGGGCAGTGGCCGCAGCCCCAGCCCCAGTCGTGGCGGTGCGTGCGGTCGCCTTCGTAGCAGGTGTGGGTGTCTTCGACGATCAGGTCCACCAGGCCCTGGCCGCCGAGCGATTCGGCCAGTTGCCAGGTCTGGGCCTTGTCGATCCACATCAGCGGCGTCTCGATCAGCAGCCGCTGGTCCAGCCCCAGCGACAGCGCCAGCTGCATGGCCTTCATGGTGTCGTCGCGGCAGTCGGGGTAGCCGGAGTAGTCGGTCTCGCAAACGCCGGTGACGATCACCTGCAGCCCGCGGCGGTAGGCCAGCGCGCCGGCCAGCGTCAGGAACAGCAGGTTGCGCCCGGGCACGAAGGTATTGGGCAGGCCATTGGCCTGCATGGCGAAGGCGATGTCCTCGGTGAGCGAGGAGCCGCCGATCTGGCCGAGCACGTCGAGCTTGAGCAGGTGGTCCTCGCCCAGGCGCCGCGACCAGCCCGGAAAGCGCCGACGCAGCCGGGCCAGCACGTGGGTGCGGGCCTCCAGCTCGATGCGGTGGCGCTGGCCGTAGTCGAAGCCCAGCGTCTCCACCCGCTCGTAGCGGTTCAGGGCATGGGCGAGGCAGGTGGTGGAATCCTGCCCGCCAGAGAAGAGGACGAGGGCGGTGGTGTGCATGGAAGACTCTCAGGTGTTCAAGCAGGACGCGCGATGTGCCGGGCCCGTTCGGCGGGCGATGCAAGCAGCCTGTCGATGCCGCTGTCGAAGCTGAGCAACCGGACACCCGATCGGATCGCCTGGGTGAGCAGCCAGGCGTCGGTGATCTGCCGATGGCCGAACAGCCCGCCGGTGCAATGCCCGAGTACCTCGGCAAAGCCGAAATCCAAGGGCAGCAGCCGATGCCGCGGATGTGCGGTGTTGCGCAGCAGCAGCTCGCCCGCCTCCTGCACCGAGACCGCCCGGCCGGCAAAGGCCGGCTGGCAGACGATGCGCACCAGCGCGGACTGCGTGAGCACGCTGGTGGCCCAGCCCTGCCGCGCATGCGTGCGGAACCAGGCCAGCATGCGCTCGTGGTGCTCGTGCGCCGGCCAGCACAGGGCGATCAGCGCATTGGCATCCAGCAGGTGGCTCACGGCGCTTCGTCCAGCAGGTCGCGCACCTGCCGGGCACTGACGCGCGGCGTGTCCGGCGGCAGGTCGAACACCCAGACCTCGCCCGACTTGCGCAGCGCCAGGCGCTCGCTGCTGCCCCGCCGGATCAGCTCGGACAGGGCCTCGCCCAACTTCAACCCGCGCGCCTGCGCATAGGCCTGGGCGGTGCCGAATGCGTCGTCGTCGATCGTCACGGTGGTTCGCATGGCGGAATGATGCAGAAAACTGGACTTGATGCAGTCTATCGAAACTGATGCATCCCGGTCCTGCCTCAGAGAAAGCGCTCCAGCAGCTTGCGAGAGGCGCGGTCCAGCGCCATCGGGCGGGAGATGCGGAAGTGCACGCCGTGGGCGCTGGTGATGAGCAGGCCGCCGTCTTCGAGCCGGCGGATGTCCTCTTCGGCGCGCAGCACGAAGCGGGTGTCGCCCCGGTCGGTGCGCACGGTCCAGGTGCTGGGCACGGCGAACGTGGAGACGCCCATCAGCTGCTGCAGTTCGGGCGCGAAGTCGCGTGGCGCGAGCGCCTCGTCGAGCAGGGCGCGCGTGGCGGGCGGCAGCGCATCGGTGCGGGCGATCCAGCAGCGCTCGCGGCCGTCGGCGCCCACCAGTGACACGCCTTCGCCGGGCGCGCTCAGGGGAAAGGCCCGCACCGGCACGACGGGCTCGGCGCGGCCCGTGGGGCCCGTCCAAAGCAAGGCGCCGAGGGCATCGCGCCGCAGCGGCAAGGTGGCGTCGTCATGAGCGTCAACGGACATCAGGCATCTCCGGCAGGATGGGCGGCATGGGTGTCGAGCGCCACGGCCACGGAGGCGATCTCGGCCACATCGGCCTCGGCCTTCTCCTCGTCATCGGCCTGGCGCTGCTGCGCCTGATAGAGCCGCCAGTAGGCGCCCTGGCGGGCCATAAGCTCGTCGTGCGGCCCGACCTCGACGATCTCGCCGCGGTCCATCACCACCAGCCGGTCGGCCTTTCGCAGCGTCGACAGGCGGTGCGCGATGGCGATGGTCGTGCGGCCCTTGACCAGGTTGTCCAGCGCCTTCTGGATCTCCTTCTCGGTCTCGGTGTCCACGGCCGAGGTGGCTTCGTCCAGGATCAGGATGCGCGGGTCGATCAGGAGCGCACGGGCGATGCTGATGCGCTGGCGCTCGCCACCCGACAGGCCCTGGCCGCGCTCGCCCACCAGCGAGTCGTAGCCCTGCGGCAGGCGCAGGATGAAGTCGTGCGCATGGGCGGCGCGGGCGGCGGCCACGATCTCGTCGCGGCTGGCATCGGGCCGGCCATAGGCGATGTTCTGCGCGATGGTGCCGAAGAAGAGGAAGGGCTCCTGCAGCACCAGCCCCACATGCCGCCGGAAGTCGGCCACGGCGAAGCGGCGCACGTCCTGGCCGTCGACCAGGATCGCGCCCTCGCTCACGTCGTGGAAGCGGCAGATCAGGTTGACCAGCGTGCTCTTGCCCGAGCCGCTGTGGCCGGCCAAGCCGATCATCTCGCCCGGGCGGATCTGCAGGTTGAGGTCGCGGATCACCGAGCGCGCGCCGTAGCGGAAGCCCACGCCGCGCAGCTCGATGGCGCCCTGCACCTGTGGCAGGCGCACGGGCTGCACGGGGTCGGGCACGGTGCTCACGTGGTCGAGGATGTCGAAGATGCGCTTGGCGCCGGCCGCCGCCTTCTGCGTCACCGAGACGATGCGGCTCATCGAATCGAGCCGCGTGTAGAAGCGGCCGATGTAGGCGATGAAGGCCGTGAGCACGCCCACCGTGATGTGGTCGCGCGCCACCTGCCAGACACCGAAGGCCCACACCACCAGCAGGCCGATCTCGGTCATCAGCGTGACGGTGGGCGTGAACAGGCTCCAGGTGCGGTTGAGCCGGTCGTTGGCCTGCAGGTTGTGGGTGTTGGCGGCGCGGAAGCGCTCGGCCTCGCGCTTCTCCTGCGCGAAGGCCTTGACCACGCGGATGCCCGGAATCGTGTCGGCCAGCACATTGGTGACCTCGCTCCAGACCCGGTCGATCTTCTCGAAGCCCGTGCGCAGCTTGTCGCGCACCACATGGATCATCCAGGCAATGATGGGCAGCGGCACCAGCGTGACCACGGCCAGCAGCGGGTTGATCGACACCAGGATCACCGCCGTCATGCCGATCATGATCAGGTCGGTGAGGAAATCGAGCGCATGCAGCGAGAGGAAGACGTTGATGCGGTCGGTCTCGGAGCCGATGCGCGCCATCAGGTCGCCGGTGCGCTTGCCGCCGAAGTAGTCCAGCGGCAGGGTCAGCAGGTGCTCGTAGGTGGTGGTGCGCAGGTCGGCGCCGATGCGTTCGCTGACCAGCGCCAGCAGGTAGGTGCGCGCCCAACCCAGGCCCCAGCCCACCAGCGCGGCGCCCAGCAGCCCGCTCAGATACAGCGCCACTTCGCCGGGGGCGATGGGCTTGCCGTTCTGGTAGGGGATCAGGATGTCGTCCATCAGCGGGATGGTCAGGTAGGGCGGCACCAGCGTGGCGCCGGTGGCCAGCAGCGTCAGGGCAAACCCCCAGAACAGCTGCAGGCGATAGGGATGGGCAAAGCGCCACAGCCGCAGCAGCACCCAGGTGGAGGGGGCGGACTGCAGCTCGGTGTCGACCACCTCCTCGGCATCGGCCGCCTCGGGCTGCACGCCGCCGCCGCGCAGTTGCTCGAACAACCGCACCAGCCGCACGGCCGCCGCCTGCCCGACCAGGGTGAAGCGCCAGCGGGCCAACAGGCCCTGGGGGCCCAGCAGATCCAGCGTCGCGACGCCAGCATGCTCGGCCAGACGCAACTGCAGGCCCGGCGCCGCCAGCGGCCAGACCCGCGCGCGGCCATCGGGCGAAACCTCGCGCAACTGGGTCGGCGTCAGGTGCAGCTGGGTCTCCTGAGCGAAGCGCAGCGTCTCGTCCAGGTCAACCAAAAGGCTGACCAGAACGTTGTCCGACACCGGCACGCGGCTTTCTCCGACAGCAGGGACGCGTGCCGCCGAGGCCGATTCGCCCCCTGGGGCACCGACTGAATCGTGATTTGTCATTCGTTGTGTTGGATGGTCGAGGACCTGTGGCAGGTCCCACCCGCGCGCCGGTCGGGCGCCGATTCTCTCCACTGACCCGGGCACGCCGCACGGCGCCCCTGCCCGCTTCCATCGAACGCCTATCAACGCATCCATGCCCCGTTTCGACGACATCCGCCTGCTGCGCATCCGCTACCTGCGTGGCCCCAACGTCTGGACCTATCGCCCCGTGCTGGAGACCTGGCTGGACCTTGGCCCGCTGGAAGACTTTCCCTCCAACAAGATCGAGGGTTTTCCCGAGCGGCTGACGGCCCTGCTGCCGGCGCTGATCGAGCACCACTGCGGCGTCGGCGAGCGCGGCGGCTTCCTGCAGCGGCTGACCGAAGGCACCTGGGCCGGCCATGTGCTGGAGCATGTGGTGATCGAGCTGCTCAACCTGGCCGGCATGCCCACCGGCTTCGGCCAGACGCGCAGCACGTCGAAGCACGGCGTCTACCGCATGGTGTTCCGTGCGCGGGAGGAGCAGGTCGCCCGCACCGCCCTGCACGAAGGCCACCGGCTGCTGATGGCCGCCATCAACGCCGATGCCTACGACGCCGCCGAGGTGCAGAAGGCCGTCGCCGCCGTCAAGGCCAAGGTGGACGAGTGCTACCTGGGCCCGAGCACGGCCGCCATCGTGGCCGCCGCCGTCGACCGCGGCATTCCTTCGCTGCGACTGAACAGCGGCAACCTGGTGCAGTTGGGCCATGGCGCCCGCCAGCAGCGCATCTGGACCGCCGAGACCGACCACACCAGTGCCATCGGCGAATCCATCGCCAGCGACAAGCAGCTGACCAAGTCGCTCCTGGCCAGCTGCGGCGTGCCGGTGCCCGAAGGCCAGGAAGTCGGCTCGGCCGAAGAGGCCTGGGAGGCCGCCGAGGACATCGGCCTGCCCGTGGCCGTCAAGCCCGTGGATGCCAACCATGGCCGCGGCGTCTCGCTGGACCTGCGCACCCGCGACGAGGTGCTGGCCGCCTTCGCCGTGGCCGAGCCCGAGGGCAGCGGCGTGATGGTGGAGCGCTTCGTCCGCGGGCAGGAGCACCGGCTGCTCGTGGTGGGCGGCGAGGTCGTCGCCGCCGCGCGGGGCGAGATCATCACCGTGACCGGCGATGGCCGCGCCACCGTGGCCGAGTTGATCGAGAGCCAGCTCAACAGCGACCCGCGCCGCGGCGCGGAAGAGGAATTCCCGCTCGACCTCATCGTGCTGGCCACCGACGCCAAGCTGCAGCTGGAACTGCAGCGGCAGGGCCTCACGGGCGAGTCGGTGCCGGAGGCAGGCCGCGAGGTCATCATCCAGCGCAACGGCAACCTGGGCGTGGACTGCACCGACCAGGTCCACCCCGAAGTCGCCTACGCGGCCACCCTGGCCGCACGTGCCGTGGGCCTGGACATCGCCGGCATCGACCTGGTCTGCCTGGACGTCGGCCGGCCCCTGCAGTCGCAGGGCGGCGCCATCGTCGAGGTCAACGCCGGCCCCGGCCTGCTGATGCACCTCAAGCCCGCCGTCGGCTCGCCGCGACCGGTGGGCCGCGCCATCTGCGATCACCTGTTCCCCGAATCCGACGACGAGCGGCCCGGCCGCATTCCCGTGGTCGGCGTGGCCGGCTCGCGCGAGAACGCGGTGCTGGCCCGCCTGGTGGCCTGGCTGGTGGGGCTTTCGGGCCGCCATGTGGGCCTGGCCTGCCGCGACGGCCTGTTCCTGGACCGCCGGCGCGTCGACACCCGCGACAGCGCCCACTGGGCCGCCGGCCGCCGCTTGCTGGTCAACCGGCAGGTCGAGGCGGTGGTGATCGAGAACGGCGCCGCCACCATCCTGGCCGATGGCCTGCCCTACGACCGCTGCGAGATCGGCATCGTGACCGACCTGGAGGGCGCCGAACAGCTCGCCCACGAGGACATCGCCGAGAGCGACCAGATGGTGAAGGTGCTGCGCACCCAGGTCGATGTGGTGCTGGACTACGGCACCGCCGTACTCAACGCCGCCGATGCGCGCGTGGCCGGCATGGCGCCGCTGTGTGATGGCGACGTGATCCTGTACGCCGCCGATCCGCACGCCGCGCCCCTCGCCGCGCACATGGCTGCGGGCGGCAAGGTGGTCACCGTGCGGCAGGACCGCATCGTGCTCGCCCACGGCACCAGCGAATCCTTCCTGCCCGGCCTGGGCCGGTTGACCGTGTGGAGCGCCCACCATGCCGGCGTCGGCATCGAGAGCGTGCTGGCCGCCGTGGCCGCCGCCTGGGCCATGGCCATTCCGCTGAACCTGATCGGTGCCGGCATCGAGGCTTTCGAGGCCGATCTTCAACTGGCCACCGCTTCGCTGCAGCTCGACCAGAGCCAGCCCGCCGCTTCGCTGCAACTCGCCTGAGACGAGATCGCCCCATGGACATCATCCGTACCCGCGCCCTGCGCGGCCCCAACCTCTGGAGCCGCCACACCTGCATCGAGCTGGTCGTCTCGTGCAGCGCCGTCGAGCAGGCCGTCGAGCAGATCCCCGGCTTCGAGCCGCGGCTGCGCGCCCTCTTCCCCACCATCGGCGAGCTGCACCCGGTGGTGCTGGGCCAGCCCCTGAGCGCCGCCCATGTGCTGGAGAACGCCGCCGTGGCGCTGCAGGCCCAGGCCGGCTGCGAGGTGATCTTCGGCCGCACCACGCGGGCCCGCGAGGAAGGCATCTTCCTGGTGGCCGTACAGTACACCGAGGAGGCCGTCGGCCGCCGCGCGGTCGAGATGGCCACGCAACTCCTCGCTGCCGCCCTCGATCCGCACGGCAGCGGCAGCTTCGACTCCGCCGCCGCCATCGCCGAGCTGCGCGAGCTGGACGAGGACGAGCGCCTGGGCCCCAGCACCGGTTCCATCGTCGATGCGGCCGTGGCGCGCGGCATTCCGTACCAGCGCCTGACCACCGGCAGCCTGGTGCAGTTCGGGTGGGGCGTGCGCCAGCGCCGCATCCAGGCCGCCGAGGTGGACGCCACCTCCGGCATCGCCGAATCCATCGCGCAGGACAAGGAACTCACCAAGCAGCTGCTGCATTCGGCCGGCGTGCCGGTGCCGCTGGGCCGGCCGGTGAGCAGCGCGGACGACGGCTGGGCCGCCGCGCTGGAGATCGGCCTGCCCGTGGTCGCCAAGCCGCAGGACGGCAACCAGGGCAAGGGCGTGACGGTCAACATCGCCACCCGCGAGCAGTTCGACGCCGCCTATGCCTCGGCCGCGCATTACGGCGAGGTGCTGGTCGAGAAGTTCCTGCCCGGCTTCGACTACCGCCTGCTGGTGGTGGGCGACCGGCTGATCGCCGCCGCCCGGCGCGATCCGCCGCAGGTGATCGGCGACGGCCACAGCACCGTGCGCCAGCTGGTCGACGTGGTCAACCAGGATCCGCGCCGCGGCGAAGGCCATGCCACCTCGCTCACCAAGATCCGGCTGGACGACATCGCCCTGGGCCGGCTGGAGGCGCAGGGCCTCACGCCCGACAGCGTGCCGGCCCTGGGCCAGCGCGTGGTGCTGCGCAACAACGCCAACCTCTCCACCGGCGGTACGGCCACCGACGTGACCGACACCGTCCATCCCGAGATCGCCGCCCGCGCGGTCGACGCGGGGCAGATGGTGGGCCTGCACATCTGCGGCGTGGACATGGTCTGCGAGAACGTGATCCGCCCGCTGGAGGAGCAGCACGGCGGCATCGTCGAGGTCAATGCCGCGCCCGGCCTGCGCATGCACATCAGCCCCTCCTTCGGCCGCGGCCGGCCGGTGGGCGAGGCCATCGTGGACCAGCTCTACGCCGACGGCGACGACGGGCGCGTGCCGGTCATCGCAGTCACCGGCACCAACGGCAAGACCACCACCACCCGCCTGATCAACCACCTGCTGGCCGCCAGCGGCATGGTCACCGGCATGACCAACACCGATGGCGTGTACGTCAACGGCCGCCAGACCGACAGCGGCGACTGCAGCGGCCCCAAGAGCGCCCGCAACGTGCTGCTGCATCCCGAGGTCGAGGCGGCTGTCTTCGAGGTGGCACGCGGCGGCATCCTGCGCGAGGGGCTGGGCTTCGACCGCTGCAGCGTGGCCGTGGTGACCAACGTGGGCAGCGGCGACCACCTGGGCATGAACTACATCCACACCGTGGACGACCTGGCGGCGGTCAAACGGGTGATCGTGCGCAACGTGGCGCCCAGCGGCTGGGGCGTGCTCAATGCCGCCGACCCCCATGTGGCGGCCATGGCCGGCGCCTGTCCCGGCCATGTCATCTACTTCGCGGCAGACCGTCAGCACCCGGTCATGGCCACGCACCGGGCCCAGGGCAAGCGCACGGTCTATGTCGACCGCGACACGCTGATCGCCGCCGAAGGGGCCTGGCGCGAGCGCGTCGCTCTGCGCGACGTGCCGATCACCCGCGGCGGCACCCTGCCCTTCCAGGTCGAGAACGTGATGGCTGCCGTGGCCGCGGCCTGGGCCGTGGGCCTGGACTGGGACACCATCCGCCGCGGCCTGGCCAGCTTCAAGAACGATGCGGCCGGCGTGCCGGGCCGCTTCAACGTGATGGACTACAAGGGCGCGACGGTGATCGCCGACTACGGCCACAACACCGACGCCATGAAGGCGCTGGTGGCGGCCATCGAGACCCTGCCGGCCAAGCGCCGTTCGGTGGTGATCAGCGGCGCCGGCGACCGCCGCGACGAGGACATCCGCGACCAGACGGCCATCCTCGGCGAGGCCTTCGACGACGTCATCCTCTATCAGGACGCCGCCCAGCGCGGCCGGGCCGACGGCGAGGTGATCGCGCTGCTGCGACAGGGCCTGCAGGGCGCCCGCCGCACCGCGCATGTGGAAGAGATCCGCGGCGAGTTCCTGGCCATCGACGCGGCGCTGGAGCGGCTGGCGCCGGGCGACCTGTCCCTGATCCTCGTCGACCAGGTCGAAGAGGCGCTGGCGCATCTGGCGCAGCGCATCGCGGAAGCCGACTGAGGGGCAACCTCCGGCCGTGCAGACGGTCGGGGGCGGCGTGCGACCTGTCCGACACCGGCGGTCGCCGTCGGCGCGAATGGGCTCGCAGCCGCGTCCCACAGCCGGGCGACGGAGGGCCTGCCGATAGTCCAGGGCATCGAACAACGACGCCCCTCACAGGGCGACTGGATGTGCCCATGACCTTTTCCACCCGTGCCTGGCGCCAATCCGCGCTCCGTGGCGGCCTCGCCGTCGTCCTGGCCGCCTCGGCCTGGACGGCCTGGGCACAGCCCGCTCCCGACTGCGACAGCCGCCAGGATTCCGCCGCCTGCCGCCGCGAGGCCGGCGCGGCGCGCGAGGAAGCCCGCCGCGGCGGACTGACCACCCCTGTGGAAGGCAACGCCGGTGCCAACGCGATGGCGCGCTGCCAGCTTCAGCCCGCGGCCGACCGCGCGGATTGCGAAGCGCGGGTGCGCGGCAGCGGTGCGGGAACGACCACCACCGAAGGCAGCGTGATGGGCGGCGGGATCATCCGCGAAACCGTCACGCCCATCCCCGCGGCGCCTGCCACGCCCCGACCCTGATTCCCGTCAAGGCGTCTTCCGCAGCACGCTGATTCCATTCCTTTCCTGTCAACACTCACCAGGAGCAACGCCATGAAGAAGACCCTTCGTCACGCCGGCTTCGCACTGGCCCTCGCCACCGGGGCCCTGTTCGCAAGCCCCTTCGCTCAAGCCGCCGACAGCGGCACGTACAGCCAGGAGCGCGCGATGTGCGGCCACATTCAGCAGGACCGCGCCGCCTGCATCCGCGAGGCGGGCGCCGCCGCACAGGCCGCCCGCCAGGGCAACCTGAGCAGCGCCAACGCCGACACCTACCGCCGCAACGCCCTGGCCCGCTGCCAACTGCACCAGACCAGCGTGGACCGCGCGGCCTGCGAGGCGCGCGTCACCGGCCAGGGCGACACCACCATCGACGGCAGCGTGCTCGGCGGCGGACTCATCCGCGAGACCGTGACCACCCTGCCGCCGACCCGCATGCCCCGCTGATCGGGCCCGCCTTCCTCACGACGCCCCTTTTCCGTTGCGGATGGCAACAGGAAAGGGGCGTTCATGTGTGGATAAAAGTAAACAATGCGTGGAAGGGCGACACTACAATCCGCCGGTTCCGATAGAGCCCCTGCCCGCATGTCCAAGACCGCAGCCGCCCAGCCGCCTCGATCCGCTTCCCGCATCCCGTCGCGTCTGCTGGCCGTTGCGCTGGCCTGCGCCCTGCCCTTCGCGGCCGCCTGGGCGGACGAGTACGACAACGTCGAACAGCTCATCCAGCAGCGCAAGTTCGACGAAGGCCTCGCCCAGGCCGACAAGTTCCTGCGCGAGAAGCCCCAGGACCTGCAGATGCGCTTCCTCAAGGGCGTGGCCAATCTCGAGGCCGGGCGCCGCCCCGAGGCCATCGCCATCTTCGAGCAGCTCACCCGAGACGCGCCCAACCTGCCCGAGCCGTACAACAATCTGGCCGTGATCTACGCCGGCCAGGGCGACTTCGACAAGGCCCGCGGCGTGCTCGAGCGGGCCATCCGCACCAACTCCAGCTACGCGACGGCCTACGAGAACCTGGGCGACGTGTACGCCCGGCTCGCCAGCGAGGCCTATGGCAAGGCGCTGCAGCTCGACAAGAGCAACGCCGCCGTGCAGCCCAAGCTGGCCGTGATCCGCACGCTGTTCACCACGCCGAGCGCGGCCCTTCTGGCCGGCAAGGGCGCACCGACGACGGTGGCCAAGGCACCGGCCGCAGCGCCCGCGGCCGCTCCGACGCCCGCCCCTGCACCGGCGGTCGTGGCGAAGGCACCGCCCGCGCCGGCTCCCACGGTGATCGCCAAGGCCCCAGAGCCGGCCCCCGCGCCTCCGGCACCCGCACCCGCCAAGCCACCGGTTGCGGCACCGACGCCCGCGCCGGCTCCTGCGGCAGTGCCGGCACCGGCACCGGCGCCTGTGCCCGCTGCCGCCCCGGCGCCCAAGCCCGCCGAACCCTCGCCCGCCGCCAAGCCGGATGCCAGCAGCGCCGCCCAGACCGAGGTGGCCTCGGCCGTCAATGCCTGGGCCAGCGCCTGGTCCAAGCAGGACATGGACGGCTACCTGGCCGCCTATGCCCCCAACTTCGATCCAGCCGACGGCGCCAGCCGCGCCGCCTGGGAAAAGGAGCGCCGTGCCCGCATCGTGGGCAAGAGCAGCATCACCGTCCAGGTCGAAGGCCTGAACGTGGAGGTACAGGGTGACAAGGCCACCGCCAAGTTCCGCCAGCGCTATCGCGCCGACCGCCTGAACGTCAGCAGCCGCAAGACGCTGGAGATGCAGCGTGTGCACGGCAAGTGGCGCATCGTGAAGGAAACCGTCGGCGGCTGAGGCCGGCGACACGCAACGGCGCCCGATCTTGGCGGACCGCTCCAGTTCCCTGAAGCCCTCCACGGCCTGGCTGTGGGCCGCGGGCCTGCTCGCAGCATCCCTGCCGATGGCGGCACAGGCCGCTCCCGCGGAGCGCCACGCCCGGGGCAAGGCACCCGCCAAGTCCGTCGCGGCGCCCGCCGCCCGTTCCAAGAAGGAAGCTGCGCGCGCCGCGCCTTCCCGCGCCGCGGCAGCCGCCCCCGCAGGACGTACGGCGCTTCGCCGCACGGAGCGCACGCCCGTGCGGGCGGCAGCCCGCGCCGCTGTTCCGGCCGCTGCGGCCACGGTGGCCACTGCCGCCGCCACCAGCCGCGTGGTGGCCCATCCGCCCGCCATGGGCACGGTACAGCCCGCCAACGCGTCCGCGGTGCCGAGCGCGCCCAACGACGCCGGTCCCATCCTGCAGGCGGGGGGTGCGGCAGAGGCCCAACTGATCGAGGTCTACCAGCTATTCGGCCGCGGCGAAACGCAGCAGGCGCTGGACAAGGCCCGCGCGCTGGTCAAGACCTACCCCAACTTCCAGCTCGCGCAACTGGTGTACGGCGACCTGCTGGCCACCCGCGTGCCGCCCAACGCCGCCCTGGCGGACGCGGCCAGCCTGGCCCGGCTGCGCGGCAACCCTGCCCTGACCGAGCTGCACGAGGAATCGCGGCGCCGCCTGCAGGCCCTGCGCGACCGGCCACCGCCGGGCACCGTCCCCTCGCAGTTCCTGGCGCTGTCGCAACGCAGCCGCTATGCCATTGCCGTGGACGCCTCCCGCTCGCGGCTGTACCTGCTGGAGAACACGGCCAACGGCCTGCAACTGGCCGCGGACTACTACATCTCGGTGGGCAAGGCCGGCACGGACAAGCTCGTCGAAGGCGACGCCCGCACGCCGCTGGGCGTGTACTACGTCACCAGCAACCTCGATCCGCGCACGCTGAAGGACTTCTACGGCGCCGGCGCCCTGCCCATCAACTACCCGAACCCCTACGACAACATGCTGGGGCGCACGGGGAGCGGCATCTGGCTGCACGGCACGCCGCCCGAGCAGTTCTCGCGGCCACCCCAGGCCAGCGACGGCTGCGTGGTGCTGTCCAACCCCGACCTCAAGCAGATCCTGCGCAAGGTGCAGGTGGGCGCCACGCCGGTCGTGATCGCCCGCAGCCTGGACTGGGTGGCGCCGCCCAAGGTGCGCACGCTGGCCGAGCCCTTCGAGACGGCGCTGAGCGCCTGGCTGCAGGCCCGCAGCGGCGGCAACGAGGAGCGGCTGCGCAGCTTCTACGCCACCGAATACCAGCGCGCCGGTCGCCGAGGCCCGGTCACTGTCCCCATCGACAACGTGCTTCGCCAGGAACTGGCCACCGCCCAGGGCCGCAGCATCCAGCTCAAGGACACGTCGGTGCTGATGTGGCACGACAAGCGCGACACGGTGGTCGCCACCTTCGGCGAAGTGGTCGCCGGCGAACGCACCGGCCGCACCCGCCGCCAGTACTGGGTGCGCACCCCGGACAGCTGGAAGCTCTTCCACGAAGACATCCTGGGCTGACCGCCGCGGCCCGCGAGGGCTGGTCACAGGCGCTCCCACCGCGGCGCGATGCGCCCGCCGCGCTCGGCGCACGGCGTTCCGTCTGCATCGACCGGCTGTGTCCACCCTTCCAGCAGCAGCTGACCACGCCCAATACCCCTACGGCGTGGGCGTGAACTATTCAACGTTTTCCCTTGCTTTGTGGCCTGAATGTCAAAAAGCGCGTTACGTAACGCCTCGCGTGACACGGCCGTAACTGGGCGATTTCCGGAATGCACCTTTTCGGTGCATCCTATTCAGCTGCAATTCAGGGAAAATTTTTCTTTTGATTTCAACAACTTGAAAATCAGCCCTCATCCGTTTGGCTGATGCAGCCGATGGCGGATGGCTGAGGCCCCCGCAGTGACGGCTTCGGACGGCCTCGCAAATGTGAATACTTCCATCTTATTGATACAGGAAGTTACCGGAACCTAGCATGAACTCGCCTTCGGGCCCCTGTCGTTCTGCTACCACTTTGCGAGGTCAACCATGAAAGCTGCAATCGTTCGTTTTCTGCGTGATGAAGAAGGCGCCACCGCCATCGAGTACGGGATCATCGCGGGCCTGATGGCCCTGATGCTGGTCGCCATCTTCGGCACCGACGGCGCCGTCCAGACCACGCTGGAAGCCATCTTCACCAAGGTCAAGACTGTCGCCACAACGGGCGCGTGAGCCTCCTGGAAGGGTCCGCTGCTCAAGAACGCGTCGCCTCGCCCATGCAGCCCCTCCTCCTGCTGTGGCTCGCCGGTGCGGTCTTCTGCGACCTCCGCTGGCGCAAGGTGCCCAACCTGCTGGTCCTGGCCGGCGTGGTGGGCGCCTTGCTCTCGCTGGCGTTCGGCGCCGCGTTGCCGGGCCTGGACTGGCCTGCGGCACTCGTGGGCTCGGGCGCGGCCTTCGCCGTCCTGCTTCCCTTCTACGCCCTGCGCCTCATGGGCGCCGGCGACGTCAAGTTCGCCGCCGCGCTCGGCCTGTGGGTGGGTCTGGCGCCGCTGGCGCCGATCGCCATCGTCGGCAGCCTGCTCGCCTTCGCCCATGCGATGGCCGTGCTCGTGCTTCGGCGCTGGCCCCTCTTTCCCCGGCTGATGCTGGCGCTCTCCGGCCGCGAGGCGGACGGCACGGCATCGCCTTCCGCTCGGCGGCCGATTCCCTACGCCGCCTACCTGGCGCTGGCCACCCTCGGATGGCTGGTATGGCGGGTGCCGCAATGAGCCGGATGCACGCCGGCCGCGCCGCCCTCTTCCCGAACTGAACCGCCCGCCCGCCATGCTCCGCTTCTCCAAGATCCTGGCCGTTCTCCTCGTGCTGCTGGCCGTGGCGCTGGCGGTGTATGCGTGGCTGCTGAGCCGCAACCCGGCGCCCGTCCGCACGGCGGCGGCACCCGCCGCCAGCGCCCCGGCCACCGCCGCGCCCGCCGCCACCTATGCGGTGGTGGTGACGAGCAAGGCCGTGCCGGCCGGCCAGCCGATCCCCGCCGACGCGCTGCAGCTGGCGCAGTTGCCCATCGACCCCGCCGGCGCCTTCCGCACCACGGCCGACGTGGCCGGCCGCGTGCCGGTGCTGGACCTGGGTGCCGGCACGCCGGTGCTCGAAGCGCAGCTGAGCACGGGCCTCGCCCTCAAGCTGGCCGAGGGCGAGCGCGCCGTGGCCGTCAAGGTGGACGAGGTCATCGGCGTCGGCAACCGCGTGACGCCCGGCGACTACGTGGATGTCTTCTTCACCCTCAAGGCCGATGGCCGCGACATCGAGCGCAGCCAGGCGCGGCTGCTGCTCGCGCGCCTGCGCGTGCTGGCCTTCGGGCAGGCCTCCCTCGACGGCAACGCCAGCCGTGCGGAAGGCGGCAACGGCCGCGTCAACAGCGCGACCAGCGCATCCACCGGCGGCCAGCGCGTGGAAGCCGCCCGCACCGCCGTGCTGGCCGTGCCCGTGGCCGACGTGAACCGGCTGGTGCTGGTCGAGAACAGCGGCCGCCTGCTGCTGGCGCTGCGCAATCCGGCCGACACTGCCGAGCCCGATCCGCGCCTGTTCGCCGACTTGCCGCCTGCGGTGCAGCCGCTGCCCGCCGCGCGCGGCGACAAGGCCCGCGCGCCTCTGGACGGCATCGACCGCGCCCAGGCCGGCCTCGCCGTGGAAGACCTCGCCAATGGCGGCAACCGGGCCGCGCGCCGGACCGTGGCCGCCGCCCCGGCCTCTTCCGGCACACGCCCCACCCCGGCCGGCCTGGAGGTGGAAGTGATCCGCGGCGACCGTCGCGAGACAGTGCGCTACTGATCGCGCCATGGCCCCGCCCACCGCCCGCCCCTCACCGACCACGACCATGCGCCTGCGTCCCCGCCGCCTTCCGATCCCCACCGTGCTGGCCGTCGCCTTGCTCGCACCCGCGGCCGCGCCCACGGCCCTGGCGCTCACGCCAGCCGCCGACCCGGCCCGGATGGTGCTGACCATGGGCACCCAGAAGGAACTGGTCTTCGACGGCGCGGTGGAGCGCATCGCCATTGCCGACGAGTCGGTGGCCGGCGTCACCATCGCCCGCCGCACGCCAGGCTCGCCGGCGGCGCGGCTGGTCATCACCGGCAAGGCCGCAGGAGGCACCTCGCTGATCGTGTGGGAGAAGGGCAAAGCTGCCGGCCGCACCTACGCCATCGAGGTCCAGCGTCGCACCGCCGTGCTCGAAGGCCGCAGCGAAAGCCTGCCGGAGCACCGTCAGGCGCGTGAGACCGCCCTCGCCGCCTTCCCCGAAAAGGCCGCGCTGACCGACCGCTCCAGCGTGCAGGTCGGGAGCCACACCGTGCAGGTCGACGTGAAGGTGGTGGAGTTCAACCGTAGCGTGCTCAAGCAGGCCGGGCTCAACATCTTCAGCACGCGGGCCAACTCGCACGGCTTCAGCTTCGGCGTGTTCACGCCCACCTCGCTCAGAAGCACGACCTACAACAGCGACGGCTCGCTCACCACCGACGCCAACAACCCGCTGTCGCAGGCCTTCAACCTGCTGTTCAACTTCGGCCGCGCCGGCATCGGCGTGAACATGGGCTTCCTCGAAGGCAACGGCCTGGCGCGGGTGCTCGCCGAGCCCACGCTGGTGGCCCTCTCGGGGCAGAGCGCCAGCTTCCTGTCGGGCGGCGAACTGCCCATCCCAGTGCCGCAGGGCCTCGGCACCACCTCCATCGAATACAAGCCCTTCGGCATCGGCCTGACGCTCACGCCGACGGTGCTGGGCGACGACCGCATCGCGCTCAAGGTGGCGCCCGAGGCCAGCGACCTCGACTATGCCAACGCCCTGAGCCTCAATGGCGTGCCGGTGCCGGCCATCACCACGCGCCGCGCCGATACCACGGTGGAGCTGGGCGACGGCGAAAGCTTCATCATCGGCGGGCTGGTCAGCCGCAGCACCAGCTCCAACGCCGACAAGGTGCCGCTGCTGGGCGACCTTCCCGTGCTGGGCACCTTCTTCAAGCAGAACCGCTACCAGATGAGCGAGAAGGAGCTGGTGATCGTGGTCACGCCGCACCTCGTGCGGCCCATCGCCCGCGGCACCGACCTGTCGCCCTACCTGCCCGGCGCCAACGAACAGCGCGACGGCCCGGTGTGGCGCTCGATCTTCACCGGCAACGTGCCCGGCAGCACGAGCCTGCCCGGCTTCTCGCGATGAGCCGTTCGTGAACGAAGACAGCGCCATGAACGCCCCGCGCGACCGCTTTCCCGACGCTGGCACCGCCACCTATGTGTTCGTGTGCGCCGACCCGGCACGCGTGGCCTGGATGACCGACGCGCTGGCGGGCCAGGGCGTGGTCGTGCCCCTGCGCGCGGGCGCGGGCATCGAGGAGCGCATCGGCATGCTGGCGCCGCAGGCCGTGCTGATCGACTTCGGCGGCGGCGGGGCCGATGACGCGGCCGCCCTGCTGCAGCGCCTGCGCCAGGACTGGCCCGCGCTGCCGGTGGCCGCCGCAGGCCTGGCCACCGACCCCGCCGCCACGCTCGGCGCCCTGCGCGCCGGCGTGGACGACTTCATCGACCTGGCCGGCGCCGCCGAGGATGCGCAGGCCACGCTGCGCGCGCTGATGCAGCGGCGCGCCGCCACGCAGCGCACCGTGCGCGGCGGCACGATCGCCTTGCTGGGCGCACGCGCCGGCGTCGGCACCACCACGCTCGCCACCAGCCTGGCCCTGCTGCTGCAGGAGCAACTGGGAGGCCCGCCGGGCGCCGCACCGCGCAACGCCGCGGCCACCCAACGCCGGGGCGTCGCCCTGCTCGACCTGGGCCTGCCGGCGCGCGATGCGCTGCTCTACCTGGACACGCCCAGCGAGTTCAGCTTCGTGGACGGCGTGCGCAACCTGCGCCGCATCGACCCCACGCTGCTGCAGACCGCGCTGGCCCACCACGACAGCGGCGTGGCCCTGCTGCCGCTGCCCGCCAGCCTGGCGCAGGTGCGCGAGATCTCGCATGCCGACTCGGCCCAGCTGATCCGCCGGCTGGCCGACTTCTTCGACCTGCAGGTGGCCGACCTGGGCGGCTTCTCGTCGGTGGACTTCATCGCCCAGACCGCCCGCGAGGCCGACCACGTGTGGGTGGTGTGCGACCAGAGCATCGGCGCCATCGTCTCCACTGCCGCGCTGCTCAAGGACCTGAAGGCCAAGGGCGTGGACCTGCAGGGCTTCGCGCTGGTGGTCAACAAGTTCGACAGCCATGTGGAGCTCTCGGCGCGCGAGATCGCGGCGCGGCTCGAACTGCCGCTGGCCCATGTGGTGCCGGCGCGCGCCGCCGCGCTCAACGCGGCCGCCAGCCGCGGCGAGATGCTGGTGCGCACCGCGCGCAGCGATGCCTACACCCAGGCGGTGGCCGCGATGGCGCGCAGCCTGCGCGAATCGCTGCCCGGCGGTGGCCCGGGCGCCAACGCACCGCGCAGCGCCGCCGCGTCGCCGGCCCGCTGGCGTGCATTGGGCAAGCAGATCGGCAGCCTGTGGAAGAAAGAGGGTTGAGCGCCATGTCCCCCGACATCCAGTTCGCCGACGACGACCAGGCCTTCGTCGGCTCCCAGCAGTTCCAGGACATCAAGAACTGGACGCACGAGCACCTGCTCACCCGCATCGAGGAGCTGGGCGCCGAGTTCGGCCGCTGGTCGCGTGCCTCGATCCAGCAGTTCGTGGAGCTGGAGCTCGACAGCTTCGTGCGACTGCAGCGCGTGCCCATCAACGAGCGCGAGATCCAGCTGGTGGCCGATGCGCTCACCAAGGAGCTGGCCGGCCTTGGCCCGCTGGAGGACCTGCTGAACGACCCGGCCGTCGAGGACGTGCTGATCAACGGCCACAAGAACGTCTACGTCTCGCGCCGCGGCATCCTCACGCGCGAGCAGATCCGCTTCTCGGACGACGAGCATGTGCTGCGCATCGTGCGCCGCATCCTGGCGCCGCTGGGCCGGCGGCTGGACGAGTCGAACCCCATGGTCGACGCACGCCTGCCCGACGGCGGCCGCATCAACGCGGTGATCGAGCCATTGGCGCTGGACGGCATGTCGGTGTCGATCCGCAAGTTCCGCAAGGACCCGCTCACGCCGGCCGAGCTGGTCAAGCTGGGCACCTTCGACGCCGGCATGTCGCAGGTGCTGGAGATGGCGGTGCGGGCGCGCTGCAACATCCTGGTCTCGGGCGGCACCAGCTCGGGCAAGACATCGCTGCTCAATGCGCTGACCACCTTCATCCCCGAGACCGAGCGCGTCATCACCATCGAGGACACGGCCGAGCTGTCGCTGGCCAATGCGCATGTGGTGCGGCTCGAAAGCCGCCAGGGCGGCTTCGACGGCGCGGGGCTGGTCTCCATCCGCGACCTGCTGCGCAACAGCCTGCGCATGCGGCCCGACCGCATCATCGTGGGCGAGGTGCGCGGCGCCGAGGTGATCGAGATGCTGCAGGCCATGAACACCGGCCACGACGGCTCCATGGGCACCATCCACGCCAGCTCGCCGCGCGAATGCATCTACCGGCTGGAGATGCTCGCGGGCTTCGCGGGCTACCAGGGCAGCGAGGTGAGCCTGCGCCGGCAGATCGCCAGCGCCATCGACTTCATCGTGCAGATCGGCCGGCTCTCGGGCGGGCAGCGGCGCATCCTGTCGCTGTCGGAGGTGACGGGCGTGAACGACAACGTGGTCGCCATGCAGGAGCTGTACCGCTACGAGCCGCAGGTCGGGCCCGATGGCGAGGAGCGCGACCGCTGGGTGTCGCTGGGCATCGCGCCGCATTCGCCCAAGATCGCGCGGCTGCGCCAGACCCTGGCCCGCAACGCGCCGGGCGCGGCGGAGGGCCGCCGTGGCTGAGTCGCCGCGAATCGGCCTGCTGCTGGCGGCCGTGGCCCTGATGCTGGCCGCCGCCGGCCTGCTGCTGTGGCAGTGGGCGACCTCGGGCCAGGGCCGGGCCGCCGCCGCGCGCCACCTGGGCGAGCAGCTCGCCGGGCTGGCCGACAGCGACGCCGTGCCGCGCGCACGACCGGCGCCGCTGTCGACGCCCGCCAGTGCACAGCCGCTGGCGGCCGCACCCGCCGATGGCACGCTGGTCGACCCCTGGGCCGCGACGACCGAGACGGCTACCGCGGCCAGCCCGTCCGGCCGCGGCCGCCTCGACGAGTTGCTGCCGCCCTGGCTGCAGGGCGCGGTGTCGGCGCCCCAGCTCGGCCTGGGCGCGCTGGCGCTGGTGATCCTGGTGTCGCTGGCAGGCCTGCTGGCCTCGGCGCCCGGCGTGGTCGCGGCACTGGCCGTGCTGCTGCCGCTGTCGGCCTTCTTCCTCTGGTGGCGGGTGCAGAAATTCCGCCGCCGCCTGGTGGGCCAATTGCCGGGCTTCATCGATGCCATGGTGCGGCTCATCACGGTGGGCAACTCGACGCAGGCGGCCTTCCAGCTGGCCATTCCGAGTGCGCGCGAGCCGCTGCGGGCCTACCTGGAGCGCACCGCCAGCCTCGTGCACGCGGGCGTGGACCTGGACCGGGCCCTGGCGCAGACGGCCGAGAGCGTGCGCGTGCAGGAGCTGCACCTGATGGCTGCCGTGCTGGGCCTGGGCGTGCGCTACGGCGGCCGGGCAGACCTGTTGCTGGAGCGGCTGGCGCACTTCATCCGAGACCGCGAGCAGGCCGACCAGGAACTGCAGGCGCTGTCGGCCGAGACCCGGCTGTCGGCCTGGATCCTCGGCCTGCTGCCGCTCATCGTGGGCGGGCTGATCGTCGCCAACAACCCCGACTACTTCCTGCGCATGTGGCACGACGGCACGGGCCGCATGATGGTCTTCGGCGGCGCGGGCCTGCAGCTGCTGGGCGCGGTGCTGCTGTACCGGGTGGCGAGGCTGTGATGCCGCAGCAACTCAGCCCCACCCTGCTCGCCGCCCTCAGCGTCGCGGTGCTCGCCCTGGGCCTGCTGGTGCTGGGCGCCGCCCTCATCAGTGCCGAACTGCGCCGGCTGCGCCACGAACGCGCGCTGGACCGCGCCCTGGCCCATGGCGCCAGCCTGAGCCAGGCCGGCGACCCCAGCCTGCATGCGCCCCTGGCCGCCCCCAGCGCCAGCGACCTCCCGGTGCACTGGCTGGACACGCGCCTGGGCCGCGCGCTGGTGGCCGACGAGGACCGGCGGCTGATCGACCAGTGCGGCTTTCCGGCCGTGCGGGCGCAGCTCATCTTCCTGCTGCTGCGCCTGGGCATGGCGCTGCTGCTGCCCGTGGTGGTCTACATGGCGTGGGCAGGCAGCCAGACGCCGGCCAGGGCGATGGCTGGGCTGGCCTTCGGCTTCACGCTCGGCTTCATGGGCCCCAAGTGGCTGCTGGCGCGGCGCGCGGCCGACCGCCGCGAACAGGTGGCGCAGGAGCTGCCGCTCTTCGTCGACCTGCTGCGCCTGCTGCAGGGCGTGGGCCTGAGTCTGGACCAGAGCCTGCAGATCATGGCCACCGACTTCCACCATGTGCTGCGCGTGCTGGGCTTCGAGCTGGGCATCGCCAACCGGCAGTACGCCCAGGGCCGCACCCGCGAGCATTCGCTGCAGCGCCTGGCCACGCTGCATGCCAACGAGGACCTGGCCAGCCTGGTGATGCTGCTGGTGCAGGTGGACCGCCACGGCGGCGCCGTGCAGGAGCCGCTGCGCATCTTCAGCGAGCGGCTGCGCGAGCGCCGCCGCATGGAGATGAAGGAGCGCATCGGCCGCATCACCGTGAAGATGACCGTGATCATGGTCACCACGCTGCTGCCGGCGCTGCTGGTGGTCACCGCAGGCCCCGGTTTCCTGGCGATCGTCCGTTCGGTCGGGAGCATGAGATGACATCCCAGATGACACCCCCCGTGCCGCTTCGCGGCTCCGGGCGGCCGCCAGAGGCGGCTGCTCTTCGGGCACGTCCAAGCCTGCGCAGGCAGGCTTGGAGCCGCGGCCCTTCGACAGGTGCCAATGCTGGCGCTTGTTGTCGCCTCACGAGAAAGGAGTCGCCCATGCACAGGATTTCCGTGATCGCCCTCAGCCTTCTCTGCCTGGGCCTCGCGGCCTGCGGCAGCACGCCGCGGTCGGACTACCCGGGCGCCGGCGCGGCGCGCGAGCGGCAGAACGCACAGGCTGCCGCCGATGCCGTGCCGGCCGGCGAAGGCGCAGGCGCCATCGACAGCGCGGGCACCTACCTGCGCCTGGTCGAGCGCATGCAGCAGGACGGCCTGTGGTTCGCCTCGCTGGCGCATGTGGACGCACTGGAAGCGCGCCATGGCGTGACGCCGGCCTCGACCCGCCTGCGTGCCGATGCGCTGCGCCAGACCGGGCAGGACGCCGCCAGCGCGGCCGCCTACCGGCGCCTCGTGGGCACGCCGTTGGAAGCGGCCGGCTACCACGGCCTGGGCCTGCTCGCCGGCGGCAAGGGCGACTTCGCCGAAGCCGCGCGCCTGATGGAGCAGGCCCGCCGCAGTACGCCCACCGACGGCCTGCTGCTGAGCGACCTGGGCTATGCGCTGCTGCGCGCCGGCCGCATCGACGCCGCCCGCGTTCCGCTGATGCAGGCGGCCCAGCTGCGCCCCGACCAAGCCCAGGTGCAGGCCAACCTGGCCCTCTACCTGGAAGCCAGCGGCCGCACCGATCAGGCGAGCGCGCTGATGGACGCCCAGCGCCTGCCCCCGGCCAGCCGCGAGGCCATCCGCCAGGCGGGGCGCGACCTGGCCGGCGGGGGCGCGCCCGTGGCCACCGCCGACCTGCCGGCCGGCTTCGCGCCCGGCGGCCTGGCCCTGCGCACCGCCACCCGCGCCAGCCTGCCGCGGACGGCTTCACCGGCCGCCGCGGCCACCACCGCGAGCGCCGCCGAGCGCGCCCCCAACGCCCCCGACACCGGAAGGACGCCATGACGAAGACGACCCCGCTTTCCCTGCTGCTTCTGGGCCTGCTCGTGGCCGCACCGGCCCGGGCCCAGATCTCGGCGGCGCCGCTCGCCGCATCGACTTCGGCAGACAGCAGGCAGGTGACGCCCGTGCAGGTCGCGCCGATGCCGGTGGCGGCTGCGCCGGTGCCTGCCCCGTCGGTCGCACCCTCGGGCGGCAGCGGCGCGGCCCTGGACGAGACGGCCGCCGCCACCGACCAGCCTGCGCTGCCGGTCGGCGCGGCCACGCAGCGCCTGCTGGCCTTGCAGCGTAGCGGCACGATGGCTTCGGCCACGCCGCGCCCCATCCCGGGCGAGGTGGCACATCGCAGCTACGAGCGCTACCTGAACAGCTTCAACCACCCCATTCCCGACCGGTACGGCTCCTCTGTGTCGGTGCGCCAGGGTGGCACCGGCACGGGCACGTCCACCGGCGGCGCCCACTGAACGACGACCGACATGCCGAGAACGGGCAGCCCTCGCGTACACGCCACGCGGCCGCGCGCCGCGCGGGTGCAGCGCGGCGTGTACTCGCTGGAGTACGCGATGGTGTTCCTGCTGTTCTTTGCGCTCATCTACACCATCGTGTGCTACGCGATCGTGTTCACCTTCCGCTTCGGGTTGCAGAACGCCGCGGAGGATGGGGCGCGGGCCGCGCTGCGCTATCAAACGACGCTGGCAGCGCGTCAGGCAGCGGCCAGCACCGAGGCCACGCGCAAGGCCACCGGCTGGCTGCCGGTCACACCCACCGTGGCCTCGCGCGTCGTGTACGAGAACGGCAGCAGCTGCGACGCTCAACTGGCCAATCGCTGCAGCATCGAGGTCACGGTCAGCGCACCCGGCCTGCAGGCGGTGCTGCCGCCCTTTCCCGGCTTTGCGCTGCCGGACGTGGTGGCCGCGCAGGCCCGCGTGCTGCTCGACGGGAGGTCGCTGTGAGGGGGCGCCCGGCCATGGCGCACGCCATGTGCACGACACGCGCGCGCCAGCGGGGCGTGGCCGCGATCGAGTTCGGCATCGTGTTCATCGCCCTCTTCACCGTGCTCTACGGCCTGGCCACCTTCGGCTCGGTGTTCTACACGCGGCACCAGATCACCCGCGCCGCCGAGGACGGGGCGCGTGCCGTGGCCATGTACAACGCGCCCACCGAAGCGCAGATCCAGGCCGTGGTGCGCAGTTCGCTGGCGGTGCCGCTGTCCACCGCGACCGGCCTGGAGATCAGCGCCACGGCCGCTGCCGACCCGGTGGTGGTGACGGTGCGCCTGCCCTATCGCAGCAACGCGATCCTGCCGCTGCTGCCGCTGGCCGACCGCTTCATCCCCGACATGCTGCAGGCGCGCGCCAGCGCGGCGAGGCCATCCTGACATGACGCACCGCCCAGTCCACATCCGCGGGGGCCATGGTGCTGGCAGCGCCCTGGCCGGCCGCCTCGTTCGGCGAGGCGGCGGCCGACGCCATCAGCGCGGCTCCGTCGTCATCAACGCGACCCTGGCGCTGGCCGTGTTGATCATCGGGCTGCTCGGCACCGAGCTCGGCTACATGCTGCTGACCAAGCGCGACCTGCAGAAGGCCGCCGACCTGGCTGCGCTGGCCGGCGCGCAGCAGGTGCAACCCACCAGTTGCACCGCGGCCCAGCAGGCGGCGCTCTCCAATGCCAATGGCAGCGGCACGCAGGATACCAACCGGAACCTGCCGCGCGAGTTCAGCCTGGCGGCCGGCGATGTGGAATGCGGCCGTTGGGAAACGACGTCCTCCGACCCGTCGGGCAGGCGCTTCCAGGGCGGCGTGCAGCCCTTCAACGCCGTGCGCGTGGCCATGCAGCGCACGCCGGCGGTGATCCTGCCGGCCTTGCCCGGCAACGGCGCGGCCACGCTGGCGGTCGAGGCCATTGCCGCACGTCAGCAACCGCAGGCGGCGCTGAGCATCCGCAGCACGCTGCTCACTGTGGACGCTTCGCGCTCGGTGCTGTTGAACGCCCTGGTCGGCGGGCTGCTGGGCGGCTCGCTCAACCTGAGCGTGGGCGGCTGGAACGGGCTGCTGCAGACCGATGTTCAGTTGCTGCGCTTTCTCGATGCGCTGGCGGTGGACCTGAACGTCGCGGCCGGCGACTACGACACCCTGCTGCGCACCGATGCGTCCGTGGGCGTGCTGCTGGACGCGGCCATCACGGCCTTGCAGAACGGCGCAGGCGGCAATGGGGGCACGCTCGATTCCGCGATCACGGCCCTGCAGGCCATCCGGGCCGCAGCCCAGGCCGCGCCGGCGCTTCCCCTCGTGCAGCTCGGCGAGCTGCTCTCGGTGCAAAGCGGCACGCCGGCTGCCGGCCTGGAGGTGCCGGTCCAGCTCTTCCAGCTGGTGGAGGCGATGGTGCAGGCCGCCAACAGCAAGAGCGCCGTTGTCGCATCGGTGCCACTGACGCTGCCGGGTCTGGGCAACGTTTCAGTGAAGACCAAGGTCATCGAGCCGGCACAGATCTCGGCCATCGGCAACCCGGCGCTGGCGCGGCTCGACCCCATGGGCGAAAACCGGATCTTCGTGCGCACGGCGCAAGTTCGCACGCTGGTGTCGGTGGAACTCGGCGGGTTGCTGAGCACGGTGAATTCGCTGCTGGACACCGTCACCGGCCAGCTCGCGCCGCTGACCAGTTTCATCAACGGCGTGCTCAACCTCAACTTGGTAGCGGCCATCGGCAACTTCCTGGGCGGCATCCTCTGTGGCGGACTGGTGACCTGCCCCTCGTCCGAGGCGCTGTCGGTGCGCATCGCACCCAGCCCGCGCATCGACCTGGGCCTCGGCGTGGGCGGTGGACGTGCCTACGTGAGCGACTACAGCTGCACCGGCAACGACGCGAAGACGCTCACCGTGCCCGCATCCACGGCACTGGGTGAACTGCAGGTGGGCAGCTTCGGCGCCACCCCGGCCGCCGCGGAAAGCGCCTTCTTCTCCTCCTCGGAAATTCCGCAGACGGCCCCCGTCTCCATCCTCGAGCTTGGCCGGCGCACCGTCCGGCCGGACGGCTGCCTGCTCACACTCTGCAGCCCCCTGCGCTGGAAGAAAGGCAGCACCTGGGTGAGCGATCCGAAGCAGGCGGACTTCGCGCTCGAATCGGCGCTGGGCCTGCGCGCCGACACCACGGTGGCCGGCAGCATCCAGACCCTGCAGTACGCCGCCCCAGCCGCATCCAACCTGCCCGAGATCGATGCCGGCGCGCCTGCCTACCAGGCCATTTCCTCCACCGGCATCGTGGGCAGCCTGGCGAACACGCTGGCCAACGTCAGCATCCAGCCCTATCGCAGCACCAGCAGCGGCACGCTGGGCAACCTGCTGTTTGGCACCATCAGTCTGATCAACGGCCTGCTCGGCTCGCTGCAGACCGTGATCAGCGGCTTGCTGTCGCCGCTGCTCGATCCGCTGCTGGACTTCCTGCTCGACACGCTGGGCATCGACGTCGCCACCACCGAGGTCGGCGCCCGCCTGAGCTGCCGCCGCGGCGCGGAGCTGGTCTTCTGAATCGCATGAGCGTCTCCCCCGCCTTCGACGAACTCGACCTCTATGTCTGGGAGGGCAAGGCCGACATCCTGGACCGGGTGGCGCGCTGCATGTCCAGCTTCGACGTGGACGTGATCCGCGCCGACGACCGCTTCATGAGCCTGCCCGAGCGCGACCAGCCGCTGCGCCCGTCGCTGGCCGTGATGAGCGTCACCGCCATCGATGGCGGCGGCCTGCCGCATGCCACCGAACTGCTGCAGGGCATGCCGGTGATCTGGGTAGGCGCGAGCACCCGCGAGCGCGATCCGCGCAACTACCCGCCCGAGTACCTGCACGTCCTGCCCTACGACTTCACCTGTGCCGAACTGCGCACCATGGTCGCCAAGCTGGTGCGCCAGCTGCGCGCCCGCGCGGCCGAGGCGCCAGCGCCGGGCGAACTGGTGGCCCTGTCCGAGCCCATGAAGGCGCTGCTGGCCGAGGTGAACACCTTCGCGGGCAGCGACCATTCGGTGCTGGTGCAGGGCGAGACCGGCGTGGGCAAGGAACGCGTGGCGCAGTTGCTGCACCATGGCCATCCCACCTATGGCAAGGGTGCCTTCGTCGCGGTCAACTGCGGCGCCATTCCCGACGGCCTGTTCGAGTCGCTGTTCTTCGGCCATGCCAAGGGCTCCTTCACCGGCGCCGTGCATGCGCACCGCGGCTACTTCGAGCAGGCCACCGGCGGCACGCTGTTCCTGGACGAGATCGGCGACCTGCCGCGCTACCAGCAGGTCAAGCTGCTGCGGGTGCTGGAGGACGGCGCCGTCACCCGTCTGGGCTCGGCCACGCCGCTGCGGGTGGACTTCCGCCTGGTGGCGGCCACCAACCGCAACCTGCGCGAGATGGTGGCCGCGGGCGAGTTCCGCGCCGACCTGTTCTACCGGCTGGCGGTGATCGAGCTGCGCATCCCCAGCCTGGAGGAGCGCGGCGAGGCCGACAAGATCGCCCTCTTCAAGGCCGTGCTGACCGGCGTGCTGGGCGAGCCGCTGCTGCAGGAACTGGGTGAGGCGCCGCACTGGCTGACCGACGCCATCGCCTCGGCCACCTTCCCGGGCAACGTGCGCCAGCTGCGCAACCTGGCCGAGCGGGTGGGCGTGATCGCGCGGCAGACGAAGAGCTGGGAGCCGACGCTGATCCAGCGTGCTTTGGCGCTGGCCCGTCCGGTGGAGGTGCCCTCCGCCGCCCCGCTGGAGCGCCGCGGCTGGAACGCGACGGAGCGCAACCGCATCATCGCGGCGCTCGAAGTGAACGACTGGCGCCGCCAGGACGCCGCCCAGCACCTGGGCATCAGCCGCAAGGTGCTGTGGGAGAAGATGCGCAAGTACCAGATCATGGACGGCGAGCCGGGCGTGCCGGAGGCGCCGGAGGCGTCCTGAGCCGAAGGGGCCGCGCAGGCCGGACCGGAGGGCACGCTCAACGTATGGACGTCGGTGACGGGCGATCGGCCTCGCGCTTGCGCAGTTGCGTCGGGGTGCGGTAGTCGCGGCGGATTTCTAACCTGCTCAATTCGAACGGAGCGTCCCCTCGAATGACCTTCATCGCCGCCGCAGTGAATTCGACCAGCCGCTCCCGCTGCATGTCGTCATATCGGAAGTTGTCCTAGACGGCTTGGGCGCCGCGCAGTTCTGCCTCGGTTTCCGCACGCCGTTGGGCCTTCTCAGCGGGTGTCATGACTTTCCTTTCCTCCTGACGGTCGGCCAACCGGAGTGGTGGCGACGTCGAACAATCTTGTGCAGAGGCCGGGTTGAGGCAGAGCGGCGCCAGGAGCGCCGTTCCACAGATGCTTGACCACCTTTTCGCAAGCGAAGCTGCCTTCTTCCCAGGGCCGCATTCGGGTAGCCGAGGCTGCCCGATCCAGCTATGGCCATCGGGTCCACATCGATGGGCTTGCCGCCCAGCCCCACGTCTTGAAGCAATTCATAGGCGGCCTTTCCATTGCAGGCGAGGCCAAATCGATGCGCATTCGGCCGGTGGCTGCTTTGCTGTAGCGCCGGCAGCGAAGTCAGCTCTTCTTCTTCGGGCCGAACATCCGCTCGATTTCCTCGGCCATGGGATCGGGGCCAACCCATTGCCACCAGGCGGGCTGTGTCACGACGCGGCCGGTGTCAGGGTCCTGCCCGTTCAGGACGGGGAACCATCCGTCATCGCCGAGGGTGTGGATGCGCCGCTGCATGGGGATGGCCGCATTCAGTGCGTCGTCGGCAAAGAAGCCGAGCCAGCGGCCGTCCTTGGGAACCCGCTGGCCGGTCCTGGGCATGTCGCTGAACTTCTTCTGATCGCGCTCGCGCAGTTGCTCGGGAGTGAGATATCTGCGGCGGATTTCGAGGCGGACCATCCTCGTTGCGGTGTAGGGGTCTTTGTCCCGAGGGTTGATATAGCTGAGTTTGACCTTGACCAGATAGGGTGCGTAGGCCGGCTTCAGGATGTCGTACTCGAAGGTGGCCGGCTGACGCACGATGCCCAGATGCATGATCACTTCGGGGGGATAGAGATTGCCGCCATCCTGCAGCCATCCTGGCGCAACCTTCAGATTCAAAAGTTGCTCAAGACGCTCCCGGTCGAGGTCCATCGGCGGACTGAGTTCGATCTGGAAGTGATACGGCTCGACCTTGCCCTGGTCATCCGTCGTGCCGAGCATGTAGATGCCGGTCCACTGGTTGAGAAAGCATGCGTCAAAGTCGAAGGTAGTGCCGCCGCGGTACGCTTCACCACTCACGATGGCAGGCCTTCGATCCGAAATCGGAAGCAGTCGAGCCAAGCCCTCGAACGGCGCATCCCCACGGATGACCTTCATCGCTGCCCCGATGAAGTCGATCAGCCGTTCGCGCTGAGCCTCGGTGTAGCGGAAGCTGTCGTAGACGGCCTGAGCCGCTCGTTGGCGAGCCTGGTAGTCCTCCCAGGCCTTCTGCTTATCAGCGGGTGCCATCACTTTCTTTTCCTCGGGTGGGTTGCCGAACTGAATTGCTGGCGATGTCAAACAATCTTGTGCAGAAGCCGGGTTGAGGCAGAGCAGCGCCAGGAGCGCCGTTCCAAAGGTGTTTGACCACCTCTTCGCAAGCGAAGCTGTCCTCCTCCCAGGGTCGCATGCGATAGCCGAGGCTGCCCGGTTCCGCCATGGCCATCTGATCCACATCGATGGGCTTGCCGCCCAACCCCACGTCTTGAAGCAATTCATAGGCTGCCTTTCTTGCCAAGGGAATCTCTGTGCGCAGGACGTCGGGCAGGTAGCCCGGTCGGTCCGGCTTTTTCTTGTTTGCGCTGTCGAAGTAGCAGAGCAACTGGTAGTACATGGCAATGACCATGCGATGCAAGCCCACCAGCGCGCTGGGTTCATTGGGTAACGGGGTCTTCGCTGCCAGTGCGTGGTACTTCGGCGGCATCAAGGTGGCCCAGACGAGGTGAATGTTGGGCAGATGCACGTAGTCGAACGGATGCTGCTGCACCAGGGCCGACATCCAGAAGTACTGCTGCGCGTGTCGGGCCTCGTGGTAGATCGTGCTGGCGAATTCGCGCACGGCATCGCCCACGTCGCCACCGCCGTTGGCTGCGGCGAGGATCGAAAGAATCCCACCCTTGTAGCCTACGAGCAGCCACTTCTGCGGGAGCATGACGCCCTTGAGATCCAGGTTGTCGAAGTCCGTGAGGCCCAGTGCCTGAGCCTCTTTGTCGGTCGGTATTGCGACGTCCGGCATCGCCCCCGTCGGCAAGCCGAACGCTCCTTTGGCGAGCGCCTTCGGAAGCTCCTCAGGGCCACGTGCTCGCCCGCCTGCAGGTGCAGGCTCTGCGCCGTGGTGGCGACCAGGCCTGCCGCGCTGGCCAGCACCAGGTGCGGCTGCTGCAGTTCCGGAAAGCGCCGCTGCGCCGCATCGGCCTGGCCTTCGCCCTGGATGTCGGACGCCTGCCGGGCCAGCCGCTGTGCCACGGCGTCCTGGTCGGCGCCCCTTTCCTGCGCCTTGGCGATGCTGGCGGCATCGGCCAGGCCCTCGTGCTGGCGCGTGGCCGCCTTCAGGCGCACGACGGTCTCGCCCAGGCTCAGGCTGGAGTGCTGGTGGTCGCTCTTGAGTTGCGCCTCGATCTGCTCGGCCGTGTCGTCCATCACCGGCCCTGCAAATTTGAGCCCTACGCCAGCGATCGCGTTGCCCACCGGCTCGGGCAGACCTGGAGAGTAGGCAGCCACAGCTCTTGTTCGGCGACCCGGGTTTCTATGATCGCCCGCTTCCGGACCGAACAGTTCAAAGACGGGCTGTCCACCGCAGCGGCTCTTCCGGTCCGATCCCGTTCTCCCGCCGGCGCTGGCCGCAGTCGCTGTTCCATTCCTCGGGGAAGGTGGGCCATTTGCACAGCCGCTCGCTCAGGCAGTGCAAGGGCGCCCACAGCACGTTCGTCAGGAAATTCACTTCGGTCATCAGCGAACTGCCGCGCGCCGGCGCTCGCCCGCCGATGCGGTCCAGCACCCGCGAGGGGCCCAGCACCGTCTCTTCCATATGCTGGCCCGGCGTGTGAAAGCCTTTGCGCAGCCAGTTGTATTCCGCCGGTTTGGGCACGGCGTCCATGCCTTCTTCCATGAAGGTGCGGATGTACTGCCACAGAGGTTCACCACTGCCGCCCGGACCGACCCAGATCAGGTCTTCGCCCTTGCGCTCGGAGTCGGCGGGGTCGAGGGGAGGCCAGTAGAGAAGCAGGTTGCTGTCGATGCCGGCAGACAGGCGGCGCTCGCGGCGAGCTTCTTCGCTGCTGGCCAACTGCTCCACCGTCCAGGACTTGGGCGGCGCCCATTTCACATGCGCCTTGACGCGGTCCCAATCGAGGATGGCGTTGCCGCCATATTTCTTCGGGCGAAGCACGTATACCTTGCGGGTGGTCCGGTTGAAGCGGTAGCGGGCGCGAAGGGCGGTGAAGAAGGCGGGGGCAATAACGTGAGGCCACACAAGAAAGCAAACAAGCCCAGTCGCGCAAGCAAAGACAACCAAAAGGATGGCCAATGCGATGTACCAATCCTGGGGATGTGGCGCCTGCTCAGCAAGAAGCAGACCGATTGGATACGCTGGTAGTGCCACTGACGACCCGAAAAGCAACGCAATCATGAATGTCAATGACCGCTTGTACTCGCCAGCATTGCTCAGCTCGATGAAGTGTTCATTGAAATCAAGCAATGCGCGACTGATGAACAAGGAAGGCCGTGCAATCTCCTGTTCTTTGAGCTTTTCCCTTCGTATGGGCTTGGGATCATTCACATTGCGCGGCCGCGCCCCTTCATGACTGTCGTACAGCCTCGTGCGTTCATTTATATCCGCGTAGTACTCCAACGCCTGCTTCGAACTCTCGCTGCGCCGTTCATCCCAATAGCTGGCTTCTGAATTGAACATTGCGCTCAGTCCATATCTGCGATGGCATTGGCAAGACCGCTGAGCATGAGCGCTTCGGTGCGATGCGGGGTTGCTCTGCTATCGCTCTTTCGGAAGGGCTCGGCCTGCAGCCACTCGGCCCACTCCCCTTCTTTCAGCCGAGCTATCACTTCACTTGCGACAAATACCAGGAGACCCATCGCAATGTTGATCCGGGAGCACCATAGGACGACGCGCACTTTCTCCAAGTTGTAGGCCGTGACTAGACCGGTTCCAATCGTTCCGACACCAGCCGCAGCTCGACCGTAGTAAGCGTATTGAAGCAATCTCTTTTCTTCCTTCTGAGCCGGCGGATTCAAACCTGAAGTGCAACACCTGCTCCCCGTAGCTAACGGTGAAGCAGTTTCCATCCTATCCAGAGAATCGCCCCAATCCAGATCAGAGCTGTGACGCGATCACGAAACACTGCTTCCGCCATTTTTGGCAAAGACATGGCCCTCCCGGTGACCTCAGAGAACTGCGCCTTGAAAGACTCAACCAACTGAGCCGCATCAGTAACGATGGATTCCCGTTGAGCCTGCAAAGCGGACTCCGGTTCAGAAAGAATGCGAACGATCAGTGCATGTAGCTCCTTTTCTTCCAGCAATGCGACACTCTCTACCAGCCAAGCCAGTGCCGCTGCCGGTGAACTGGCAGCGGCGAATGCCGCAGGCGGAGCAATCAACTCTGAACAAGCGCGCTCGAAAACTTCTGGTTGGATCATCTCTTGCTCGAGCAAGATGCGCAGTGCTGCTTCGTCTACGCCTTCACTCATGCCTGCCACATACATTGCAAGATCAAAACTCAACTCAATGGAACCATCCCCTTCACCAATGAGTTCGCAAGCTTCATCGAGCACTTTGCCCATCAGATCGTTTTGCAATTCGCTGGGGCGGTCTTCAAAGGCGTTGATGCGTGGACCGATGCTGTCGCTGGGAATCAACTGCCGCGACAGCATCCAGCCGAATACCTGGCCTGGCGTTCGCAACGCGCGGCGCCGCTTCCATTCGGAACTTTTCTTTGCTTCCAGATATTCGGATTGCGTGATCAAGCCCGTGTCGAGCAAATACTCGAACGCAGGTTGCGCAATCGCAAGTTGGACAGCTGCTTGCTTTGATGTCATGATTTTTCCTCCCACCGCAGTGGCTCCTCCGGCCCGATGCCATCCTCACGCCGCCTCTGCCCGCAGTCGCTGTTCCACTCTTCGGGGAAGGTGGGCCAGTAGCACAACCGTTCGGCCAAGGTGTGCAACGGCGCCCACAACACGTTCAACCCGAAGTTCGTGGCGGTGGCAGCCGATGTGCCTTCGCCCACGATCCTGTCTCGCACCAGGGAGCCATGCATCACGGTTTCTTCCATGTGCTGGCCGGGGCTGCTGAAGCCTTTGCGCAGCCAGTTGTATTCCGCCGGTTTGGGCACGGCGTCCATGCCTTCTTCCATGAAGGTGCGGATGTACTGCCACAGAGGTTCACCACTGCCGCCCGGACCGACCCAGATCAGGTCTTCGCCCTTGCGCTCGGAGTCGGCGGGGTCGAGGGGAGGCCAGTAGAGAAGCAGGTTGCTGTCGATGCCGGCAGACAGGCGGCGCTCGCGGCGAGCTTCTTCGCTGCTGGCCAGTTGCTCGGCTGTCCAGGACTTGGGTGGAGCCCAATGCACATGGGCTTTGACACGGTCCCAATCGAGGATGGCGTTGCCGCCGTACTTCCTGGGGCGCAGCACATAGACCTTGCGGGTGGTGCGGTTGAAGCGGTAGCGGGCGCGAAGGGCGGTGAAAAAGGCGGGAGAAAAAAAGTATCTCCAAAAGAAAAATAGCAATCCGAAAGAGAGAAAAGCAATTCCTCCCCCAGCCAGCGCAGCAATGAGCCAATTTTCCGAAAGAAAAGGGTCATTTATTAGATCAACGAGAGTTGCTCTTCCTAAAAAAAGCGCAGGTAACGTAAGCAATATCAACAAGAGAAATCCCAATGACCGCGTGTTCTCACCCAGGTTGCTCAACTCGATGAAATGCTCATTGAAATCAAACAGCGTCCGACTGATAGACAGGGAAGGCCGTGCAATTTCCTGTTCTTTGAGCTTCTCCTTGCGCGTGGGTTTTGGGTCGTTCACGCCGCGAGGCGTGTGGCCCTCATGAATACCAAGGAGCCGCGTGTGCTCGTTGATGTCCGCGAAATACTCCAATGCTTGCTTGGGACTTTGGCTGCGCTTCTCATCCCAGTAACCCGATTCGGAATTGAACATGCAGCGTCACTCCATGTCCGCGATGGCATTGGCAAGACCGCTGAGCATGAGCGCTTCGGTGCGATGCGGGGTTGCTCTGCTATCGCTCTTTCGGAAGGGCTCGGCCTGCAGCCACTCGGCCCACTCCCCTTCTTTCAGCCGAGCTATCACTTCACTTGCGACAAATACCAGGAGACCCATCGCAATGTTGATCCGGGAGCACCATAGGACGACGCGCACTTTCTCCAAGTTGTAGGCCGTGACTAGACCGGTTCCAATCGTTCCGACACCAGCCGCAGCTCGACCGTAGTAAGCGTATTGAAGCAATCTCTTTTCTTCCTTCTGAGCCTTATTTCCATCCACCGCATCCCAAATGACCCCCACCACAGCCCCCGCAGCCACCCAATGCGCCGCGCCGATCTTCATCGCCTGAAGCTCCGCACTCGTCGCCTTGCCCAATTCCGCAGACCATTTGTGTGCCGGAATCTTCGCCTTGATCTCCTCCAGCACATTCTTCTCGTAGAAGTCCGCCCGCCACCC
>NZ_JBEPKY010000030.1:0-76178 GCF_040544975.1 Pseudacidovorax sp. 1753 | reverse complement strand
GGCGCAGGGATGGGGTGATGACTCAGGGTGTCGGTCGGTAGGGTCTGAAGCTACCGCCGATGCCTGTCGATGTCCCTACATCCCGGCTCCTCGCCTTTTCTTACGGTTTGGTTGATGGAAACCAAACCATACAAGCCTGTCGAAGCCTCGCATCAGCGCTTCGACGGGCTCAGCGCGAACGGGCGTGCGGCATTGAGCAGAGGTGTCGCATCGCGCGAGGTCACGTCACAGGGAGCAGACAGCCCCCATGGCGCGGCCTCAGCCCAGCAACAGTGCCGCCATCGCCAGCACGGCCGGCACTGTCTGCACGAACAGGATCTTCCGGCTCGACGTGGCAGCGCCATACAACCCTGCCACCGCCACGCAGGCGAGGAAGAACAGCTTGACCGCGATGCCCGCGGCGCCGAGCCACAGGCCCCAGAACAGGCCCGCCGCCAGGAAGCCGTTGTACAGGCCCTGGTTGGCCGCCAGCACGCGCGTGGCACGGGCGAACTCGGGTTTCAGGCCGAAGGCCTTGTGGCCGCGCGGCGTGTCCCAGAAGAACATCTCCAGCACCAGGATGTAGACGTGGATGAGGGCCACCAGGGCCGTCAGCAGGTTTCCGATCACGTTGTTCTCTCTTTCCTCTCGACCGCCATTCGGCCTGCGGCATCATCGCCGACCCGCCCTTCATGGCGCCTTTCGCCCTCTTCCTCATGCCTTTCTCCATCGCGGCGCCTGCCGGCTTCGAACTGCTGGTGCGCAAGAGCCGCTTCCTGGCCTGCGTGCAGGGGGTGCCCGACCGGGCGGCCGCGCAGGCCATCGTGGCACAACTGCGGGCGCAGCATCCGGATGCAGCCCACGTCTGCTGGGCCCTGATGGCGGGCGGCCAATCCGCGGCCGTGGACGATGGCGAGCCTGCGGGCACCGCCGGCCGGCCGATGCTGGAGGTGCTGCGCCACCATGAGCTCGAAGGCGTTCTGGCCACGGTCGTGCGTTACTTTGGCGGCGTGAAGCTGGGCGCCGGCGGCCTGGTCCGCGCCTATACCGACGCCGTCGCACAGGCGCTGAAGGCCGCGCAGACCGTGCCGCTGCAACGGCGCGTCACGCTGAGCTGCGAAGTGCCCTACGCCCTGGAAGGCACCGTCCGCCGCGAACTGGCACACGCCGGCGCCGCCCTGCTGGAGGTGACCCACGGCAGCGTCGTGCGGCTTCGCTTCGAGATGGTCGACGAGGCGGCGTCCGCGCTGAAGGCCACCATCACCAATGCGGCGCAGGGGCGCGTGGGCTGGGGCTGACACGCTCCGAGGGCAAGCGGCCAAGCGTCACAGGGGCGCAGGCGCTGACGGCCCCGCGCCGTGCGGACCGCCTGAGGCGCAGGCCGCACGCATCGAGGTCCGGTATCGCTCCGTTCCTACGCTAGCGCCCCAGCGAAATTCTTAGGATGAATGCGAGTCCATTCGTATTTACCCTTGATTTGGAGCTGCCATGCCCTTCACCGTCGCCGACCTCCTCGCCCACAGCCTTGCCGACCTCGGCGTCGAGCGCATCTGGGGCGTGACGGGCGACAGCCTCAACGGCCTCAACGACAGCCTGCGACGTCTGGGCCGCATCGAATGGATGCATGTGCGGCACGAGGAATCGGCCGCCTTCGCCGCGGGCGCCGAGGCGGCGCTGACCGGCCGGCTGGCGGTCTGCGCCGGCAGTTGCGGGCCCGGCAACCTGCACCTGATCAACGGTCTGTTCGACTGCCAGCGCAATCGGGTGCCGGTGCTGGCCATCGCGGCGCACATTCCCTCGTCGGAGATCGGGCTGGGCTACTTTCAGGAGACGCATCCGCAGGAGCTGTTCCGCGAATGCGCGGACTATGTGGAGCTGGTCTCCAACCCCGCACAGATGCCGGCCGTGCTGCACCGCGCGATCCAGACGGCCGTGGGGCGCGGCGGCGTGGCGGTGCTGGTGATCCCGGGCGATGTGGCGCTGGCCGCCGCGCCGGTGGAAAAGGCGCCGCGCATCCCGCTCGCACCGCGGCCGCGCGTCGTGCCGCCGGACGCCGCGCTCGATGAACTTGCCGCCCACCTGGACGGAAGCCGGGCCGTCACCCTGCTGGCCGGCAGCGGCTGCGCAGGCCACCACGACGCTGTTGTGGCCCTGGCCGAACGGCTGAAGGCGCCCATCGTCCATGCGCTGCGCGGCAAGGAACATGTGGAATGGGACAACCCCTACGACGTGGGCATGACCGGCCTGATCGGCTTCGCCTCCGGCTACCACGCGATGGAGAACGCCGACACCCTGCTGATGCTGGGCACCGACTTTCCCTACCGCGCCTTCTATCCCAAGGAGGCGCACATCGTGCAGATCGACCGCGACCCCGGCGCCCTGGGCCGCCGGGCGCCGCTGGCGCAGGGCCTGGTCGGCGACGTGGGCGACACCATCGCCGCACTGCTGCCGCGGCTCCAGGACCACGACGACCGGCGCTTCCTCGATGGCGCACTGGCCCACTATGCGAAGGCGCGCGAAGGCCTGGACGACCTGGCCGTGGCCGCTGGCATAGGCCGGCCACTACACCCGCAGTACGTGGCGCAGCGGGTGAGCGCCATGGCGGCCGACGACGCCGTCTTCACGGCCGATGTGGGCACGCCCACGGTATGGGCCGCGCGGTACCTCAGGATGAACGGCCGGCGCCGGCTCATCGGCTCCTTCAACCATGGTTCGATGGCCAACGCCATGCTGCAGGCCATGGGCGCGCAGGCGGCAGCGCCCGGGCGGCAGGTGGTCTCGCTCTCGGGCGATGGCGGCTTCACCATGATGATGGGCGACTTCCTGAGCCTGGTGCAGCTGGGCCTGCCGGTGAAGGTGATCGTCTTCAACAACGGCAGCCTGGGCTTCGTCGCCATGGAGATGAAGTCCGGCGGCTATCTGGACACCGGCACCGACCTGGCGAATCCGGACTTCGCGGCCATGGCGACGGCCATGGGTGTGCGAGGCATCCGCGTCACCAATTCGGCCGAGCTGGACGGCGCCCTCGCCGCCGCCTTCGCGCACGACGGCCCTGCGCTGGTGGACGTGGTCACCGCCAAGCAGGAGCTGGTGCTGCCGCCCAAGATCGAGGCGGAACAGGCCAAGGGCTTCGGCCTGTACCTGCTCAAGGCCATCATCAATGGCCGCGGGGACGAGGTGGTGGAACTGGCGCGGACGAACCTGTGGCGCTGAGGGCAGGGCGTCCGGGTCGATAATCCACGCCCTTCGTCGGCCCGCCCCGCAGCGGGCCGACCTCGCGCACAGCATTCGCCATCCGGCAGCAGGCATGCGCGGCCCCTGGACATCGACAAGCAATTGCAAGACCCGAGCACCGCCCTGCCGACGCCGGCCAGCGCCGACTTCTCCGCCCACACGCCGATGATGGCGCAGTACCTGCGCCTCAAGGCCGACCATCCCGAGACGCTTCTGTTCTACCGGATGGGCGACTTCTACGAGCTGTTCTACGCCGATGCCGAGAAGGCGGCGCGCCTGCTCGACATCACCCTCACCACGCGCGGCCAGTCGGCCGGCTCGCCGGTGGTCATGGCCGGCGTGCCCTTCCATTCGGTCGACACCTACCTGGCGCGCCTCATCAAGCTGGGCGAGTCGGTCGCCATCTGCGAACAGGTGGGCGAGGTCGGCGCCGCCAAGGGGCCGGTCGAACGCAAGGTGGTGCGCGTGGTCACGCCCGGCACGCTCACCGACGCCGAACTGCTGGCCGACAAGAGCGATGCCATCCTCATGGCGGTGCATGCCGGCGCGCGTAACGTCTGCGGCCTGGCCTGGCTCAGCGTCACCGGCGCCGAGGTGCACCTGGCGGAATGCGACGCCGATGCGCTTGAAAGCTGGCTGCAGCGCGTGGGCCCGAGCGAGCTGCTCTACAGCGCCGAGGTCACGCCCGCCTTCGAACAGCGCCTGAAGCTGCAGCGCGAGCCCGGCGGCTTCACGCTGTCGGTGCGGCCCGCCTGGCAGTTCGACCCCGGCCTGGGCGAGCGCAAGCTGCGCGAGCAGCTGGGCGCCGCCAGTCTGGCGGCCTGGGGCGCGGAGTCGCTGGGCCAGGCCCATGCCGCCGCCGCGGCGCTGCTGGGCTATGCCGAGCACACGCAGGGCCGCACGCTGTCGCACCTGCAGCGCCTGGCCGTCGAGCGCGATGGCGACCTGATCGAGCTGCCCGCCACCACGCGTCGCAACCTGGAGTTGGTGCAGACGCTGCGCGGCGAGGAGTCGCCCACCCTCTTCTCGCTGCTGGACACATGCATGACCGGCATGGGCAGCCGCATGCTCAAGCGCTGGCTGCTGGCCCCGCGCCGCGACCGGGCCGAGGCCCAGGCGCGGCTGGGCGCGATCGCTGCCCTGCGCGCACCCGCGCCCGGCGAAACCGCGGCACCCTGGAAGCTGCTGCGTGAGCAGCTCAAGAACACCAGCGACGTGGAGCGCATCGCCGCGCGCATCGCCCTGCGCCAGGTGCGCCCACGCGAGCTGATCGCGCTGCAGCTGGCGCTGGTCAAGTGCGAGCGCCTGGGGCCGCTGCTGCCCACGGGCGCGCCACTGCTCGGCTACTTCGCCGAAGAGCTGGTGCCACCGCCCGGCTGCGCCGGGTTGCTGGCGCGCGCCATCCAGCCCGAGCCCGCTGCGCTGATCCGCGAGGGCGGCGTGATCGCCACCGGCTTCGACGCCGAGCTGGACGAGTTGCGCGCCATCGGCGAGAACTGCGACGGCTTCCTGCTGGAGCTGGAGACGCGCGAGCGCGCCCTCACCGGCATCGCCAACCTGCGGGTGCAGTTCAACCGCGTGCATGGCTTCTACATCGAGATCACGCAGAGCGCCCTGTCGCGCGTGCCCGAGCACTACCGCCGCCGCCAGACGCTCAAGAACGCCGAGCGCTTCATCACGCCCGAGCTCAAGGCCTTCGAGGACAAGGCCCTGTCGGCGCAGGACCGCGCCCTGGCGCGCGAGAAGTGGCTCTACGAGCAGTTACTCGACCAGCTGCAGCCGCATGTGCCCGCGCTCACGCGTGTGGCGGCAGCGCTGGCCTCGCTCGACGCCCTCGCGGCGCTGGCCGAGCGTGCCCACATGCTGAACTGGAACGCGCCCAGCTTCGTGGCCCATCCCTGCATCGAGATCGAGCAGGGCCGCCATCCGGTGGTGGAGGCGCGCCTGGCCGAAAAATCCAGCGGCGCCTTCATCGCCAACGACACGCGGCTCGGGCCCAGCCAGCGCATGCAGGTCATCACCGGCCCGAACATGGGCGGCAAATCGACCTACATGCGGCAGGTGGCGATCATCGTGCTGCTGGCTTCCATCGGCTCGTGCGTGCCGGCGGCGAACTGCCGGCTCGGGCCCATCGACGCCATCCACACCCGCATCGGCGCGGCCGACGACCTGGCCAATGCCCAGTCCACCTTCATGCTGGAGATGACCGAGGCCGCGCAGATCCTGCACAGCGCCACGTCGCATTCGCTGGTGCTGATGGACGAGATCGGCCGCGGCACCAGCACCTTCGATGGCCTGGCGCTGGCGGCCGGCATCGCGGCGCACCTGCACGACAAGGCCAAGTCCTTCACGCTCTTCGCGACCCACTACTTCGAGTTGACCGAGTTCCCGGCCACGCACCGCGCTGCGCTCAACATGCATGTGAGCGCGACCGAGAGCGGCCGCGACATCGTCTTCCTGCACGAGATGCAGCCGGGCCCCGCCAGCCGCAGCTACGGCATCCAGGTGGCGCGGCTGGCCGGCATGCCAGCGGCAGTGATCCACCATGCCCGCGGCGCGCTGGAAGCGCTGGAATCGCAGCAGACCCAGGCGCAGGCCCAGGTCGACCTGTTCGCGCCACCGCCCGTGGCCCAGACACCGCAGGAGAGCCCCGTAGAATCCGCGCTGGCCACGCTCGACCCCGATGCGATGAGCCCCCGGGAGGCGCTCGAAGCGCTCTACACACTCAAAAAGCTGCACCAACGCGAGCGTCGGGACTGAAGCCTCCGCGGCCCGCCCGCCGACCGCGCATCACCATGACGTACTGCGTAGGCATCAAACTCAACGCCGGCCTGGTCTTCCTGTCGGACTCCCGCACCAACGCGGGCGTGGACCACATCAGCACCTTCCGCAAGACCATCGTCTACGAGAAGCCCGGCGACCGCACGATGGTGCTGCTGTCGGCCGGCAACCTGTCGATCTCGCAGTCGGTGCGCGAGATCCTGCAGATCGAAGAGCTGGAAGAGCGCGGCCGCGAGGGCCCGCCCATCACGATCTGGAACGCCAAGAGCATGTTCGACGCCGCGCGCGTTCTGGGTTCGGCCGTGCGCCATGTGTACGACCGCGACGGCGAGGCGCTGAAGGCGGCCGGCGTGGATTTCAATGTGAGCTTCATCCTCGGCGGCCAGGTCAAGGGCGAGGGCATGCGGCTCTTCCTCGTCTACTCGGCCGGCAACTTCATCGAGGCGACGCCCGAGACGCCCTACTTCCAGATCGGCGAGGCCAAGTACGGCAAGCCCGTGCTCGACCGTGTGCTCACGCCCGACACACCGCTGGACGAGGCTGCCAAGTGCGCGCTGGTGTCGATGGACTCGACCATGAAGTCCAACTTGTCGGTGGGCCTGCCGCTGGATCTGGTGGTGTACGAAGCCAACCGCCTGCAGACCGACAAGGTGATCTGCATCGACGCCGACAACCCCTACTTCCGCATGATCCGCGACGGCTGGGGCCGCAAGCTGCGCGAAGTCTTCGACAGCCTGGAAGACCCGGTCTGGAACGACGACCACACGGCGCACCCGCTGAAGATGCCGGCCGGCCGCCACGGCGCGCTGCGCAAGATCTCGACGCGGGACGAGAAGCTCATCTGAGAAGGCCCGCCCGCTCGGCCTGCGGATTCGTCCGCGCATCGTGGCCGGGCGGTGCCGCACCCCGTCCGGCGTCTGCCCCTGTCCTTCCACCCCGATTCCCGATTCCACCGCTTGCTGCCGACCGTGCCTGCCTCCGCGCCCTTGCCATCCGCCGCGGCCACGCTGCCGCCCATCGTCTTCTCGCATGGCAACAGCTTTCCGGCCAGCACCTACCGGGTGATGCTCGACAGCCTGCGCGCCCGCGGCTTTGCCGTGCACGCCATCGAGAAGTTCGGCCATGACCCGCGCTTTCCGGTCACGGACAACTGGCCGCACCTGGTCGAGCAGTTGGCCGAGTTCACGGCCCCCATCGCCGACGGCGCGGGCACCGCGCCCTTCCTCGTCGGGCATTCGCTGGGCGGCATCCTGAGCGTCATGTGTGCGTCGAAACATCCCTTGCTCGCACGCGGCGTGGTGATGATCGATTCACCCATCATCGACGGCTGGCGTGCCGGCACGCTGGGGCTGGTCAAGCGCACGCCGCTGATGCGCCGCGTCTCGCCGGGCATGGTCAGCCGCAAGCGCCGCGACAGCTGGGAAGACCGAGAGGCGGTGTTCGAGCACTTCCGCCACAAGAAGGCCTTCGCGCGCTGGGATCCGCAGGTGCTGCACGACTACATCGACCATGGCACCTTCGTGCATGGCGATGCCCGCGCCCTCGCCTTCGACCGCGATGTCGAGACCGCGATCTACGACAACCTGCCCGACAACATCGGCCGCCTGCTGCGCAGCAAGCCGCTGCAGTGTCCCTGCGCCTTCATCGGCGGCCGCCAGTCGGTGGAGATGAAGCGCGCCGGCATGGCCGCCACGCTGCGCCTGACGCGCGGGCGCATCAGCATGCTGGACGGCACGCACCTCTTTCCGATGGAAAAGCCGATCGCCACGGCAGCAGCCATCGAAGCGACGCTGCGCAACCTGCTCTGAGGGCTTTCTCGGACCGCGTGGAACATGGGGGTCGGCGAGCACCACGCGGTGCGCAAAGGACAAAAGCCACCGGCCTGCGACCGGTGGCTTTTCTGTTTGCACCTCATGTGCAGGCTCAGGGAACCGCGCTGCACCCGGCGTATGCGCCCTCCAACCGTTCGGGCTGAGCTGGTCGAAACCGGGGCGCGATAACCCGCCCCGCGCCACTCAATCCGCCCAGACCACCATCCCGCTCCAGGCCGTACCCAGCACGATCAGGCCGAACACGATGCGGTACCAGGCGAAGGGAATGAAGCTGTGGGTGGAGATGTAGCGCAGCAACCAACGCACGCACAGCCAGGCGCTGATGAAGGAGAACACGAGGCCGACGGCGAACATCGGGATGTCCGCCACCGACAGCAGCGCGCGCTCCTTGTAGAGGCTGTAGACGCCCGCGCCGATCAGCGTGGGAATGGCCAGGAAGAAGGAGAAGTCGGTCGCCGCCTTGCGCGAGAGGCCCAGCAGCATGCCGCCGATGATGGTGGAGCCGCTGCGGCTGGTGCCGGGGATCATGGCAAAGCACTGCACCAGGCCGACCTTGAGCGCGTCCCAGGGCGTCATGTCATCCACATGCTCGACGCGCACGGCACCCGGCGGGCGCTTCTCGGCCCAGAGGATGATGAAGCCGCCGATGATGAAGGTGCTGGCCACCACGGTGGGGATGAACAGGTGTGCCTTGATGGCCTTGCCGAACAGCAGGCCCAGCACCACGGCTGGCAGGAAGCCGATCAGCACATTGAGCGCCAGACGTTGCGCTTTTCGCTGACGGGGCAAGGCCACGACGGTGGACTTGATCTTCTGCCAGTAGACCAGGATCACCGCGAAGATCGCGCCGGTCTGGATCGCGATGTCAAAGACCTTGGCCTTGCCGTCATCGAAGCCTAGCAGCGAGCCGGCGAGGATGAGGTGACCCGTGGAGGAAATCGGAAGGAACTCGGTGAGCCCTTCCACGATGCCCATGATGGCGGCCTTGGTCAGCAGAACGATGTCCAAAACGGAACTCCTGTTTTCGAAAGCCGGGCCGTTCAGCCCGCGAGACACACAACACCCAAAACAAAAAAGCCGCTGTGGATTTGACTCCACAGCGGCTTTCAGCTTCTTTAATAGTGGTCGGTGTGAAAGGATTCGAACCTTCGACCCCTTGCACCCCATGCAAGTGCGCTACCAGGCTGCGCCACACACCGAAGCCATAAAGTATATACCGGATTTGACCGTCTTCGCGTACTTCGAAGAGAGAAATTCGCTTCGCTCAGTAGAAGCTGAGCAGGTCTCGGATCTCCACCAGCTCGCGGCGCAGCAGCGCCACGGGATAAGCGTCCGAGATCATCGGCAACGGCGACCCGACGATCAGTTCGGCGTCGGCCGCGACACGATGCGCCGAGTGGCGCGCGCCCTCCGCCACGAACGCGGGCGGCTCCTCGAAGACGGGCTCGTCGTCGAAGGACGGCTCGGCGAAGGCAGGTTGGGCGTCGACCTCGTCGACAGGCATGTCCCCACGGCGGCGACGCTCGCGCTCGGCTTGCGCCAGTTCCTGCAGCCGGTTGCGGGCGCCGCTGATCGTGAAGCCCTGCTCGTAGAGCAGGTCCCGGATGCGGCGGATCATCAGCACCTCGTGATGCTGGTAATAGCGGCGATTGCCCCGGCGCTTCATGGGCCGCAACTGCGTGAATTCCTGCTCCCAGTAGCGCAGCACATGCGGCTTGACCCCGCACAACTCAGCCACCTCACCGATGGTGAAGTAGCGCTTGACGGGAATCGGAGGGAGGCTGTTCTCCATCGAAATCAACACGGTGCGAGGCAAACGTGCGAGGTTACTCCAGCAGTGCAGCACATACCAGACACCGAACGTTCAAAGTGCGCGCAGATGTGACCGGGTCCTCGTGCCCGGGTGCCGCAGCACTGCGTGCGCTTGGGCGCCCTGCGGGCTCGCACTGACATCAACCAAGCTCGGCGCGCTCGGCCTCGATGGGGGCGGCCGTGCCCGGGGATGCGGCGTCGGCCGCGACGGCTGCGTGCAACTGCTCCTTGAGCTTGGCGCTGGCGTGGAAGACCGCCACCCGGCGCGGGCCGATCGGGATCGATTCGCCCGTGCGCGGATTGCGCCCCGGCCGCGCCGCCTTGGTCCGGATCTGGAAGTTGCCGAAGCCCGAGATCTTGACTTCGTCACCTTCGATAAGGCGCTGGGCGATGACCTCGAAGAAGGCCTCGACCATGTCCTTGGCTTCGCGCTTGTTGAGGCCGATCTGCTCGAACAGCAGTTCCGACAGCTGCGCCTTGGTCAGCGCGGGCGTCTCGATGGCGTCGATCTTGAATTCCATGTCGTCGTCCTCGATGTCAGCCGCGCAGGCGGGCGCCGACCTGTTGCTGGGCCTTCGCCACGATGGCCGCCACGGCGGCATCGACCTGCTCGTCGGTCAGCGTGGCCTCCCCCAGGAAGGCCAGGCGCACGGCCATGCTCTTCTCGCCCGCGGCGAGGGCGCCGGCCGCGGCAACATTCGCCTCAGGCGCCGGCCGATAGATGTCGAACAGCGCCGCATCGCGCAGCAGGCCACCGGTGTCGGCGGCGCGCACGGCGTCCAGCAGGGCGTCGTGGCTCACCGATTCAGCCACCACCACGGCGATGTCGCGCTCCACGGACTGGTGGCGCGGCACCGGACGCAGGGCCGGCATGGCCCGCGCCGTCACGGCGTCGAGGGACAGCTCGAACAGCATGGGCGCGAAGGGCAGGTCCCACTGCTGGCGCCAGCGCGGGTGCAGCTCGCCGATGAAGCCGACCGGCTGGCCATCCACGAGCACCCGGGCGCAGCGGCCCGGATGAAGCGCAGGATGTTCGGCCTTCTCGAAACGCACGGCGCGCGGCGCGAGCAGCGCCTCGACATCGCCCTTGGCGTCGTAGAAATCCACGCGCTGCGGCTTGCCGTCCCAGCGCGCAGCCTCGTCGTCGCCCCAGGCCAGGCCTGCCACGTGCACCGGCTGGCGCACGCCCTTGACGCTGCTGTCGCTGGTCATGACGGCGTCGTCGCGCACGAACACGCGGCCCACCTCGAACACGCGCACGCGCGGCGCCTTGCGGTCCAGGTTGAACTTGAGCACGGCCAGCAGGGACCCCATGAGCGAAGAGCGCATCACGCTCATCTGGCTGGCGATGGGGTTGAGCAGCTGCACTGGGTTGGCATTACCCGCCAGATCGCGCTCCCATGCGGCTTCGACGAAGCTGAAGTTGATCGTTTCCTGGTAGCCCAGGTCGGCCAGCCGGTGGCGCACGGCGACGCGGCTGCGCTGCGACTCGGACAGCACGCGGGCGCGAATGGGCGCGAGCGGCGGCGTCGACGGCAGGTTGTTGTAGCCGATGAGGCGCGCGACCTCCTCGATCAGGTCCTCTTCGATGGCGATGTCGAAGCGGTGCGGCGGCGGCGTGACGGTGAGCGTGCCCTCGCCTTCGGTGAAGTCCAGGTGCAGCTTGCGCAGAACGTCCGCGCACTGCGCCTGGGTGATCGGCATGCCGATCACACGCTCGGCGCGAGCGACGCGGAGGGTGACCGGCGCGGCCTCGGGCAGCTTCAAGACTTGGTCGTCGATGGGGCCAGCCTGGCCGCCGCAGATCTCCTGCACCAGGCGGGTGATGCGCTCGATCATGGCGACGGTGCGACTCGGGTCCACGCCACGCTCGAAGCGATGGCCGGCGTCGGTCGAGAAGTTGAAGCGGCGCGAACGGCCCTGGATGGCGGCCGGCCACCAGAAGGCCGCCTCGATGTAGATGCTGCTCGTGTCGTCGGACACGGCCGTGGCGTCGCCACCCATGATGCCGGCCAGGGACTCGACCTCGCGCTCGTCGGCGATCACACCCACCTGTTCGTCGACAGTGACGGTGTTGCCGTTGAGCAGCTTGAGCTGCTCGCCCGCGCGACCCCAGCGCACCGTCAGGCCGCCGTGGATCTTGTCCAGGTCGAAGATGTGCGAGGGCGAGCCGTACTCGAACATCACGTAGTTGGAGATGTCCACCAGCGGCGACACGCTGCGCTGGCCGCAGCGCGCCAGGCGGTCGACCATCCAGGCCGGCGTGGCGGCGCGCGTGTTCACGCCGCGCACGATGCGGCCGGAGAAGCGGCCGCACAGGTCGACGGCTTCAACGCGCACCGGCAGCTTGTCGTCCAGCTGTGGCTGCACGGGCTCGATCACCGGCGTCTGCAGCGGCGCACCCGTTAGCGCCGAGAGTTCGCGCGCGATGCCGTAGACCGACAGGCCATGCGCCAGGTTGGGCGTGAGCTTGATGGTGATCAGCACGTCGTCGAGCTGCAGCAGATCGCGCACGTCGGCGCCCACCGGCGCATCGCCAGTGAGTTCGAGCAGGCCGCCGTGGTCGTCGCTCAGGCCCAGCTCGCGGGCGGAGCACAGCATGCCCTGGCTTTCCACGCCGCGCAGCTTGCCCAGCTTGATCTTGAAGGGCTTGCCGTCCTCGCCCGGAGGCAGCTCGGCACCGACGAGCGCGCAAGGCACCTTGATGCCGACGCGGGCGTTGGGCGCGCCGCAGACGATGTTAAGCAGCCCACCCTGGCCAGCGTCCACCTGGCACACGCGCAGGCGGTCGGCATTCGGATGCTGCACGGCCTCCTTGATCTCGCCGACGACGATCTTGGTGAAGGGTGGCGCGGCGGGGCGGCGCTCCTCGACTTCGAAGCCGCCCATGGTCAGCGTGTCGGCCAGGGCTTCGGAGGACAGCGGCGGATTGCAGAAGGCGCGCAGCCAGGATTCGGGGAATTGCATCTCGTCGCTCTCGTCTTATTGGAATTGGTTCAGGAAGCGCAGGCCGCCGTCGAAGAACAGGCGCAGATCGCTCACGCCATAGCGCAGCATGGCCAAACGATCAATGCCCGAGCCAAAGGCGAAGCCGATGTACTTCTCCGGGTCCAGGCCCATGTTGCGCACCACCTGCGGATGCACCTGGCCCGAGCCCGACACCTCCAGCCAGCGGCCGGCCAGCGGCCCCTTCTCGAACATGATGTCGATTTCGGCGCTGGGCTCGGTGAAAGGGAAGTAGCTGGGGCGGAAGCGCAGCTTGAGCGCGCTGGTCTCGAAGAAGGCCTGGATGAAGTCCAGGTACATCACCTTCAGGTCCTTGAAGCTGACGTTCTGGCCGATCCACAGGCCCTCGACCTGGTGGAACATGGGCGAATGCGTGGCATCGCTGTCCACGCGGTAGGTGCGGCCCGGCGCGATCACACGGATGTCGGGCATGCTCTCCTGGCCGGCGTACTGGCGCGCATGAGCCTGGGCATAGCGCACCTGCATCGGCGAGGTATGCGGGCGCAGGTTGAACAGCTGGCCGTCGTCGTCCTTCATGTCGACGTAGAAGGTGTCCTGCATCGAACGCGCCGGATGGTTGGGCGGGTTGTTCAGCGAAGTGAAGCTGAACCAGTCGGTCTCGACCTCGGGGCCGTCGGCCACGTCGAAGCCCATGCTGGCGAAGATGGCCTCGATGCGTTCCTGCGCGCGCGCCACCGGGTGTAGGCCGCCCCCGACACGGCGACGGCCGGGCAGCGTGACGTCCAGCGCCTCAGCCTGCAGCTGTGCGTTGAGTTCAGCATCGGCCAGTTCCTGGCGCCGGGCATTGAGCGCGGCCTCGATCGCCTGCTTGGCCACGTTGATGGCGGCGCCGCGGCTCTTCTTCTCGTCGACCGGCAACTGGGCCAGGCCCTTCATCAGTTCCGTGACGCGGCCGGACTTGCCCATGAACTGCGCCTTCGCGTTCTCGAGCTCAGCGGGTGCCCGGGCGCCAGCGAAGGCGGCACGGGCTTGGTCGACCAGGGTGTCCAGTTCGTTCATGGAATGCGTGCGATGCGGAGAAATGGAGAGGGCCGTGACCGCTGGGGGCAAACGCACCAACCTGGGGTCGATGCGCGCGCTGCGGGGCCCATGAAAAAGGGCCGGAGCTTTTTCAAGCGCCAGCCCTGGAACCGTGGGCGTGCGCGGCTCCGCCGGAGCGGACGCGCACTGGGCGGAATCAAGCAGCCAGCTTGGCCTTGACCTGCTCCACGATGCCGGCGAAAGCCGCCTTGTCGTGCACGGCGATGTCGGCGAGGACCTTGCGGTCGATCTCGATGCCGGCCTTGCGGATGCCGTTGGCGAACTGGCTGTACGTCAGGCCCAGTTCACGGGAGGCGGCGTTGATACGCGCAATCCACAGACGACGGAAGACGCGCTTCTTGGCGCGGCGGTCACGGTAGGCGTACTGGCCCGCCTTCATCACCGCCTGCTTGGCGATGCGGAAGACGTTGCCGCGACGACCGCGGAAGCCCTTGGCAAGGGCGAGAACCTTCTTGTGGCGGGCGCGAGCGGTTACACCACGTTTGACGCGAGGCATGTTGAATCCTTCCTAGTTCGTCGGTTGATCAAATGCCTTGGCCGGGCAGCATGGCGGCCATCGAAACCATGTTGGTCTCGTGAACCGTCACCGCACCGCGCAGGTGGCGCTTGTTCTTGGTGGTCTTCTTGGTCAGGATGTGACGCTTGAAGGCTTGACCGCGCTTGACGGTGCCACCGGGACGAACGCGGAAGCGTTTCTTCGCGCTGCTCTTGGTCTTCATCTTGGGCATGTGAATGCTCCTTTTACTTGTGCTCGCAAGGCGCCGGGAATCCTTCCCGAACTTGTTGGCCTTCGAGGCACTTCTTCATCCCGCCACCCGCGCCTTGCGGCGCCGGCGGCGAAATCCTTTGCAGGCAGGCGAAGCTCGCGCTTCAGGCCTGGCCGGACGTTGCCGGCTCGGCGGCCTTGGGAGCCGCCCCACCCTTCTTGCGGCCCGGCGCGATCATCATGATCATCTGCCGGCCTTCCAGCTTGGGGAACTGCTCGACCACGATGGCGTCGCCCAGTTCGTCCCGGATGCGCTGCAGCAGGGCCAGGCCCAGCTCCTGGTGCGTGATCTCGCGACCGCGGAAGCGCAGCGTGATCTTGCACTTGTCGCCGTCGTCCAGGAAACGCCGGATGTTGCGCATCTTGATGTTGTAGTCGCCATCGTCGGTACCGGGCCGGAACTTGACTTCCTTGACCTCGATGACCTTCTGCTTCGACTTCGCCTCGGCGGCCTTCTTCTGTTCGAGGAACTTGAACTTGCCGTACTCGATCAACCGGCAGACCGGCGGATTGGCGGCAGCAACCACCTCGACCAGGTCCACGTCGTGCTCGCCGGCCAGACGCAATGCCTCGGAAAGGCTCACAACGCCCAGGGCCTCGTTTTCGGGTCCGAACAGGCGAACTTCCGGGGCCATGATTTCCCGGTTCAGGCGGTGTTGGCGTTCCTCGCGTTGGCGACGGTCGCGAAATGCAGTAGCGATGGCTTCAGTCCTTCATCAGATGCTACAAATTCTGTAGCTAACGCCGTTGTTGGCACGCACCCAAGCAAAGCGCAGGCCCGGCAGGAAAGCCGGACCTGAGGGTTGTCAACGCTTGCTGGAGATGTCGTCGGCGATCTTTTGGGAGAACGCCTCCACCGACATGACACCGAGGTCGACATTGCCTCGGGCGCGCACCGCGACGGCACCGGCTTCCTTTTCCTTGTCACCCACGACGAGGATGTAGGGAAGCTTTTGCAGCGAATGCTTGCGTATTTTATACGTGATCTTCTCGTTCTGCAGATCGAGCTGCACCCTAAACCCTTGATGGCGCAGCGTTTTCGCAACTTCCGCAGCATAGTCGGCCTGCCCATCCGTGATGTTCAGCACCGAAATCTGCACCGGCGCGAGCCAAACAGGCATGGCGCCGGCGTGGTGCTCGATCAGCATGCCGATGAAACGCTCGAGGCTGCCGACGATGGCTCGGTGCAGCATCACCGGATGGGCGCGGCCACTCGACTCCGTCACATACTCGGCGCCCAGGCGCTCGGCCATGTTGAAGTCCACCTGCATCGTGCCGCATTGCCACTGGCGGCCGATGGCGTCGCGCAACGTGTACTCGATCTTGGGGCCATAGAAGGCCCCATCGCCCGGGGCGATGACGAAGTCCACGCCCGATCGGCGCAGCGCTTCCATCAGCGCGCCTTCGGCCTTGTCCCAGAGCTCGTCGGAACCGATGCGGTGCTCGGGGCGCGTGGCCACCTTGTAGAGGATGTCCGTGAAGCCGAAGTCCGCATACACCTTGAGCAACTGCGACGTGTAGGCCACGCATTCCTCGAGGATGTGGTCCTCCGTGCAGAAGATGTGGCCGTCATCCTGCGTGAAGCCGCGCACACGCATGATGCCGTGCAGGCCGCCCGAGGGCTCGTTGCGGTGGCACTGGCCGAACTCGCCGTAGCGCAGCGGCAGTTCGCGGTAGCTGCGCAGGTCGCTCTTGAAGATGAGCACATGGCCGGGGCAGTTCATCGGCTTCAGCGCGTAGTCGCGCTTTTCCGACTCCGTGACGAACATGTTCTCGCGGTAGTTCTGCCAGTGGCCCGTCTTCTCCCACAGGCTCTTGTCGAGGATCTGCGGGCCCTTCACTTCCTGGTAGCCCGTGTCCTTGTAGACCTGGCGCATGTACTGCTCCACGGCCTGCCACAGGGCCCAGCCCTTGGGATGCCAGAAGACCACGCCGGGTGCGACGTCGTCGATGTGGAACAGATCGAGTTCCTTGCCCAGCTTGCGGTGGTCGCGCTTCTCGGCCTCCTCGATGCGCTGGATGTACTGATCGAGTTGCTTCTTGTCGGCCCAGGCCGTGCCGTAGATGCGCTGCAGCTGCTCGTTCTTGGCATCGCCGCGCCAGTAGGCGCCGGCCAGCTTCGTAAGCTTGAAGACCTTCAGAAAGCGCGTGTTGGGCACGTGCGGTCCGCGGCACATGTCCACATATTCCTGGTGGTAGTACAGGCCCATGGCCTGCTCGTCGGGCATGTCCTCGACCAGGCGCAGCTTGTAGTCCTCGCCGCGGGACTTGAACACCTCGATCACCTCGGCGCGCGGCGTCATCTTCTTGATGACGTCGTAGTCCTGGGCGATCAGCTCCCTCATGCGCTGCTCGATGGCGGCCATGTCGTCGGGCGTGAAGGGGCGCTCGTAGGAGATGTCGTAGTAGAAGCCCTCGTCGATCACCGGGCCGATCACCATCTTTGCCGTCGGATAGAGCTGCTTGACCGCATGGCCGACCAGGTGGGCGCAGGAGTGGCGGATGATCTCAAGCCCTTCCTCGTCCTTCGGCGTGATGATCTGCAGGCGGGCATCGTGGTCGATGAGATCGCTGGCGTCCACCAGCTTGCCGTCCACCTTGCCGGCCACCGTGTTCTTGGCGAGACCGGGGCCGATGGACTGGGCCACTTCGGCGACCGTCACGGGACCGGGGTATTCGCGGCGGGAGTTGTCGGGGAGCGTGATCTGGATCATGGGAAACCTCGGAGCGGAAAACAAAAAAGCGCGGGGGTGAGCCGCGCTTCGTGCTGGATGAGCGAGCCGGACCTGCCGGCGCTGCGCGGGCCTACCGGCCGCTTCCTTCGGAAAGCGGACCGAACGATTCGGTGCCTGTAGTTCGCGGTGTCATAACCAGATTGCCTTTCTCGCCCTTGTTGGTGGACAGACGGTGGCCGGCGATTGTAGCGGGCCCTCGCCTCGAGGCGCCGATGCACAACGCACTGCCAAAAAGGATGAAGGCGCTTTCGCAGGCCACAAGAGGCCGCGCCAGTCCAGCGCGCGCCCAAACCCGCACGCCAGAAGCAAAAAGGGCCCGGCCAGTGGCCGAGCCCTGCTCCCTGAGCAAACCTGCTGAACCGATCAGTGGAACTGCTCTTCCTCCGTCGAGCCCGTCAGCGCCTTCACGCTGGACGAGCCGCCCTGGATGACGGTGGTCACGTCATCGAAATAACCAGCGCCGACCTCCTGCTGGTGCGACACGAAGGTGTAGCCCTTCTCGCGCGCGGCGAACTCGGGCTCCTGCACCATCTCGGTGTAGTGCTTCATGCCTTCGCCGCGGGCATAGGCATGGGCGAACTGGAAGGTCTGGAACCAGTTGATGTGGATGCCGGCCAGCGTGATGAACTGGAACTTGTAGCCGAGGGCCGACAGGTCTTCCTGGAACGAGGCAATCTGCTTTTCGTTCAGGTTCTTCTTCCAGTTGAACGAGGGCGAGCAGTTGTAGCTCAGCAGCTTGCCTGGGCAGGCGGCATGCACGGCCTGGGCGAACTCGCGGGCGAAGCCGATGTCGGGCACACCGGTCTCGCACCACACCAAGTCGGCATAGGGCGCGTAGGCGACGCCGCGGCTGATGGACTGCTCCAGGCCGTTCTTGACGCGGAAGAAACCTTCCTGCGTGCGTTCGCCCGTCAGGAAGGGCTTGTCGTTGGCGTCGTGGTCGCTGGTGATCAGGTTGGCAGCCTCGGCGTCCGTGCGGGCCAGCACGATCGAAGGCACACCCATCACGTCAGCGGCAAAACGCGCGGCGATCAGCTTCTCGACGGCCTCCTGCGTGGGCACCAGCACCTTGCCGCCCATGTGGCCGCACTTCTTGACGGCGGCCAGCTGGTCTTCGAAGTGCACGCCTGCAGCGCCGGCCGCGATCATGTTCTTCATCAGCTCGAAGGCGTTGAGCACGCCGCCAAAGCCGGCTTCGGCATCGGCCACGATGGGCAGGAAGTAGTCGACGAACTCCGCATCGCCGGGGTTGATGCCACGGCCCCACTGGATCTCGTCGGCACGCTTGAAGGTGTTGTTGATGCGGCGGACCATGGTGGGCACCGAGTCGTACGCGTAGAGCGACTGGTCGGGATACATGGTCTCGGATGTGTTGCCGTCGGCAGCGACCTGCCAGCCCGACAGGTACACGGCCTCCAGGCCGGCCTTGGCCTGCTGCATGGCCTGGCCTGCGGTGATGGCGCCGAAGGCGTTGACGTAGCCCTTCTTGGCACCGCCGTTGATCTTCTCCCACAGCTTCTCGGCGCCGCGCTGGGCCAGCGTGTATTCGATCGGCACCGAGCCGCGCAGGCGGACCACGTCGGCGGCGCTGTAGCCACGCTTCACGCCCTTCCAGCGCGGGTTGGTCGCCCAGTCCTTCTCGAGGGCGCTGATTTGCTGGTCGCGGCTGAGTTGTTCGGTGATGGCTTGAGGCATGGTGCTGGACTCCAAGGTTGCAATGCGTGGTCGGAAGGCTCGGCGGCGAGATCGCTGCTTGGCCTCTACTGTACGAGCACCTCTTGTGTCTTATGTCTTATATAAGACTTTTTTTAATCCAATGAATTCAATGAGTTAGAGAACGAATTCCGCATCAAGAAATCAACTTCTTTGTCATGAAAGACGAAAGTGCGTCCGTCCACCGCCTCATCTCACCATGAGAAATGCCTTTTCCTTGCGTGGAAGGCGAAGCCCCTGGCCATCGAACGGCGGCCACGCGTAAACCCACAGGTGCACCGCGGGCAAAAAGACGGAGCCTTGACCTCATGGAGCCATCGCTCATCCACGCCCTTGTCGCGCCTGCCAATGCGTGATCCAGTCGCCGGAAGGAATCACCGGCGTCCCGCGGACATGCCGGGGATGGATCTCGTAGACCAGGCACGTGACCTGCCGGCCCCCGTTGAGCGCAACCGACACGTGGCGCCGGCGGTACTCGCCTTCGTCGTCACCCTGGACCTCCTCCAGCGCATCGAGTGCGCGCTCGACCTCCGGCGCGACCTCGTACACCTCGCCTACGACCAGGCCGACTCCCCCGAGTACCACACCCGGATACGGCCCCAGGTCGTGCAGTACACCGGCGATGCAGCCTGTGCCGCCGAAGCGCGGGGCCGGTGGTCCGAAGCGATGGATGTCATTGCTGCCCCCGCGCCGCAAGGTGCCATAGACGAACACGGTGCGTGGCTGCGCCGGGGAGCGATCCGGAAGGAAGGTGTTCAGGGGCTCAGGCATGATCGACCGCCCCGCGCGCGCAAGCGCTAGCGCGGGGCATGAAGGAAAGAAAGAACAGTCTAGTGACGCCCTCCTCTGCGCCGACCTCGTCCCATCGCCTGCTTTCCTATGGTTGCCTGGCGCTCAGCATGACGCTCGTCGGCAGCTATGTGGCGCTGTCCAAGCCACTGGTGGCGACCTTTCCCGTGCTGCTGCTAGCCTGGCTGCGCTTCGGCATCGCCGCACTCGCGATGCCGCACTGGCTGCGCAAGCCCGCCGACGAGCAGCCGATAACCGGGCGAACGCGCGGGCTGGTGTTCCTCGAATCCTTCCTCGGCAACTTCCTCTTCTCCATCTTCATGCTGTTCGGTGTGCGCATGACGAGCGCGGTCTCGGCGGGCGTGATCATGGCGGCCATTCCCGCGATGGTGGCCATCGGCAGTTGGCTGTTCCTGCGCGAGCGCATCGGCGCGCGGGTGGTGGCAGCCATCGGCTGCGCCGCCGCGGGCATCGGCCTGCTGGCGCTGGCACCCCATCAGGCCCATGCGGATGCCACGGGTGGTGGGCCTGCCATGCCGTGGCTCGGCAACCTGCTGGTGTTCTGCGCGGTGCTGTGCGAAGCGGCCTATGCGGTCATCGGCAAATCGCTCACGGGTCGGCTGGGGCCTCGCCGCATCTCCGCACTGATCAACCTGTGGGGCTTTGCGCTGAGCACCCCGTTTGGCGTCGCGCTGGCCTGGCACTTCGACTTCGCCGCGGTTCCGGCGGGCATGTGGATGCTGCTGGTGGCCTACGCCCTGGCGGCCAGCATCTGGACGGTGTGGCTCTGGATGACCGGACTGAAGGGCGGCGTGCCAGCCTCGCAGGCCGGTGTGTTCACGGTGATGTTGCCGGTGGCGGCGGCGCTCGTGGGCGTGTTCGTGCTCGGCGAGTCGCTGTCGGCGTTGCAACTGTTGGCCTTTGCTGCCGCGCTGGCCGGCGTCGTGCTGGCCACATGGCCTTCGCGCAGCAGCCGGACGACGCAAACGCAGCTTTGAGCGACGCGGGCCTGTTTCTCTCGGAAAAAAGCAACGCGCCCCTTTGAAAAGCCTTGTTCTCCCTTGGAAAGGCGTTTCTTCTCCATTAGCATCAGGGACACCCAGGAAGACACCGTTTTCATTGGGAAGACTGCATCTATCCAACGACAAGGACTCAACCATGGCAACTGCAAAGAAAGCTCCGGCCAAGGCGCCGGCGAAGAAGGCCGCCGCGCCCGCCAAGAAGGCGGCCCCGGCGAAGAAGGCGGCTCCAGCCAAGACGGCCGCCGCACCGGCGAAGAAGGCGGCCGCCAAGAAGGTCGCGGCCAAGCGCACCCCCAACGCCGCCTTCATGAAGGCCCTCACCCCCAGCCCCGCGCTGGCCGCCGTGGTCGGCAGCACCCCGCTGCCCCGCACTGCCATCGTGAGCAAGCTGTGGGACTACATCAAGAAGAACAACCTGCAGGACAAGGCCAACAAGCGGATGATCAACGCCGACGCCAAGCTGAAGGAAATCTTCGGCAAGGCCCAGGTCTCGATGTTCGAACTGGCCTCGCTGATCGGCTCGCACGTCAAGTAAGACGCGCCTTCCGGCCAGCAGAAAGGGACGTGCAATGCACGTCCCTTTTTCTTTGCCTATCGGGCCTGACAGTGGGCCTGGATCGAAAAAGCCGACACCCGGCCGTTCAGCACGTCAGCCAGCAGCCGCGCCCTTGGCGATGGCAGCCTCCCGGATCGCGCCGAGCGTCGTGCGCGTAGTGATCACTTCGGGGTCGAGCGGAATCTCGATCAGCGTGCCGGTCGGCGCCTCCAGCGCGCGCAACAACGCCGCCTCGAAGTCCTCTGTGCGCGTCACGCGTTCCGCCGCATAGCCGTAGGCGCGGGCGAGTGCGCAGAAATCCGGATTGCCCAGGGCCGTCCCGCTGATGCGCGTGGGGTACTCGCGCTCCTGGTGCATGCGGATGGTGCCGAACATGCCGTTGTTGAGCAGCACCACGATGCTGCGGCCACCGTGCTGCATGGCCGTGGCCAGTTCCTGGCCGTTCATCAGAAAGTCGCCGTCGCCCGCCACGGTGAAGGCCACCCGGCCCGACACGATGCTGGCGGCGATGCCCGCCGGCACGCCGTAGCCCATCGCGCCGCTGGTGGGCGCGAGCTGCGTCTTGAAGCCCTTGGCCAGGCCATGGTGGCGAAAAAAGCGGTGCATCCAGCTGGCGAAGTTGCCGGCGCCATTGGTCACCACCGCATCGGCGGGCAGGCGCTTCTGCACGACGCCGACGATGGCGGCCATGTCGACAGGGCCGGGCAGTGGTTGCGGCACCAGGTTGGCCTCATAGCTGGCGTGCAGCTGCTGCGCCCAGCCGGCCCAAGGCACCTCCGGCGGGGCGGTCAGCACTTCCAGCGCACGGGCCGCGGCATTCATGGTGGTGTTGAACGCCAAGTCGGCCTGGTACACGCGGTGAAGCTCTTCCCCGCTGGCGTGGAAATGCACCAGCTTCGGGCGACTTCGCGGCGCCTCCAGCAGCGTGTAGCCGCCCGTGGTCATCTCGCCCAGCCGCGGACCGATGGCGATCACGAGGTCACTCTCGCGCACATGCGCCGCCAGGCGCGGGTTGATGGCGATGCCCACGTCGCCGGCGTAGAGCGGATGGTGGTTGTCGAAGGTGTCCTGGAAGCGGAAGGCATTGGCCACCGGCAGTTGCCAGTTCTCGGCAAAGCGCTGCAGCGCCTGGGCGGCCTGCGGCGTCCAGCCACCACCGCCCACAATGACGAGCGGCCGCTCGGCGGCCAGCAGCATCGTGCGCAGGGTGCGAAGCGCGCCCGGGTCGGCCCAGGCCTGCGGCGGTTCGACGCGCGGCGACGGACGGGCAGTCGTGGGCGCCCGCAGCATGTCCTCGGGCAGCACCAACACCACCGGGCCCGGGCGGCCGCTCATCGCGGTCGCGAAGGCACGGGCCACGTACTCCGGCAAGCGATCGGCATCGTCCACGCGCTCGACCCGCTTGGCGAAACCCTTCGTGCTGGGACCGAAGAAACTGGCGAAGTCCACCTCCTGGAAGGCCTCGCGGTCGCGGAAATCGCTGCCCACATCCCCGACCAGCAGCACCATCGGCGTCGAATCCTGGAAGGCGGTATGCACGCCGATGGATGCGTTGGTGGCGCCCGGCCCGCGCGTCACGAAGCACACGCCCGGACGCCCGCTCAGCTTGCCGTGGGCCTCGGCCATGAAGGCGGCACCGCCTTCCTGCCGGCAGGCCACGAAGCGGATCTGCGCCTCGTGGTCATGGAAGCCGTCGAGCGCCGCCAGAAAGCTTTCGCCCGGCACGCCGAACACATGGGAAACACCTTGGGCGACGAGGCATTCGACCAGCAGATGGCCGGCGGGACGGGAAGCGGTCATGAGGTGAAGTGAGGCGCGGGCGCCGGAAGCTGCAGAAAGTTGGGCGATTATCGGCAGCCCGCGTTGCCGGCGCGCTTAGTTAACCATATAGTGAATTAGAAGATGAGCGACGATCCCACCCTCTCCGAAACGCGCCTGCGCGATGCCGACCGCTCGCAGGCCGCCATCCTGCTGGCTGCGCGCGAGGAGTTCGCCGGACACGGCCTTGCCGGCGCACGGATGGACCGTATCGCCGAACGCGCCGATGTGAACAAGCGCCTCATCTACTACTACTTCGGCAGCAAGGACGACCTGTTCCTGGCCGTGCTCGAACGCGTCTATGCCGACATCCGGACGGCCGAGCAGCAGCTGCACCTGGACGAGGTCGAACCGGTGGAGGCGGTGCGGCGCCTGATCTCCTTCACCTGGCACTACTACCTGGAGCATCCGGAGTTCATCACCCTGCTCAACAGCGAGAACCTGCACCGCGCCGAGCATCTGCGCCGCTCCGACCGCATCCAGGAGATGAACTCGCCGCTGGTGCAGCTGCTGGACGGCGTGGTCGAGCGAGGCCGCCGTTCGGGCGTCTTCCGCGCGGGCGTTGACCCCATCCAGCTCTACATCTCGATCGCCTCGCTGTGCTACTTCTACCTGTCGAACAACCACACGCTCTCGGCCATCTTCGGGCGTGACCTGCGCGCGCCCAAGGCCATGGCGCAGCGGCTGTCGCACATGACGGAACTGGTGCTGGGCTACCTGATGCACTGACCCGGGTATCTACCGACGAGGACGCGTTGACGGCGCGAGAGCCTCGGAGACAGAATCTCCTAAATTCACCAATTGGTGAATAAAAACAGGAGACAAGACCGATGCGCTTCGTTGCCGGCGCCGCCCTGGCGGCCGCTTTCACCCTGTCCGTCGCCCCGGTGCCCGCGCTGGCCGAGGCCGCCTACCCCAGCAAGCCGATCCGCGTGATCGTGCCCTTCGCGGCCGGCAGCACCACCGACATCATTGCCCGCGCCATCACCGACAAGATGAGCCAGAGCATGGGCCAGCAGCTGGTCATCGACAACCGCGGCGGCGCGAGCGGCACCATCGGGCAGGCGGCCGTCGCCTCGGCCGCGCCGGACGGCTACACGGTGATGATCCATTCGTCCTCGCACACCGTCAGCCCGTCCACCTTCGCCAAGCTGCCCTTCGACACGGTGCGCGACTTTGCGGGCGTGACACCGATCTCCTCGCTGTCGAATGCGCTGGTGGTGTCGCCGCAGAAGGGCTACCGCACGCTGGGCGATCTGCTGGCCGCCGCGCGCGCCCAGCCGGACAAGCTCAACTTCGCCTCGGCCGGCCAGGGCAGCGCCACGCACCTCAATGCCGAGAAGTTCAAGCTGGCGGCGCGCATAGCTGCGACCAACATTCCCTTCAAGGGCTCGGCCGAGGCCGTCACCGAGGTGCTGGCCGGCCGCGTCGACTACTACTTCTCGCCCATCGCGCCCGTGATCGGGCAGATCCGCGAAGGCCAGTTGCTGGCCCTGGCGGTAGGATCGCCGCAACGCGCCAGCGCCCTGCCCGACGTGCCGACCACGGCCGAAGCCGGCGTGCCCGGCTCCGAATTCAACTTCTGGATCGGCATGATGGCCCCGGCCAAGACACCGCGCCCCGTGATCGAGCGGCTGCATGCCGAGGTGCTCAAGGCCCTGGCCACGCCCGAGGTCAAGGAGCGCTTCGCCAAGCTGGGCGCCGACACCTGGACGCTCAAGCCCGAGCAGTTCGACGCCTACATCAAGGACGAGATCGCCAGCAACGCTTCGGTGGTCAAGGCCGCCGGCCTGGCGGCCCAGCAGTGACGTACGGCGGCGGCGCCGCCGCCCCGGCCCCTTCCGCCTTCCAAACCTCGAGGAGCGAAGTCCCATGATGGACGCGTACGACGCCGCCTATTACCGGCACCATGGCCACCTGACGGTCAATGGCGTGTTCACCCCGACCGAGATGGATGCCGTGGTGCACGACATCGAGGCCTGGGGCGAGTCCTTCCTGGGCGCCCTGCCGCCCGAGCAGCGCGCCTGGTACGTCGACGGCGGCGTTCAGGCCCGCACCGTGTTGCGCAAGCTGGACAACCCCCACACCCAGCGCATGGCCGTGCAGGCCCTGGCGCGCGACCGACGACTGCTCGATCTGGTGGAGACGCTGATCGGCCCGGGCGTGTCGGTGTACTTCAGCCAGATCTTCTTCAAGCCGCCCGAAGGGGGTGGCCCCAAGCCAGCGCACCAGGACAACTTCTACTTCGGCCCCGAGGATCCGGAGGGCATGGTGACCGCCTGGATCGCCCTGGACGATGCCACGCTGGAGAACGGCTGCCTCTACTACGGCGACGGCACCAACCTGGGGCCGGTGTACGAACACTTCGCGCCGGAGAACGAGCCCTACAACCTGCAGGTGCCGCACGAGATCCTGGACCGCCAGCCGATGACCCCCGCGCCGGTGCGCAAAGGCGGGGTGAGCTTCCACCATGGCAACACCTTCCACTACTCCGGCCCCAACCAGAGCCGCCACTGGCGCCGGGCCTGCGCGCTGCACTTCGTGAGCAACACCAACCATTTCGCGAAGCCGGCCCTGCCCTATGACCACTCGCTGAAGCTGCAGGTGTCGTGATGGATGGATCGCCCCCCTCTGCCCGCCCGCGCTTCGAGCTGCAACGCTGGCTCATGCATCCGGCCACGCGCCCCGTCTGGCTGCTCGTGCTGCTGCTGTTGCTGTGGGACCTGGCCGTGCGCATCTTCTCGATCCCCCCCTACCTGATCCCGCCCCCGGCCGCCGTGGTCAAGCAACTGGTGGCCGAGTGGCCCATGCTGCTGCAGCAGAGCCTGCCCACGCTCTATGCCACGCTGGGTGGCTTCATCGCCTCCGCGGTGATCGGCGTTCCGATCGCGATGTGGATCGCCTATTCGCGCACGGTCGAGAGCTTCGTCTACCCGCTGCTGGTGTTCTCGCAGTCCGTGCCCAAGGTGGCGGTCGCGCCGCTGTTCGTCGTGTGGTTCGGCTTCGGCCTCGTGCCCAAGGTGATCGCCGCCTTCCTGCTGGGCTTCTTCCCTGTGGTCGTTTCCACGGTGCAGGGCTTCAAGTCGGTCGAGCCGGACGTGATCGACCTGGCCCGCTCGATGGGCGCCAACCCGCTCAAGATCTTCCTCAAGTTCCGGTTGCCGCAGGCCCTGCCGGCCATCTTCAGCGGCCTGAAGGTGTCGGTCACGCTGGCCGTCGTGGGCGCGGTGGTGGGCGAATTCGTCGGCGCCAACTCCGGCATCGGCTTCGTGCTGCAGCGCGCCACGGGCACCTTCGACCTGCCGCTGATGTTCGCGGCGCTGGTGGTGCTTTCGATGATGGGCGTGCTGCTGTTCCTGGCGGTCGAGGTGGTGGAGCGCTGGCTCATGCCCTGGCACGCCTCGCAGCGCCACGACCTGCAAGCCACGGCCTGATCGGCGCCGCACCCTTTCGCCTTCGCAACCCCTCAAGGAGACACTTCGCATGGAACGTCGACATCTTCTGCGCGCGGCGGCCACCGCCGCCCTGGCCGCCAGCCTGGCTGCGCCTGCCCTCGCCCAGCAGCGCGACAAGGTCACGCTGCTCCTGAACTGGTACGTGTACAGCGAACACGCGCCCTTCTTCATCGGCAAGGAGCGCGGCTTCTACGCGGACGAGGGCATCGACCTCGACATCCAGGAGGGCCGCGGGTCCGCGGTCTCGATCCAGGCTGTGGCGGCCAACTCGGCCACCTTCGGCTACGTGGACGTGCCGACCATGATCAAGGCCGCCACCAAGGGCGCGCCGGTCAAGGCGGTGGGCGTGGCCCTGCAGGTCAGCCCCATGTCGGTGATGGGCCTGGCCGAGAAGAACATCAAGACGCCCAAGGACATCGTCGGCAAGACGGTGGCCATGACGCCCGGCGATTCGATGAGCCAGATCTGGCCGCTGTTCCTGAAGAAAACCGGCCTGCAGGAAGGCCAGTACAAGGTGGTCTCCGGCGATGCGCAGACCAAGCTCAACGCCGTGATCCACGGCCAGGCCGACCTGCTGCTGGGCTACCTGATGGACCAGAACATCAAGGTGCAGGACGCCACCAAGAAGCCGGTGCAGGTCATCCGCTTCGCCGACTACGGGGTCAACCTGATCAGCTCGGGCATCGTGACCCACAAGGACACGCTGGCCAACAAAGGCGATCTGGTGCGGCGCTTCATGCGCGCCACCACGCGTGCCTTCGAAGCCACAGAGAAGGAGCCGGAGGCCGCCATCGATGCGATGCTCAAGGCCAACAGCAAGGCCGGCCAGCGCGACACCTTGATCATCGGCATCAAGCTCACCACGCCGCTCTATCACACGGCCGACACGCAGAAGCTGCGGCCGCTGCGCGCCTCGATGAAGGACATCGACGAGTCGCTCGACCTGCTCGTGCAGTACGGCGGCCTCGACGCTGCCCAGCGCGGCAAGGCCCAGGACTGGGTCACCAACGACTTCCTGCCGCAATGAGCGCGGCATTGGCCACCCCGAAGGCGAATCCATGAGTGCCGTGCCGTCCAACGTCGTTCCGCTGGCTCCCGGCACACACGCGGGCCGGGTGCTGATCGAGGGTCGCGGCGTGCGCAAGGTCTACCGCACCCGCGAGGGCGAGGTCGAGACGCTGCGGCCGCTGGACTTCCAGATCCGCGCCGGCGAGTTCGTCTCGGTGGTGGGGCCTTCAGGCTGCGGCAAGAGCACCCTGATGAAGATGGTGGCGGGCCTGCTGCCCATCTCCGGCGGCGAGCTGCGGCTGGCGGGCAAGCCGGTGACCGGACCGCAGACCGACGTCGGCATCGTGTTCCAGAGCGCACTGCTGCTGCCCTGGCGCAGGGTGATCGACAACATCCTGCTGCAGGCCGAGATCCGCGGCATGCCCATGGCCGCGGCCCGCCAGCGGGCCGAGTCGCTGATCGCCATGGCGGGCCTGCAAGGCTTCGAGCACAAGTACCCGTGGCAGTTGTCGGGCGGCATGCAGCAGCGCGTGGCCATCCTGCGCGCCCTGCTGCACGACCCGCCCGTGCTGCTGATGGACGAGCCCTTCGGTGCGCTGGACGCCATGACCCGCGAGCGCATGAACCTGGAGCTGCAGCGCATCTGGCAGGCCTCGGGCAAGACGGTGCTGCTGATCACCCACAGCATTCCGGAGGCGGTGTTCCTGTCCGACCGCGTGCTGGTGATGAGCGAGCGGCCCGGCCGCATCGCCGCCACCTACGACATCGACCTGCCACGCCCCCGTCCGCTGGACGTCATGGGCACCGAGGCCTTCGCCGCCTACGCGCGCCAGCTACGCGCGCACTTCTACGCGCAGGGCCACCTGGATGCGCACTGAGGCGGGTTCTTCGTCGGCCGGCGTCGGTCTGCCGCTGCGCGTGCGGCGGGTGGAGGCCGGCGTGCGCGACATGCGGCTGCGCCTGCCCTTCCGCTTCGGGCAGGTCACGCTCACCCGCTGCCCGCAGCTCTTCGTGCGGGCCGAGGTCGAGGTGGCCGGCCACGGCAGCGCATTCGGCCATGCCGCCGAAATGATGGTGCCGCGCTGGTTCGACAAGCGCTCCGAGCGCGATGCCGCCCACAACATCGCCGACCTGGCCACCGCCTTCACTCGTGCCGCGCAAGCCTACGAGAACGACAAGGCGGCCAGCGCCTTCGGCCTCTTCGAGCGGCACTGCGGCGTCCTGGCCGCTGCAGGCCGATCCGCTGGCGAGACCGCCCTGAGCACCACCTTCGGCCAGGCCGTGCTGGACCGCGCCGTGCTCGACGCCCTGTGCCGCGCCGCCGGGTTGCCGGTGCACGAGGCCCTGGCGCGCAACCTGCCGGGCCTGGCCGACACGCCCCTGCTGCCCGACCTGGCCGGCTGGGACTGGAACGGCTGGCTGCGCACGCGCCATCCGGCTGCCACGCTGCAGGCCCGCCACACCATCGGCATGCTCGATGCGCTGGACGAAGAGCCGGCCGGCGTCGACGCCCAGGCACTGCCCGCCACCCTGCCCGCGGTGATCCGCCGCTACGGCCACCGCTTCTTCAAGATCAAGCTCGGCGGCGACCCGCAGGCCGACCTCGACCGGCTGGACGCCGTGCTGGCTGTGCTGGACCGCCTCTGCCCGCAGCACCGCTACACGCTCGACGGCAACGAACAATACGCCGACATCGACCGCCTGGCGCAACTGGCCGACGGCCTGCGCACGCTGCCGCGCGTGGCGCAGCGGCCGCAGGCACTGCTCTACCTGGAGCAGCCGCTGCCGCGCGACGGCAGCTTCGTCGACGGTCTGGCGGCATTGCGCCTGCCCGTTCCGCTGCTGCTGGACGAGGGCGATGCCGCGCTGGGCAGCTTCGTGCAGGCGCGCGCCGCAGGCTGGGCCGGCATCTCCAGCAAAGGCTGCAAAGGCATCTGGAAGGCACTGGCCAATCGCGCGCGCCGCGAGCAGCAGGCGAGCGCCCATGGCACGCCGCCTTTCCTTTCGGCCGAAGACCTCACCTGCCAGGCCGGCCTGTCGGTCCAGCAGGACCTGGCCTGGGCCGCCCTGCTCGGCCTCACGCATGCGGAGCGCAACGGCCACCACTACGTGGATGGCTTCGGTACCGCACCGGATGCCGAAGCCCAGGCCTTTGCCAAGGCCCACCCCGATCTGTACGAGTGCAGCGCCGGCCGGCCCCGGCTGGCGATCCGCGAGGGCGCCATCGCGCTGGACTCGCTGTTCGCCCAGCCTGGCTTTGCCACCGGCGCCCTGCCCGACTTCGACCATCTCGCACCGCTCGACCACGCGCCGTCGATGGTCTGAGCCGCCCCTTTCCCTTGCCATTTCTAGAGAGGAGCCTTCCATGGCCACACAACGACTCGGACTGATCATGCACGGCGTCACCGGACGCATGGGCATGAACCAGCACCTGATCCGCTCCATCTGCGCCATCCGCGCGCAGGGCGGTGTCCAACTCGCCAACGGCGACCGCGTGATGCCAGACCCCATCCTCATCGGCCGCAATGCCGACAAGATCGCGGCGCTGGCCCGCGCCCATGGCATCGAGCGCTGGGGCACCGACCTGGATGCCGCGCTCGCCAACGCGGACGACACCGTCTTCTTCGACGCAGGCACCACGCAGATGCGCCCCCAGCTGCTGGCCAAGGCCATCCGCGCCGGCAAGCACGTGTACTGCGAGAAGCCCATCGCCACCAACCTCAACGAGGCGGTGGAGATCGCGCGCCTGGCCGACGAGGCCGGTCGCACCAAAGGCATCAAGCACGGCGCCGTGCAGGACAAGCTCTTCCTGCCCGGCCTGCGCAAGCTGGACATGCTGCGCCGCGCCGGCTTCTTCGGCCGCATGCTGTCGGTGCGGCTGGAGTTCGGCTACTGGGTGTTCGAAGGCGACCTGCAGCCCATCCAGCGCCCCAGCTGGAACTACCGCAAGGAAGACGGCGGCGGAATGATCCTGGACATGATGTGCCACTGGCGCTACGTGCTCGACAACCTCTTCGGCGAGGTGAAGTCGGTCAGCTGCCTGGGCACCACGCACATCCCCAGGCGCTGGGACGAGGCCGGCCAGCCGTACGAGGCCACCGCCGACGACGCGGCCTACGCCACCTGCCAACTCACCGGCCACAACGGCGAGCCAGTGATCGCGCAGATCAACATGAGCTGGGTCACGCGCGTGCGCCGCGACGACCTGGTGACCTTCCACGTCGACGGCACCGAGGGCTCGGCCGTCGCCGGCCTGCAGAGCTGCCGTGCCCAGTCGCGCGTGGCCACGCCGCGGCCAGTGTGGAACCCGGACATCAAGCAGACGATGAACTTCTTCGACCAGTGGCAGGAGATCCCGGACGTCGAGACCTACGACAACGGCTTCAAGATCCAGTGGGAACACTTCATCCGCCACGTGGTGGAAGACGCGCCCTACAAGTGGACCCTGCCCGAAGGCGCCAAGGGCGTGCAGCTGGTGGAGGCCGCGCTCGACTCCTGGAAGGAGCGGCGCTGGATCGACGTGCCGCCGCTCAAGGTCTGATGGTCGCCGAACCGAGGTACACGCCATGGCCCTGACCCTTCGCCTGCCCGACGCCGACGGCCGCCTGGCCCCCTACACGCTCAGCGGCGCCGCGCCCGTGCAGCCGCAGCCGGGCGCACGCTTCAACCGCATCGCCTACTCGGCCGCGCACGTCGTGGCCGACCCGCTCGCGGCCATCGACCCGTGGCTGCAATGCGCCGTCGACTGGGACGCCACCCTGGCCTACCGCCGCCACCTGTGGTCGCTGGGCCTGGGCGTGGCCGAGGCCATGGACACGGCCCAGCGTGGCATGGGCCTGGACTGGCCCACGTCGCTGGAACTCATCGGCCGCTCCATCGACGCCGCGCGCGACGTGCCGGGCGCCTTCCTCGCCTCCGGCTGCGGCACCGACCACCTGGATCTGGCCGAGGTGCGCAGCGTGGACGACGTGATCCGGGGCTACGAGACGCAGATGGCCGCCATCGAAGCCCTGGGCGGCAAGCTGATCGTGATGGCCAGCCGCGCGCTGGCCCGCGTGGCGAAGAGCCCCGCCGACTATGAGCGCGTGTACGACCGGGTGCTGAGCCAGGCGAAGCAGCCGGTGGTGCTGCACTGGCTGGGCGACATGTTCGACCCTGCGCTGGCCGGCTACTGGGGCACCACCGATGTGGATGCCGCCATGGACACGGCCCTGGGCATCATTGCCGCGCATCCGCACAAGGTCGATGGCATCAAGATCTCGCTGCTCGACAAGGACAAGGAGATCGCCATGCGCCGCCGGCTTCCCGCCGGCGTGCGCATGTACACCGGCGACGACTTCAACTATGCCGAGCTGATCGCCGGCGACGGCGCCGGCACCGAACCCACACACGGCAAGAGCGATGCGCTGCTGGGCATCTTCGACGCCATCGCGCCGGCAGCGAGCGCGGCGCTGGCCGCACTGGCACAGGGCGACACGGCGCGCTTCCACGAGATCCTGGCGCCGACGGTGCCGCTGTCGCGCCACATCTTCCGGGCGCCCACGCGCTTCTACAAGACGGGCGTGGTCTTCATGGCCTGGCTCAACGGCCACCAGTCGCACTTCACCATGGTGGGCGGGCAGCAGAGCACGCGCTCGCTGCCGCACCTGGCCGAGCTGTTCCGCCTGGCCGACGCGGCGCACCTGCTGGCCGATCCGGAACTGGCGGTGCGGCGCATGAAGGCACTGCTGGCCACGCACGGGGTGGAGGGCTGATGCGCGACCTGTCGCAGGACAGCCGCTGGCTGTCGATCAACACCGCCACCCTCCGCCGCCAGCGCGGCGCCGAGGTGCCGCTGGCGCGCATCATCGACCAGTGCGCCGAGCAGGGCATCCGCGCCATCAGCCCCTGGCGCGACCAGGTGGCCGCGGCCGGCCTGGAGGCCGTGGGCAGACAGCTTCGGGCGCTGGACATGGAGCTGTCGGGCTACTGCCGCGGCGGCTTCTATCCCGCGGCCGACGCCGCCGGCCTGCGCGCCGCGCTGGACGACAACCGCCGCGCCATCGACGAGGCCAAGGCGCTGGATGCGCCCTGCCTGGTGCTGGTGGTCGGCGCGCTGCCCGGCGCCCTGGAAGGCAAGCCGATCCACAAGAACATGGCCCGCGCCCGCGGCGAGGTGCGCGATGGCATCGCGGCCTCGCTGGAGTACGCGCGCAGCGTCGGCATGCCGCTGGCCATCGAGCCGCTGCACCCGATGCAGGCCGCGGAACGGGCCTGCGTCAACACGCTGGAGCAGGCGCTGGATCTTTGCGATGAACTGGACCCGGGCCGCACCGGCATGCTGGGTGTGGCGCTGGATGCCTACCACTGCTGGTGGGATCCGAAGCTCGAAGCGCAGACCGCACGCGCTGGCCGGGACCGCCTGCTGGCCTACCACGTGTGCGACTGGCTCACGCCCACGCGCGACCTGCTCAACGACCGCGGGATGATGGGCGACGGGGTGATCGAGCTGCAGCAGCTGCGCGGCTGGGTCGAGGCGGCAGGCTACGCGGGGCACTGCGAGGTGGAGATCTTCTCCACGCAGGACTGGTGGCAGCGCGACGGGGAAGAGACGCTGCGCATCTGCATCGAGCGGCATCGCAGCGTGGTGTGAGGGGCGCGCGCCGTTCGGCCCTTCGACGCGCCCAGGGTGAACGGATTGAGGCCGCGTTACCCTCGCCCTCCGTGCCTTCCCTCCCCTCCCCCGATCCGACCCGCCGCGGCCGACGCGCCATCGGCTGCATGCTCGGTGCCATGGCGTGCTTCGTCGTCAACGACGCCCTCAGCAAGTTCGTCAGCCAGGGGCTGCCGGCCGGGCAGCTCATCTTCCTGCGCGGGCTGATGGCCACGCTGCTGGTGCTGGCCGTGGCCGTCGTGCTCGGCGAGCACCGGCGCCTGGGCGCCCTTCGCCATCCGCGCGTGCTGCTGCGCGCCGGCGTGGATGCCTGCGCGACGGTGATGTACCTGCTCTCGCTGTTCAGGCTGCCGCTGGGCAACGCCACCGCCATCAACCTCGCGGCACCGCTCTTCATGACGGTGTTCGCCGCCATCTTCCTGCGCGAGCGGCCGGGCGCGGCGCGCTGGTGGGCCGTGGGAATCGGGTTCGTCGGCGTGCTGCTGGTGGTGCAGCCGCGCGGCGACGGCTTCAACGCCTGGGCGCTGCTGTGCCTGGCGGCGACGCTGTTCCATGCCACGCGTGACCTGCTCACCCGCGGGCTGGATCCGGCCATTCCCTCCATCGTGGTCACGCTCTCCACCGCATTGGCCGTCACCCTGCTGTCGGGCGCGCTGTCGGTGGCCGAGGGCTGGCAGCCGGCCACGGCCGGGCAGCTCGGGCTGCTGGCGCTGTCTTCCGCCTTTCTGGCCACCGCCTACTTCCTGCTGATCCAGTGCATGCGCCAGGGCGAGGTGTCGCTCACCGCGCCCTTCCGCTATTCGGCCCTGCTCTTCGCCGTGGGCCTGGGCTACGCTGTCTGGGGCGACGTGCCCAATGCCTGGGCCTGGGCCGGCATCGCGCTGCTGGTGGGCTCGGGCCTGCAGGTGATCCGCAGCGAGCGCAACCGCCAGCCGGTGCGCACGCTGGAGGCGCAGGCGGAATGAAGGCGACAGCAAGGGCTTTGACCCGCTCCTAGAATCCGCCCGCGGCCACCCTCGGGTGGCCGCCAAGCGTTCTCAGGGCAGGGTGAAATTCCCTACCGGCGGTCATGGTGGAAGGCGACTTCCGCACGAGCCCGCGAGCGCCCGCCGCTGCAGCCTTGACGGGCCGTAGTGGCGGGGTCAGCAGATTTCGGTGCGATTCCGAAGCCGACGGTCACAGTCCGGATGAAAGAGAGCGCGAGATGCGGCCAGGCCCCTGGCCGCGTGCGGCGCCATGCCGTGCGCGGTCTGCGGGTCGGGCGCGGCTTTTCGTGCGTGTTCTCGATGCCCTGATTCAGGCCCACCCTTTGTTCAAAGGTAACACCATGAGTCAGCTCAACGACCTTCCCCTCCAGATCCTGCCCGCCCTGGGCGACCGGCGCATCGCGCTGGTCGAGGCCCAGTGGCATGCAGACATCGTCCACCAGGCGCGCGACGCCTTCCTCGCCGAGATGGAACGCCTGGGCGTGCCCGCCTCGCAGATCGACATCTTCGACGTCCCCGGCGCCTTCGAGATTCCCCTGCATGCCAAACGCCTGGCTCGAAGCGGCCGCTATGCCGCGGTGGTGTGCTGCGCGCTGGTGGTCGACGGCGGCATCTACCGCCACGAGTTCGTGGCCAGCACCGTGGTCGAGTCGCTGATGCAGGTGCAACTGGAGACCGAGGTGCCGATGATCTCGGCCGTGCTCACGCCGCACCACTTCCACGAGCACATCGAGCACCGCAAGTACTTCCACCGCCACTTCGCGGTCAAGGGCACCGAAGCCGCCGAGGCCTGCGTGAAGACCATCGCCGGACTTTCGCGGCTGGACGCGCTGCTGGCCGCCTGAGGGCGCGCAGTCGCGGGGCGGCCTGGCGGCGGGCCGCCCGAGCCTTGCGTCGGCTCAGCGATCCGCCAGCGCCAGCACGGCCGCCCACTCGGCCGGCGTGACCGGCGTGATCGACAGCCGGTTGCCCTTGCGCAGCAGCAGCATGTCGGCAAGTGCCGGCTCGGCGCGCAGTTCGGGCAGGCCGAGCAGCCGCGTCTTGCGCACCGCCTGCACGTCCAGCAGCAGCCAGCGCGGCGCATCGGGCTTGGAGGCAGCGTCGTGGTACGGCGAGGCCGCATCGAACTGCGTCGGGTCGGGCCGCACGCCCGAGGCCACGCGGGCGATGCCGGCCACACCCGGCTGCGGGCAGCTGGAGTGGTAGAAGAGCACGCCATCGCCAACCTGCATCGCATCGCGCATGAAGTTGCGCGCCTGGTAGTTGCGCACGCCCGTCCAGGGTACGGTCTGCAAAGGCGCGGTCAGGGCGTCATCGATGGAGCATTCGTCGGGCTCCGACTTCATCAACCAGTAGCGGGGACTCATGGCGGCATTGTCCGGGCTGGTGCGCGCACCGGCTCACCACTTGCAAGCATGCGTACCCCAGCGGGACAGGCGGGCTCAGGACGGGCAGCCGGCAGCGGGCCGCCGCGCGAGGCGGATGCCGTCCGGCAGTCCTGGAATGCCGCGCCGCACCAGCAACTGGCCGTCGCTCCAGATCAGCCAAGGCCGCAGTTGGCCACCGACCGGCGGCGGCAGGCTCGCGCCGTCGATGCGGCCGCGCCACTGCACGGGCGTCCCGGCGCCGCGCGCGAAGGTGGCCTGGTACGCCAGCATCGACTGACGAAAGCTGAGCTGGAAGCCGCCCGGCGCGCACCATGCGCCTTCGACCGGTGCCGGCACGCGCCAGAGAGAGATGCGCTGCGTCCGTAGACGGCCGGGACTGCGGTCGGGCAGTTCCACGGTCTGCGTCTGCTCGGCCGGCCAGCCGGACAACCCGTCCGTGTCGGAGATCACCCGCGTGCCCGGCGCCAGACGCAGCAGCGCCGGACGCAACTGCTGCTGCGATTCGGGCGGGAGGTGCATCACGATGACGCTGGCGCCGGTGAGGCGCGTGCGCAGGAGGTCTTCCTCGCGGAACACGACCCGGTCCGCCACGCCCGCCTGTGCCGCGCGCTGGCGGGCGCGGTCGAGCAGCTCGGGTTCGGTCTCGACGCCGGTGGCGCGCGCACCGGCCAGCGCCGCGGCCACGACCACGCGGCCTTCTGCCGTGCCCAGGTCGAGCAGATGGTCGTCGCTGCGCAGCGCGGCCATCCGGACGATGGCCTGGGCGAGCCGCTCGGCCGCCACCATCGATGCCACGGCGGCTCCATCGCCCCGCGGCTGCGCCACGACCGTGGGCACCGCGGCCATCGCCGCGGGCCCAAGCAGCAGAAGCAGGAGAGGTCGGCAGCGCATCCGGCCAGTATGGTGGGAATAATTCCCGGATGCCAAGCAACGACGCCACGATCTATCACAACCCCGCCTGCGGCACCTCGCGCAACACGCTGGCGATGCTGCGCGAGCGGGGCATCGAGCCCACGGTCATCCACTACCTGAAGACACCGCCCGACCGCGACACGCTGCGGCGCCTGTGTGCGGACAGCGGCCTCGGCGTACGGGGCGTGCTGCGCGAGAAGGAGGCGCTGGCCGCCGAACTCGGCCTGCTCGATCCCGCCCGCAGCGACGAGGCGTTGCTGGATGCGATGCTGGCCCACCCGGTGCTCATCAACCGCCCGCTGGTGGTCACGCCGAAGGGCACGCGGCTGTGCCGGCCCAAGGAGGTGGTGCTGGAGATCCTCTGAGTGCCGTCGCCCGGTGTCGGGCGAAAGCGCGACAGCGACGGCACGGCGGATCGGTCGGCGGCGGCCTGGAAGTCCTCGCCGTGTTCCTGCGGCCTGCAGTGCCTGCCCGTGGCGCGGGAAATTCAGGCCGAAGCCGGCGTCAGCAGCTCGCGCCGCGCCCGGCGCACGTTGAAGGCACTGGCGATCAGCACGGCCTGCACCAGCGCCAGGCCCAGGATCACGCTGGTGTACTGGCCGGCGTCCATCAGGCGGCCGAAGATCAGCGGCGCCACCGCCTGGCCGATGTCCAGGCCCGCGTACACCACGCCGTAGACCCGCCCGCTGGCATTGGCCGGCGTCGAACGCTTGACGATCAGGTCGCGCGAGGGGCCGGCGATGCCCGAGGCGAAGCCCATGGCGCCGAACAGCACCGGCACCACCGCGGGCGGAAAGCTCGCCAGGCCCAGCACCAGCGCCAGCACGGCGGCGATACCGAAGCCCGCCCCCACGATGCGCTCGCAGCGCGTCGGGTCCGAGGCCAGAAAGCCGCCCAGCACCATGCCCACCGAGCTGGCCACCATGTACACCGTCACGCAGATGGCCACCAGCGCCACCGGCACCTCGTGCAGCCGGCCCGCGGCCTGCGGCGCGAAGGTCTGCACCACGCTGATGACCATGGCGTAGAAGAAGAAGAAGCCGAAGCACATCCAGACCGCCGGGATGCGCAGGAAGGCGAAGGCGCCCTCGGTACCCGGGCCCTGGCCCGTGGCCTTCTGCACCGCCTTGACGTCCAGCGCCAGCGCGGCGCGGCCGAACCACAGCACCACCAGCACTGTCAGGGCCAGGGCACCGGCGCTGGCCAGCGCCACGCGCCAGGAGAAGGCAATGGCCAGCGGCACCACGAAAGCCGGCGCCAGCGCCCAGCCCAGGCTGCCGGTGATGCCGTGCACGCTGTAGGCATGGCCCAGGCGGGTGGGCGCCACCTTGCGGTTGAACAGGGTGTAGTCGACCGGGTGGAAGACGCCATTGCCCACGCCCGCCACGATGGCGCTCCCGACCAGGCCCCAGTAGTTGGGCGCCATGGCGTACCCGAAGGCCGCCAGCCCCAGGCAGCCGAGCCCCACGAAGAGCACCGGCCGCGGCCCCAGCTTGTCGACGATGAAGCCCGAGCCCGCCTGTACCGCACAGGAGGTGACGAAGAACACGGTCAGCACCGCACCCAGCTCGGTGTAGCTGACGCCGAAGGCGTCCTTCAGCCAGGGGAAGAGCGGCGGCAGGATCAACTGGCTGAAATGGCTGATGGCATGCGCCAGGCCCACCAAGCCGATGAGGGTGGCATCGGAGCGCAGGGACGTTGAGCCGCCGGAGGGCGACGAGGAAGCAGTGGTCATGGCAGCGGGCCGCGCGTCCCGGGGACGCGGCAGGCGGGTTTCTTGTCGTTGGAGGAAGCGGCTGCGTCACCCGACCCGGGCCCCGCAGCGCCCCGCCATGGTAGGCGGCGGAAAACGGCAGAATGCCGACACCCTGCCAACCTCTGTCGAGAACATGCCAGATCTTGCAACGCCTGCCGAAGCGGCCCCGGCCGCGGCCTTCCCCGCCCGGAAACGGCGCTCGTCCGGCACGCGCCATGTGCTCTCCGCGACGGCCCCGGCCGCCCTCGCCCACAGCGTGGGCCCGCTCACGCCGCACCTCTACGCACCCGACGCCGTGCGGCCATTGCGGGCCAAGGAGCATTTCCTCTCGGCCGACACCCAGGTCGAGCCCCACACCCATCCCTGGCCGCAGCTCACCTTCTCCACCCGCGGCGTGATCCGGCTCTCGACGCGGGATGGCAGCTACATCATCCCGCCCTCGCGCGCGCTCTGGGTGCCGGCCGATGTGCCGCACAGCATCACGCTGGTGGAAGATGCCGAGCTGCGCACCGTCTACCTGCACCGCTGGCTGGGCCCGGACTGGGCGCGCTGCGAGGTGCTGGAGATCAGCCCGCTGCTGCGCGCCCTGATGCTGGCGCTGGACACCACGCCGGACGGCCTGCCGCCCGCCGACCCCGCCTCGCCGCAGCGCGAGCGCTGGATCGCCCCGCTGCTGGTGGACGAGCTGGAGCGCGCCCAGCAGATCCGCATCGACGTGCCGCTGCCGCAGGACAAGCGCCTGCGCCAGCTGTGCGAGGCGGTGCTGCGCGCGCCCGACGACCGCGCCACGCTGGCCGAGCGCGCCCGCGGCATCGGCGCCAGCGAGCGCACCGTCGCGCGCCTGTTCCGCGACCAGCTGGGCATGAGCTGGCAGGCCTGGCGCCAGCAGGCGGTGCTGGCCCATGCGCTGCCGCTGCTGGCCCGCGGCATGGCCGTGAGCCAGGTGGCCGACGCCTGCGGCTATGCCACAGACAGCGCCTTCTGCGCCATGTTCAAGCAGGCGACGGGGAAGTCGCCGACGGCCTTCCAGCATCGGCGGCGCTGACCTCAGCGAAAGCCTCGATCAGGTACTCGACGCAGACCCGCACCTTGGCTGAGCTGGCGAGGCGCTCGGGGTAGACGGCCCAGACGTTGGCCTCCTGCCGCCATTCGGGCAGCAGCTGCACCAGTTGACCGTCGGCCAGCAGCGGTGCCACATCCCACAGCGAGCGCAGCACCACGCCGTGGCCGTCCACCGCCCACTGCACCGCCACCTCGCCATGATTGGACGACAGCGGGCCGGTCACCTTCACCGCCTCCTCCTGCGCGCCGGCGCGCAGCCGCCAGACGCCGAAGGGATGGTCGCGCTCCTTGATCACCAGGCAGTCGTGGCTGGCCAGGTCCTGCAGGGTGCGCGGCGGCTCGCGACGGGCCAGGTAGGCGGGCGCGGCGCACAGCACGCGGTGGTTGGACGCCAGCCGGCGGGCGATGAGGTGCGGCGCAATCTCGTCCCCCACGCGCACATCCACGTCGTAGCCTTCGGCGGCCACGTCCACCAGCCGGTCCAGCACCTCCAGCCGCACCTGCAGGCCCGGATGCCGGCGCGCCATGGCCGACAGCATCGGCGCCACCACCCGACGACCGAAACCGAAGCTGCTGCTGATGCGCAGCAGGCCCCGCGGCTCGCCACGGGTGACGGCCACCTCCTGCATCAGCTGCTCCACGTCGTCGAGCACGCGCTGCGCCCAATGGAAGACGCGCTCGCCCTGGTCGGTCACGCTCACGCGGCGCGTCGTGCGGTGCAGCAGGCGCACGCCCAGCGTCTCTTCCAGCACCCGGATGCGCTTGCTGACATAGGCGGTCGAGACGCCCAGTTGCTCGGCCGCCGCTGCAAAGCTGGACTGGCGGGCCACGATGAGGAAGACGCGCAGGTCTTCATTGGCGGGGATATTGCTCACGATTCGTGGCCAATGTCTTCACGGATGCAGGATTGTATGAATAGCGTGCGCAACGAGAATGCATGCCATTCCTTCCCTTCCCGCATCTGGAGACCCACCATGGCCGCAGGCACCCCAACCCGTCCCTTCCGCATCGCCGTCCTGCCCGGCGATGGCATCGGCAAGGAAGTCATGCCCGAGGGCCTGCGCGCCCTGGACGCTGCCGCACAGCGCTTCGGCATCGCCATCGAGTACAGCCACTTCGAATGGGCCAGCTGCGACTACTACGCCGCGCACGGAAAGATGATGCCGGACGACTGGAAGGCCCAGTTGCAAGGCATGGACGCCCTGTTCTTCGGCGCCGTGGGCTGGCCGGCCACCGTGCCGGACCATGTGTCGCTGTGGGGTTCGCTGCTGAAGTTCCGCCGCGAGTTCGACCAGTACGTGAACCTGCGCCCGGTGCGCCTGTTCGAGGGCGTGCCCTGCCCGCTGGCCGGCCGCAAGCCGGGCGACATCGATTACTTCGTGGTGCGCGAGAACACCGAAGGCGAATACACCTCGCTGGGCGGCGTGATGTACGAGGGCACGGAGCGCGAGATGGTGATCCAGGAGTCGGTCTACTCCCGCGTCGGCGCGCAGCGGCTGCTCAAGTTCGCCTTCGAATTGGCGCAGTCGCGGCCCCGCAAGCACGTCACCCTGGCCACCAAGAGCAACGGCATCGCCATCAGCATGCCCTGGTGGGACAAGCAGGCCGACGAGGTGAAGAAGGCCTATCCGGAGGTGGCGCTGGACAAGCAGCACATCGACATCCTGTCCGCGCGCTTCGTGCTGCAGCCGGGCCGCTTCGATGTGGTGGCGGCCACCAACCTGTTCGGCGACATCCTGTCGGACCTTGGCCCGGCCACCACCGGCACCATCGGCCTGGCGCCCTCGGGCAACCTGAACCCGGACCGCACCTTCCCCTCGCTGTTCGAGCCGGTGCACGGCTCGGCGCCGGACATCTATGGCAAGAACATCGCCAACCCGATCGCCATGATCTGGTCGGGCGCGATGATGCTGGACTTCCTGGGCCGCGGCGAAGGCGCCTGCCGGCAGGCCCACGACGCCATCCTGGCGGCCATCGAGGCGGTTTTGCGCGAAGGCCCGCGCACCCCCGACCTGGGCGGGCAGGCCAGCACGACGGAACTGGGCGAGGCCGTGGCGCGACACATCGCGGGCTGATGCATGAGTTCCTCTCCCCCGCGCGGGAGAGGGCGCCAGAAGGAGTGCCGCGGCCGATCCAGGCCCGTTACAGCGCGTTCCGGGCACTTTTCGCCGCTGTCACACTCCGTCCTCTCCGATGACAGCAGGACATTCTTCCCTTCCCCGCCGCGCCAGCATCCGCGGGTGGTGGCCCATCGCCGCCCTCGGCCTCGCGGCCCTCGCCGGTTGCGGCAGCGCGCCCCGCACGCCCGCAGCCGCGGCCAGCGCCGCGCCCAGTGCCACGGCCTCTCCCGCACCCACCGGCAGTGGCGCCCCCGCCCCCATCCGCATCGGCATCGCCCTCGGCGGCGGAGCCGCCAAAGGCTTTGCGCATATCGGCGTGATCAAGATGCTGGAGGCCAACGGCCTCGCACCCGCCGTGGTGGCCGGCACCAGCGCCGGCAGCGTGGTCGGCGCGCTGTATGCCAGCGGCATGAACGCCTTCGAGCTGCAGCAGAAGGCCGTCGCACTCGACGAAGCCAGCATCCGCGACCTGCAGTTCTCGTCCGGCGGCCTGGTGCTGGGCCAGAAGCTGGAGGACTACGTCAACGCCCAGGTTCACAACAAGCCCTTGGAGCAGTTGGCCAAGCCCTTCGTGGCCGTGGCCACGCGGCTGGAGGACGGCGAGCGCACCGTCTTCGCCCGCGGCAACACCGGCCAGGCGGTGCGGGCTTCCAGCAGCGTTCCGGGCGTGTTCCAGCCGGTGGCCATCGGCAAGTACCACTATGTCGACGGCGGCGTGGTCAGCCCCGTGCCCGTGGATGCGGCCCGGCAACTCGGCGCGGACGTCGTCATCGCCGTCGACATCTCCAGCAAGGCCCGTGGGCGTGCGCCGGGCGACCTGCTGGGCACCGTGGGCCAGTCGATCGCCATCATGGGCCAAAAGCTGGGCCATGCCGAGCTGGCCAGGGCGGACGTGACCATCCGGCCGGCCGTGCTGGACATCGGCGCCGCCGACTTCACCCAGCGGGCCAATGCCATCCTCGAAGGCGAGAAGGCGGCCCTGGCCGCCATGCCCCGCATCAAGGAGCGCGTGGCGCAGTTGCAGGCGCAGCGCGCACAGGCCGCCCAGCAGGCACAGGCCCAGGCGGCGCAGGCCCGGCAGAAGAGCTGCCTGGAGCAGCGCTCCAGCTGGCGCAAGCTGGCCGGCGTGGCCGGACTCGACGACAGCTGCACGGCGCCCTGAGCAGCCGCGCTGCGCAGGCAGCGGCCGACACCCGGATGACGCCGATCTGCAGGCCAGTGGGCGGACAATCGCGCGCCACCGTCGCCTGAGCACGGTGCCCGCTTCATGACTGCACCTGCCGATCCCGACCTCCCCGACTCCCCCTCGCCAGCCTTCCAACCCACAGGCCGGGCCCGCGTCCTGAAGCAGTGGCTGCCCTTCCTGAACTGGCCCCGCCCCACGCGCGGTCTGTTGGTCAGCGAGGCGCTGGCGGGCATCACGGTGGCCCTGATGGTGATCCCGCAGGGCGTGGCCTATGCGGCGCTGGCAGGCATGCCGCTGGTCACGGGCATCTATGCGGCGCTGCTGCCGGCACTGATCGCGGTGCTGTTCAGCTCGTCGGCGCGGCTGTCGGTGGGGCCCACCGCGCTGACCAGCCTGCTGGTGGGCGCGACGCTGGCGCCCATGGCCGTGCCGGGCAGCGCCGAATGGGTGTCGCTGGCGGTGTGGCTCACCCTGCTGTCGGGCGCGATGCAGATCCTGCTGGGCGCGGCGCGCTTCGGCTGGCTGCTGCGGCTGGTCAATTCCCCGGTGCTGATGGGCTTCACCCAGGGCGCGGCGGTGCTGATCACGCTGTCGCAGCTGCCGGCGCTGCTGGGCTACACCGGCCGCACGCCGCTGCAGGTGATGCAGGGCCCGCCGCCGGACTTCATCGCCATCGGTTTCGGCCTGGGCAGCATGGCGCTGCTGTTCTTCGGCAAGCGCTTGTCGCCGCGCATGCCGACGACCATGCTGCTGGTGGCCGGCACCGCCTTGATCAGTGCACTGCTGGGCTATGCGCTGGGCGGCGGCGCCGTGGTCGGCCAGTTGCCAGGCGGCCTGCCCGGCTTCTACCTGCCACAGGCGCCGGGCTGGCACGAACTGGGCACGCTGCTGCTGCCGGCCTTCCTGATCACGCTGGTGAGCTTTCTGGAGACGGCCTCCAGCGCCAAGGTGGACAACGCCCGCGCGGGCAAGCTCTGGAACGAGAACCAGGATCTGATCGGCCAGGGCCTGGCCAAGGTGGCCTCCGGTCTCACCGGCAGCTTTCCGACCAGCTCGTCCTTCTCGCGCTCGGCCATCACGCTGTACGCCGGCGCGCAGACGCAGTGGGCCACGCTCTTCAACGTGGCGGTGGTGGCGGTGGCGCTGCTGTGGGCCATGCCGCTGCTCTACCACGTGCCGCAGGCCGTTCTGGCGGCCATTGTGGCGACGGCCACCATCGGGCTGCTCAAGCCGCGGTCCTTCGTGCAGCTGTGGCGCATCTCGCGCATCGAGGCTGGCATCGCCTTCGGCACCTTTGTGCTGACCATCGCGACGGCGCCGTCCATCTACTGGGGCGTGCTGGGCGGGCTGCTGGCGGCGCTGTCGCACTACATGTACCGCCACCTGCACCCGCGCATCATCGAGGTGGGACTGCACGCGGACGGCAGCCTGCGCGACCGTCACCTGTGGCACCTGCCGCCGCTGGCACCCGACCTGTATGCGCTGCGCATGGATGCGGAGCTGGACTTCGCCTCGGCCAGCACACTGGAACGCCACATCACCGAGGCGCTCGCGCGTCATCCGGCCCTGCGCCACGTGTGCCTGTTCGCCCAGCCCATCAACCGCGTGGACCTGACCGGCGCGGAAGTCTTCGGCAGCATCCGCCGGCTGCTGGAAAGCCGCGGCGTGATGCTGCACCTCTCGGGCCTCAAGCTGCCCGCGCAGCAGGTGCTGGAGCGCGCCGGTCTGCTCGCCCCGGGGCCATTGTTCGCGCAGTACCGCACGGACGCAGAGGCACTGTCGACACTGGGCCGAGTTCCGCCCTCCTGAATGCCGGGCCGCGGGCAAGGCCCGGGCGTCAGACATGAACGCGTGACGCCCTGGTGCGGCGCGTCACGCGGCCGTCATCAACGCTGCCTATGGTCGGCTTCCCTTTTCTGGACGCCACTAGGCACGACAACATGCGTCTTCCTCCCCTGGCCACTGGCGCGGCCTCGGCCCTGGCCCTCCTGCTTGCCGCGTGCGGCGGCGGGCACGACAACGTCACCTTCAATGCAGCCGGCAGCACGGCCGCCACAGCCAGCGCAGCCACGCCCGGACAGAGCGCCGGCCCCGTCAGCACCTCCGGCGTGGTGGTCGGCAGCTACTTCCGCAATGCCAAGGTGTGCGTGGACACCAATGCCAACCTGCACTGCGACGAGGGCGAGCCCGTGGCAATCACGGACAACGATGGCCGCTTTGTCCTTGCCGGGCAGGGCGCGGTGGTCGCGGAGCTCGGCACCGCCACCATCGAGTACGACCCGAGCACCGGTACTGCCACACCTGTCGCGCAGCGGCTGGTGCTGCGCGCGCCGAAGGAGGCACCCGGTGTGGTTTCCGCCCTGTCCACCTCGGTCGTGGCCGAGATGGAAACCGGAATGGACTTTGCCGCCGCCGTGGCCAAAGTGGCCCTGGCCACCGGCGTGCCGGCGGCGAAGCTGCTGACGGACTTCAACCATGAAGCGGATGCCACGGACAAGGCGGCACTCCAGGCCGGCTCGGACGACACGCTGACCCGGATCGGACATGCACTCGCCGAGGCGGACACCAACGCCGACCTGCGCACCACGCTGGCCGCTGCCGCCCTGACCGATCGCTTCTACCAGACAAAGGCACCCTACCGTCCCCAGCAGGACGTCTCCACCTACGAAGCACCGCCGGCCGGCTTCAGTGCGGTCGCGGTGCAGATGGTGGCGCGGCACGGCTCGCGCGGCCTGTCCAGCCTCAAGTACGACCTGGCCGTCTACAACATGTGGGCCAAGGCGAAGGCCGACGGCGCGCTGACGCCGCTGGGCCAGCAGCTGGGCGCGGATGTGCTGGCCATCATGAAGGCCAACTTCCTGCTCGGTTACGGCGTGGCCGGCATTTCCACGCCTGGCTACGGCAACGAGACGCAGGCGGGCATCCAGGAGCACACGCTCCTTGCAAAGCGAATGCTGCAACGGCAAAGCGCACTCTGGAAGCAGGTGGGCGATGCCGCCAGCAGCGCACCGCGCCAGATCGTCACCGTCACCTCGGGCGTCGACCGGGCCGTGGACAGCGGCAACTTCTTCGTGCAGTCCCTCAAGAGCGCACAACCCGCACTCGCCAGCCTGGTGAGCTACCCGCCGGCACCAGCGCCCTATCCGGACAACGGCAATGCGGTTGCACAGCCGGCCGGCACCGACCGCTTCCTGCTGTACTTCCACAAGCTGGTCAAGGCCACAGACCTGGTGAGCAACACGGCCGACCCGCGCTACGTCACTTATCAGGACAGCCAGACCTACCAGAAGTACAAGTCGTCGGATGCCGACCTGCTGGCCAAGCAGGCGGGGCTGTTCTCCAGCGACGCGGCCCGTTCGGCAGGCCGCACGCTGCTGCTGCGCCTGTTCACCGCGGCCTTCGTCGACAAGATCGACAACGGCAGCTACAGCTTCGCCAACACTGGGAGCTACACCTACACCAGCAGCGACGGCAAGTTCAGCAGCACGCTGTCGGGCGACGGCAAGACCACCATCAAGACACTGGGCGATGCCGGCGCTCTGCTCTACGAGCTCTACGTCATTGCACCTGCCATGAAAGCCGAGGCGGGCGTGGACTTCACGCCCTACATGCCGGCGGCGCAGGCCAAGTTCTTCGCCGAGGCCAACGACACCTCCGACTTCTACGACAAGGGCCCCGGCATCACGGAGAAGGGCGAGGCCACCTACAAGATGGCCCAGATCCTGGTGGACGACCTGTTCAACGAGGTGGACGCCATCGCTCGCGGTGACCTGTCGCATGCGGCCAAGCTGCGCTTCGCCCATGCCGAGATCATGATTCCCTTCGCCTCGCGCATGGGTCTGAAGAACGTGCTGCAGCAGGTGCCGGTGGCACAGACCTACGGCTGGACGAACAACCCATGGCGCGGCGAATACGTGTCGCCCATGGCCGCCAACATGCAATGGGACGTGTACCGCAACAGCGCCGGCGCGCTGCTGGTGAAGATGCTCTACAACGAGCGCGAGACCGACTTCAAGGCCGGCTGCGACGGCGCCCGGGCAGCGGGCACGCAGCACTTCTACGACTGGGAAAAGCTCAAGGCCTGCTACGGCCATGTGGCCAAGGCGCCCTGACCAAGGCACCCGGCCTCGTTCATCGCAGCCCGACGGCCAGCCGCAGTCCCAGGCCGACCAGCACAAAGCCCGCCAGCCGTGCCGCCAGCCGGCGCGCGGCCGGCCGATGGACGAGCCGCCGCGCCACCTGGCGACCCAGCAGCACCAGCAGTCCCTGCCAGAACAGGCTCAGCACGGTCACGTGCAGCATCATGAGCGGCAGGGTGGCCGCCGAGGCGCCCGGCGCGATGAAGAGCGGGAAGAAGGCCACGAAGAACAGCATCACCTTGGGATTGGCCAGGCTGATGGCGAAGGCCCGCCAGGCATACGCGCGCGGGCTGCGTGGCACCTCGGTCGCGGTGGCCGTCACGCAAGCGGTCGAACGCAGCATGCCGCAGCCCATCCACAGCAGATAGCCCGCGCCCACCCACTGCAGGGCACCGAAGAGCGCCGGACTCGCCTGCAGCAGCGCAGCAAGCCCCAGTGCGGCGCCGGCCATGAACAGCGCGTCGCCCGCCAACGTGCCCCCCACGCAGGCCATGCCGGCACGCACCCCGCCGCGCGCAGTGGCGTCGAGGATGGCGACGGTGCCCGCGCCCGGGACGGCCTGGAAAATCAGGATGGCGATGAGGAAGCTGCCGTAGTTCTGGATGTCGGCCATGGGAATCTCCGAGTCGGGTCGACAACGATCATCCGACGTCGGCGTCGGCAGTCCCAGCCGATATTTCCGGCACCAGGTTTGATTTCGCACTCCTTTTACGGCCCAATGCACCGATGGCCAGAACATCCACCGACCCGCTCGACGACACCGCCTGGCTGCTGCTCGGCGCCTTGCAGCAGGAAGGCCGCGCGCCGCTGAAGAGCCTGGCCGAGCAGGCCGGCCTTTCCGTCGCCGCCACGGCGGAACGGCTCAGGCGCCTGCAGGAGTCCGGCGTGGTGCGACGCATCGGCGCCGAGCTGGAGCCGGCGCTCGCTGGCTACCCGGTCAAGGCGATGGTGGGCATCACGGTCCATCAGCCGGGCAAGAAGGCCTTCCTGGAGCGGCTGCGCACCGCCGCGGAAGTGCTGGAGTGCCATCACGTGGCGGGCGCCGACTCCTACCTGATGACCGTGGTCGCGCCCAGCCTGCCCGAGCTCGAACGCTTCCTGGGCACGATCAACGGCTATGGCGAGACGCGGACCTCGATCGTGTTCTCCACGCCCATCGAGCGCCGCGGCCTGGTGCCGGTGGGCAGCCGGCGCGCGTGACCGATCCGCGGCAGGCGAACCATGGCGGCGTCCCTGTCCAGTGCGCCGCCTGCGAAAGCTACGAGGCGCTGCCCTGGAGGCCCCGGGCCACGTCGGGCCAGGCCAGCCGCACCCGCAGTTCCTGCTTGAGCCGCCGGTTTCGCAGCCGCCGCGACTCACTCATGAAGCTCATCTGCATGGGCGACAGCTGCGCGACCGCCTCGGTACGCGACAGCCGCGGCGGCCGGGGCAGGCCGAAGAGGTCTGCCGCCAGGTCGAAGTACTCGCCCATGCGCAACTGCGTGTCGTCGCTCGCGTGGTAGACGCGCTGCGGCCGGCCCCGGAAGAGCGCGGCAATGCAGGCGCGCGCCAGGTCGTCGGCATGGATGTGGTTCGTGTAGACGTCGTCTTCCGCGCGCAGGGCGGGCGTGCCGCGCAGCAGGCGCTCGCGCGGCGTGCCCGCTGGCCGGTCGGGCGCATAGATGCCCGGGATGCGCAGGATGCTGGCGCGCAGGCCGCGCGTGCCGGCCTCGCGCACCGCACGTTCCGCATCGACGCGACGCCGGCCGCGTGCCGTGGCGGGCGCGACCGGACGGGTCTCGTCGATCCAGTCACCGCCGCAATCGCCGTACACGCCGGTGGTGGAGCCGTAGACCAGCACGTCCGGCGCGGCCACCGCGCCGCTTCGGGCCAACGCCTGCAGCAGCGCGCGGGTGCGGCTGTCGCGGTCGTCACCCGCCCCGGACTCGCGCGGCGGCGGCGCCAAATGGAGCACACGGGGCGCCAGCCCAGCCAGGCGGCGCAGCGTGGCAGGCCGGTCCAGGTCGCCCACCAGCGGAACGGCGCCCGCCGCGCGCAGGGCCGGCACCCGCTCGGGCGAGGAGGTCAGTGCCAGCACGCGCATCCGCCCGCCGAGCTGGCGCAGCGCCCGCTGGCCCACGTCGCCGCAGCCGACGACGAGCAGCCGCATGCGGCGGAAGCGCGCCGGCAGCGCACCGAGGGGAAGACGGTTTGAAGGCAAAATCGAACGCTTTCCGCAGTCTTGACCGGCCGCGCCCGCCCCACGCGGCGCCAGCGCCGGCACAACCCCCGAAGAATACCCACCCATGTCCGACACCGTGTTCTCCGTGAGCGTGGAGCCCAGTGGCCGCCGCTTCGACGCCGAGGCCGGCGAATCCATCCTGTCCGCCGGCATCCGCCAGGGCATCGGCCTGCCCTATGGCTGCAAGGACGGCGCCTGCGGCTCCTGCAAGTGCAAGAAGCTCTCGGGCGAAGTGACGATGGAGGCCTACCAGTCCAAGGCCCTCAGCGCCGAGGAGGCCGCCGCCGGCTACATCCTCACCTGCCGCGCCCATGCCACCAGCGACGTGGTGCTCGAATCGCGTCAGGTGGTCGATGCCGACGCCTTCCCCATCCGCAAGATGCCCGTGCGGGTGCAGACACTGGTGCGCCTGTCGCACGACGTGATGCAGTTGCGCCTGCAGTTGCCGGCCGGCGAGCCGATGAAGTTCCATGCCGGGCAGTACGTCGAATTCCTGCTGCGCGACGGCGCGCGGCGCAGCTACTCGATGGCCAATGCGCCGCACACGCTGGCCGAGCCGGGCACGGGCATCGAGCTGCACATCCGCCACATGCCGGGCGGCAAGTTCACCGACCATGTGTTCGGCGCGATGAAAGAGAAGGAGATCCTTCGCGTCGAAGGCCCCTACGGGAGCTTCTTCCTGCGCGAGGACAGCACCAAGCCCATCGTGCTGCTGGCGTCCGGCACCGGCTTCGCGCCCATCAAGGCGCTGATCGAGCACATGAAGTTCAAGCGCATCGAGCGCCCTGCCACGCTGTACTGGGGCGGTCGCCGTCCGCAGGACCTGTACATGGATGGCTGGATCCGCGAGCAACTGGCCGAGATGCCTCATCTGCGCTATGTGCCGGTGGTGAGCAATGCCGTGCCCGAGGACAACTGGACCGGCCGCACCGGCTTCGTCCACCAGGCAGTGCTCGAGGACACGCCCGACCTCTCCGGCCACCAGGTGTATGCCTGCGGCGCGCCGGTGGTCGTGCAGTCGGCACAGCGCGACTATGTGGCCCAGGGCGGATTGCCCGAAGACGAATTCTTCGCCGACGCCTTCACCTCCGAGGCGGACAAGGCTGCACCCTGAGCGCCTGCTCCGCCGCATGCCGCGCCTGCCGTCGACCGACGGCAGGCGGCCTTCCGATCCCAAGACAACCAGAGACACCATGACCCGCCTGATCACCCGACGCCCCGTGCTCTCCCTGCTGGCCGCCAGCGCCGCTCTGCCCTTCGCGGCGCGCGCCGACAGCCGGCCGATCCGCCTGGTGGTGCCCTATGCCGCGGGCGGTCCCATCGATGTGACCGCACGTGCCCTGGCCGAGCGGGCCAAGGACGCATTTGGCGGCCCGATCATCATCGACAACAAGCCGGGCGCGGGCGGCAACATCGGCGCCGACATGGTGGCCAAGGCGCAACCCGACGGCCTGACCATCGGCATCGCCGCCACGGCGACGAACGCGGTCAATCCCTGGCTCTACAGCCGCATGCCCTACAACGCGGCCACCGACTTCGCGCCCATCACCCAGATGGTGCGAGTGCCCAACGTGCTGGTGATGAATGCCGAGACGGCACAGCGCCTGAAGATCAACAGCCTCAAGGACCTGATCGCCTACGCCAAGGCCAACCCGGCCAAGCTGAACTACGGCAGCGGCGGCAACGGCAGCGCCGGCCACCTGGCGGGAGAGATGTTCAAGAAGGCGGCGGGCATCTTCGCCGTGCACATCCCCTACAACGGCGGCAATCCGGCCCAGTTGGCGCTGCTTAGTGGCCAGGTCGACTTCAACTTCGACAACTTGGCCACGGCCGCGCCCAACATCCGGGGCGGCAAGCTCAAGGCCCTGGCCGTGACCACGCTGCAGCGCAGCCCCTTCCTGCCGGAGGTGCCGCCGGTGGCGGACACGCTCAAGGGCTTTGCCATCGACACCTGGTGGGGCCTGGTGGCGCCGGCCGGCACGCCGCGCGACATGATCGACCGGCTGAACCAGGCCTTCGTCGGCGCGCTGAACGCGCCCGAGACCAAGACCCGCTTCGCCGCCCTCTTTGCCGAGCCGGTGCCGACCACACCGGAGCAGTTCGGTGCCTTCATGAAGAGCGAACTGGCCAAATACGAGCAGGTGGTGAAGGCCACGGGCGCGAAGGTGGACTGAGCGCCTGCCGCCGCCCCGGCGGTGCGCCTCCAAAGCAGAACGGGCCGGCGAAAGCGCGGCCCGTTTTCTTTTCCTGGCTGTAGCGGCCCACAGGGCCGCCTGCCACGTCACTCGCCCAGGTAGGCCGCGCGCACCTTGGGGTCGCTCAGCATCACCTTGGCGTCACCATCCATGGTGATCAGGCCCGACTCCATCACATAGCCACGGTCGGCGATCTGCAGCGCGCGACTGGCGTTCTGCTCCACCAGCAGCACCGTGACGCCCTGGTCGTAGACCTGCTTGACCACCTCGAAGATCTTGTCGCACATGATGGGCGACAGGCCCATGGTCGGCTCGTCCAGCAGCAGCACCTTGGGCCGCGCCATCAGCGCACGGCCCATCGCCAGCATCTGCTGCTCGCCGCCGGACATGGTGCCCGCCAGCTGCGTGGCGCGCTCCTTCAGCCGTGGGAACGTGGTGAAGACGCGGTCGATGTCCTGCGCGATGCCTGCCTTGTCGTTGCGCGTGTAGGCGCCGATCTGCAGGTTCTCGGTGATCGTCATGCGGGTGAACACGCCACGGCCTTCTGGCACCATCACCAGACCTTCCTTGACCAGGTCCCAGGCGCCACGGCCCTTGATGGACTTGCCCATGAACTCGATCTCGCCAGCCAGCGCCGGCAGCGTGCCGGTGATGGCCTTCATGGTGGTGGTCTTGCCGGCGCCGTTGGAGCCGATCAGCGAGACCAGCTCGCCTTCGCGCACCTCGAAGTCCACGCCCTTGACGGCCTGGATGCCGCCGTACGCGACCTTCAGGCCGCTCACTTTCAACAGAGTCTGTGCCATGCGCGGCCTTTCAGTGTCCACCGGTGCCGAGGTAGGCCTCGATCACCTTCTCGTTCTTCTGCACCTCGGCCGGCGTGCCTTCGGCGATCTGCTTGCCGTAGTCGAGCACCGTGACGCGGTCGCACAGGCCCATGATCAGCTTCACGTCGTGCTCGATGATGAGCACCGTCCGGTTGTCCTTGCGGATGCGGTCGATCAGTTCGCGCAACTGCACCTTTTCGGTGGCGTTCATGCCGGCGGCGGGTTCGTCCAGGGCAATAAGTTGCGGATCGGTCGCCAGCGCCCGGGCGATCTCGAGGCGGCGCTGGTCGCCGTAGCTCAGCGTGCGGGCCTTGAAGTCGGCGTACTTGCCCACGCCCACATAGTCGAGCAGCTCGCGTGCGCGATCGGCGATGGCCCGCTCCTCGGCCTTGAAGCCCGAGGTGCGGAAGATGGCGCCGAACACGCCCGAATGCGTGCGCACGTGGCGGCCGACCATCACGTTCTCCAGCGCCGTCATCTCGGCGAAGAGACGGATGTTCTGGAAGGTGCGCGCGATGCCGGCCTTGGCCACTTCGTGCACCGCCGTGGGCTGATAGGGCTTGCCCGCCAGCTCGAAGCTGCCGCTGTCCGGCGTGTACAGCCCGGTGATGACGTTGAAGAAGGTGGTCTTGCCCGCGCCGTTGGGGCCGATCAGGCCGTAGACCTGGCCGCGCTCGATGCGGATGCCCACGTCCGACAGGGCCTGCAGCCCGCCGAAGCGCTTGGAGATGCCCTTCACGTGAAGGATGGTGTCTGCCATGGGAGGAGTCCTTTCCGTCGGCTCAGGGGTTGATGGACATCGGCCGGCTGGCGCCACCAGGCACCTCTTCGGCCGGCGTGTCGATGCCAGGCGTGACAGCCTGGGCCGAGCCGGCGATCGGATCGGGCGCACGCGGCGTGGTCTTGAGCGACTTGCCATGCTCCGGCGACGGCCACAGGCCGCGCGGACGCACCAGCATGATCAGGATCATGGCCAGCGCGATGAAGAGCTGGCGCAGGATGGAGGCATCCAGCCGGCCATCGGTCATGTCCTGCAGCGGACCGGCCACATAGCGCAGCACCTCGGGCAGAGCCGCCAGCAGCACGGCGCCCAGGATCACGCCGGGCAGGTGGCCGATGCCGCCGAGCACCACCATCGAGACGATCATCACCGACTCCATCAGGCTGAAGGACTCGGGCGAGACGAAGCCCTGGAAGGCCGCGAACATGGCGCCCGAGACGCCGCCGAAGCTGGCACCCATGCCGAAGGCCAGCAGCTTCATGTTGCGGGTGTTGATGCCCATGGCCTTGGCGGCGATCTCGTCCTCGCGGATCGCCATCCAGCCGCGGCCCACGCGCGAGTTCTGCAGGCGGTGCGAAAGGATGACGGTGAAGATCACCAGGACCAGGAACAGGTAGTAGTACAGCGACACCGAAGAGATGGTGTAGTCGCCGATCTTCAGCGGCCGGCCCAGGTTCAGGCCGAAGATCTTGATCGGATCGATGCTGCTGATGCCCTTGGGACCGTTGGTGATGTTGTAGGGATGGTCCAGCGTGTTCATGAACACGCGGATGATTTCGCCGAAGCCCAGCGTCACGATGGCCAGGTAATCGCCGCGCAGCTTGAGCGTGGGCGCACCGAGCAGTGCGCCGAAGATGCCCGCCAGCACCAGCGCCGCCGGAATCACGAGGATCAGCGAGGTGTGGAAGCCATTCGGGAACATGGCCTGCAGCGCCGGGAAGGAATCGGTCAGCTGCGTGGAGCCGAGCAGCGCATACAGGTACGCGCCGATGGCGAAGAAGGCGACGTAGCCCAGGTCCAGCAGGCCGGCGTAGCCCACCACGATGTTCAGGCCCAGGGCCAGCATCACGTAGAGCAGCGCGATGTCGACGATGCGCACCCAGGCATTGCCCTGCGTCTGCAGCAGCAATGGGAAGGCCAGCAGCGCGACGGCGGCGATGAGGAATACGACGAGGTTCTTGGAATTCTTCATGGAGCCTCCTTGGCCGTCAGGCCCGGTCCGCCACGCGTTCGCCGAGCAGGCCGGACGGCCGCACGGTCAGCGTGATGATGAGGATGATGAAGGCGAAGATGTCGCTGTGCTGGCTGCCCAGCACGCCGCCGGTGACGTCGGACAGGTAGCCCGCGCCCACGGCTTCGATCACGCCGAGCAGCAGGCCACCCACCACGGCACCGGCCAGGTTGCCGATGCCGCCAAACACGGCCGCGGTGAAGGCCTTGAGGCCGGGAATGAAGCCCATGGCGTGCTGCGCGATGCCATAGTTGGAGGCATACATGACACCCGCGATGGCCGCCAGCACGGCACCGATGATGAAGGTGGCCGAGATGACCGTGTCGGGCCGGATGCCCATGAGCGCGGCCACCCGCGGGTTCTCGGCCGTGGCGCGCATGGCGCGGCCCAGGCGCGTGTAGTTGACCAACCAGGTCAGCACCGCCAGCGAGATGGCGGTGACCACCAGGATCATGATCTGCGTCGGCGAGATGGCCGCACCCGCGATGTGCACCGAGTCGCTGGGCAGCAGCGTCGGGTAGGCCTTGTTGGTGGGGCGCCAGATGATCATGGCCAGCGTCTGCAACAGGATCGACATGCCGATGGCCGTGATCAGCGGGGCCAATTTGGGACTGTTGCGCAGCGGCCGGTAGGCGACCTTCTCGATGGTGAAGTTGAGGGTGGCCGCCACCACGCAGGCGATCAGGGTGGCCAGGATCAGGATGATCCAGCCGGGGGTGCCCGGCATGGCCGACTGCATCCAGCCGATGATGGTCCAGCTGGTCAATGCGCCGACCATGAGGACCTCGCCGTGGGCGAAATTGATGAGGTTGATGATGCCGTACACCATGGTGTAGCCGAGGGCTATCAGGGCGTACATGCTGCCGAGAACCAGACCATTGATGATCTGCTGCAGCAATATTTCCATAAAGAGAGGTCCCTTTTGTTATGCGTCCCGGTGAGGACGCCTTCTGCCAAGCCGGAGCACCGGATTGGCGCCGTGGTTCAGGTAGCAAAAAACCCGCCAGCATGGGTGGGAGGCGGGTTGAAGTGGGCGGGATTGTAGACACGGCCCCGCGCCAATCTGGTGCAGGCGGCGTGGGGGTTTTCCGCAAGCCTGGAGTGGCTCGACGGAGCGCCGGCGTCAGGCCGGTGTCAGCCCTCGCGGGCCTGTTCGTCCAGTTGCCGCAGGTGGGCGAGCTTGTCGGCGATCTTCGTTTCGAGCCCACGCGGCACGGGCTGGTACCAACGGGGTTCGGCCATGCCCTCGGGCAAATAGGTCTCGCCGGCCGCATAGGCTTCGGGCTCGTCGTGCGCGTAGCGGTAGGCCTTGCCGTGGCCCAGGGACTTCATCAGCTTGGTGGGCGCGTTGCGCAGATGAATGGGCACTTCGCGCGACTTGTCCTGCCGCACGAAGGCCCGCGCCTGGTTGTAGGCGTTGTAGCCCGCGTTGCTCTTGGGCGCGATCGCCAGGTAGATGACGGCCTGGGCCAGGGCCAGGTCGCCTTCGGGCGAGCCGAGCCGCTCGAAGGTGGTGGCGGCATCGTTGGCCACCTGCATCGCGCGCGGGTCGGCCAGGCCGATGTCCTCCCAGGCCATGCGGACGATGCGCCGCGAGAGGTAGCGTGCATCGGCACCGCCGTCGAGCATGCGCGTAAGCCAGTACAGCGCCGCATCGGGATGTGAGCCGCGTACCGACTTGTGCAGGGCGGAGATCTGGTCGTAGAAGTTGTCGCCGCCCTTGTCGAACCGCCGGGCGTTGAGCGTGAGCGCGCTCTGCAGGAACTCGGGTGTCACTTCCTCCACCCCGGCGGCACGCGCCGCGGTGTCGGTCTGCTCCAGCAGGTTGAGCATGCGGCGCGCATCGCCGTCGGCATAGCCCACCAGCGTGTCGACGGCGGCATCGCTCAAAGCCAGGTGGGTCAGCACCTTCTCCTGCGCACGGCGAACCAGTTGACGGAGTTCGTCCTCGCTGAGGGACTGAAGCGTGTAGACCTGGGCCCGCGACAGCAGCGCGGAGTTGACCTCGAAGGACGGGTTCTCGGTGGTGGCGCCGACGAAGGTGACCAGCCCCGATTCGACGAAGGGCAGCAGGCCGTCCTGCTGGCTCTTGTTGAAGCGGTGGATCTCGTCGACGAAGAGGATGGTCTTGCGGCCCAGCGCCAAGTGCTGCTCGGCCCGCTCCATGGCGGCGCGGATGTCCTTGACGCCCGAGAACACGGCCGACAGCGCAATGAACTCGTAGCCGAAGGCCTTGGCTGTGAGCCGCGCCAACGTGGTCTTGCCCACGCCGGGCGGACCCCACAGGATCATGGAATGCGGCTTGCCCGATTCGAAGGCCAGCCTCAGCGGGCGGCCGGGGCCGATCAGGTGGCTCTGGCCGATGACCTCGTCGAGGCTGGCAGGGCGCAGTGCCTCGGCAAGGGGCGCCGCAGGCGAAGGGGAATCAAACAGATCGGCCATGCGCCGATTGTCCGACCGTCAGCGCGGCCTCACTGCCGGACGACGTCGGCACCCGCGGGCGGCTTGAACTGGAAGCTGCCGACGGGCAGCGAAGGATTGACCTGCACGTTGGAAAAGCGCAGCACCGAGCGCTGGCCGAAGGCGTCCAGGATATCGAGGGCCGCCAGCGCATCGCCCTGAAAGCCGATCTCCACGCTCTGCAGTTGCGCATCGCGTGACTTGGGCGTGGCCTTGACCCATTGCAGGCCGTCGCGCGCCGGCGCATCGGCCAGGGTGAAGTCAGCCTCCAGCGCACGCAGGTCGGCAGCCGAGGCGATCAGCGCCGCTGGCGTGGAGCCCAGGGCCTGGGCCTGCGGGCGCTGCGTCACCTGGTTGAGGTCGGCGTCATAGAGCCACAGCGTCTTGCCGTCGGCAACGATGGTCTGCGCAAAGGGCTTGCGGTATTCGAAGCGGAATTGGCCGGGCCGCTGGAACTCGAAGGTGCCGGTGGACATCTTGGCGCGCATGGGCTGACCGTCCTTCGGGGGGGCGGTCACCGTCTGTGTGAAGTCGGCCTTGCCGGAGCGCGCGCTTTTCAGAAACGCACCCAGGCTGTCCAAACCACCGGCCCACGCGCCACATGCCATGGCCGCGAAGACACAGCCCACCATCAACTTCCGCATTCCGTTCCTTTCACTCGCTGCGCGCCGGCACGAGGATCTCGCGCTGGCCCGCACCGCTCATCGCACTGACCAAGCCCGCGTTCTCCATGTCCTCGACCAGCCGCGCCGCGCGGTTGTAGCCAATCTTGAGGTGGCGCTGCACCAGCGAAATGCTGGCCTTGCGGTGCTTGAGGACGACCTCGACCGCCTGGTCGTACATCGGATCCTTTTCGCCACCCGCGTCGCCGCCCTCACCCATCGGACCGTCCTCGCCATCCACAGTTCCGCCTTCGAGCACGCCCTCGATGTAGTCGGGCTCGCCCTGGCTCTTGAGGTAGGCCACCACACGGTGCACCTCGTCGTCGCTGACGAAGGCGCCGTGCACACGGATGGGCAAGCCGGTGCCGCTCGGCATATAAAGCATGTCGCCCATGCCCAGCAGCGCTTCGGCCCCCATCTGGTCGAGGATGGTCCGGCTATCGATCTTGCTGCTGACCTGGAAGGCGATGCGTGTAGGAATGTTGGCCTTGATCAGGCCGGTGATCACGTCGACGCTGGGTCGCTGTGTGGCCAGGATCAGGTGGATGCCGGCGGCCCGGGCCTTCTGCGCCAGGCGGGCGATCAGCTCTTCGATCTTCTTGCCGACCACCATCATCAGGTCGGCCAGTTCGTCGATCACGACCACGATGTGCGGCTCGCGGCGCAGCGGCTCGGGATCGTCCGGCGTCAGGCTGAACGGGTTGTAGATGAACTCCTCGCGCGACTTGGCCTCGTCGATCTTGGCGTTGTAGCCCGCCAGGTTGCGCACGCCCAGCTTGGACATGAGCTTATAGCGTCGCTCCATCTCGGCCACGCACCAGTTGAGGCCGTGGGCCGCCTGCTTCATGTCGGTGACCACCGGCGCCAGCAGGTGCGGAATGCCTTCGTAGACCGACATCTCCAGCATCTTGGGGTCGATCATGAGCACGCGCACGTCGCTCGCTTCGGCCTTGTAGAGCAGCGACAGGATCATCGCGTTGATGCCCACCGACTTGCCCGAGCCCGTGGTACCGGCCACGAGCACGTGCGGCATCTTGGCCAGGTCGGCCACCACGGGATTGCCGATGATGTCCTTGCCCAGGCCGATGGTCAGCATCGACTTGGCCTCGTGGTAGACCTGCGAGCCGAGGATCTCCGACAGGCGGATCGACTGCCGCTTGGCATTGGGCAGTTCCAGCGCCATGTAGTTCTTGCCCGGGATCGTCTCGATCACGCGGATGGACACCAGCGACAGCGAGCGCGCCAGGTCCTTGGCCAAGTTGACGATCTGCGAGCCCTTCACGCCGGTGGCGGGCTCGATCTCGTAACGCGTGATGACCGGGCCCGGCGAGGCCAGCACCACGCGCACCTCGACGCCGAAGTCCTTGAGCTTCTTCTCGATCAGGCGGGATGTCATCTCCAGCGTCTCGGGCGACACCGTCTCCTGGCGGCCGGCGGCGGCGTCGAGCAGGTCCACCTGCGGCAGCTTGCTGTCGGGCAGTTCCTTGAACAGCGGCTTCTGGCGCTCCTTGACCACGCGCTCGCTCTTGGGCACGTCGGCCACGGCAGGTTCGATCTGCACGGGTGCTGCCTTCTCCCGTCGGCGCGGCGCGGGCGGCGGCACGTCGTCGAATGCAGGCTCCCTGTCGTCGGAAGGTGACGGCGCATCGCGGTCGTGGGCCGCCACCTCTTCACGTTCACGGCGCGCCTTCCGGCCCATGGCCAGGTCCTGCGCGAGTTCGCGCTTTTCGCGACCCCGCTCGAAGAGCGAATAGAGGCGCGCGCCAATCGCCTCGGCCACCTGGGCCCAGGAGAAACGGAAGACGAGGGCGGAGCCGATCACACCCGCCGCAATGGCCACCAACGCGGAGCCCGTGAACCCCAACCAGCGCACACCGGCCGGCCCCACGAGGTAACCCAGCACACCGCCGCCATGCCCGGGCAGCCGGAACTCCAGGCGATAGAGCCGCGACCATTCAAGCATGGCGCTGGCCACCAGCAGCAGGACCAACCCCAGCCAGAACATGAGCCGGCTGCGGTTCAGGCGCGGCAGTTCGGGCTCGCCCTGCGGCCGACCACCGCGCAGCCACTGCGCAAGGGACGACAGCCAGACGCGCACCGACGCCGCGAATGCCCACCAAATCGAATAACCGGCCAGGTAGTAGCTGGCGTCGGCCAGCCATGCCCCCAGCGCGCCGCCCCAGTTCTTGACGACGCCACCTGTACCGGACGTGGACCACGCCGCATCGGACGGCGTGTAGCTGAGCATCGCGAGCAGCCAGAACAGCATGAGGGCAAAGCCCGCGACGAGCGAGATTTCATGCGCGAAGCGCAAGGCGCGCTGGCGCACGGGCGGCACTTCTGGCGCCGCCGTGTTGTGAAGTGTGTGCAAGGAATAGGTCATGGACGCAGACACGCACGGCCATGCCGCGCGCAATGCGCAAGCCTAAACCATCTTGGGCCGGACACTGCGCAGGCAGGCTTCGGGGCGGGCCCGTCGGCGCAGCGCCGCGCGTCCGGATACCGCGGACTCAGCCCAGCGCGGACAGGCGGTCCTTGACCAGCATCGAGCCATCGGGCTGCGTCTGCACGAAGCCGCGCTCCTCCAGGTCCTTCATGACGCGGCTGACCATCTCGCGCGACGCGCCCACCATCTTGGCCAGGTCCTGGCGCGAGATCCGCTCCCGGACCACGAAGTTGCCGGCACCGTCCTCGGTGACGAAATCCATCAGCGCACGCGCCACGCGGCCGTAGACATCCATCAGTGCCAGCGACTCGATCTTTCGATCCGCATGGCGTAGGCGCCGGACCAGCCCGCGCATGATGTTGTAGGACATGGAGGAACTGTCCGGCAGGCAACGCGAGAATGCCTCGCGGCCGAGGACGAGCACGTCCGTCTGGACGTCGGCACGCACCGTGGCCGAATGCGGCTCGTCGTCGATGAGACTCATCTCGCCGATGTAGTCGCCGGACTGAAGAGTTGCCAGGATCACCTCTCGACCGCGGCTGTCCGCACTGAGCACCCGGGCCCGGCCGGCCAGGATGATGTAAAGGGCATTCGTCTTCTTGCCCTGTTCCACGATGAGTTCGCCGCGCTTGAAGCGCCGCTTGACGATCGCATCGGCAATGTTCGCCGCCTGAGAAGGCGTGAGCGCGGCAAAGAGCGGCACCCGGCGAAGCAGTTCCAGGTTCGAAAGCATCGACATCTATTTCCTCCCTGTGCCGCGCCCTTCGAGGGACGCAGCATCAATAAATACAATCACGCACATAAGAAGAGCGCTCCGCATGCATTGAACCTGAACAGGATACTGACGTCCCACCGGTGACCCAATGTACACGCGGTCCCCCGTTCACCATTCAGGCTCGCAGTTTATGACCACTCCCTTGCATACCCAGGTCCTCATTCTGGGCTCCGGCCCCGCCGGCTATACCGCCGCCATCTACGCCGCCCGTGCCAATCTCAAGCCTTTGCTCGTTACGGGCCTGGCTCAGGGCGGGCAGTTGATGACCACGACCGAAGTCGACAACTGGCCTGCCGACGTGCACGGCGTTCAAGGCCCGGAGCTGATGCAGCGCTTCCTGGAACATGCCGAACGCTTCAACACGCAGATCGTGTTCGACCACATCAACAAGGTCGACCTGAGCAAGCGCCCGTTCACGCTGACGGGCGACAGCGGCACCTACACCTGCGATGCGCTGATCATCGCCACCGGCGCCTCGGCCAAGTACCTGGGTCTGCCGTCGGAAGAGAAGTTCATGGGCCGCGGCGTCTCCGCCTGCGCCACCTGCGACGGCTTCTTCTACCGCGAGCAGGACGTCTGTGTGATCGGCGGCGGCAACACCGCCGTGGAAGAGGCGCTCTACCTGTCGAATATCGCGCGCCAGGTCACGCTGGTCCACCGCCGCGACAAGTTCCGCGCCGAGCCCATCCTCATCGACAAGGTTCACGAGAAGGTCAAGGAAGGCAAGATCGTGCTCGAACTGCACAGCGAACTGGACGAGGTGGTGGGCGACGACAGTGGCGTCACCGGCATCCGGCTGCGCAACGTCCAGTCCGGGGACAAAAAGCAACTCGACCTCAAGGGCTGTTTCATCGCCATCGGCCACCATCCCAATACCGATCTGTTCCAGGGGCAGATCGAGCTCAAGGACAACTACATCGTCACCCGCTCCGGCCTGAACGGCTTTGCCACCATGACCAGCGTGCCGGGTGTCTTCGCCGCAGGCGACGTCCAGGACCATGTGTACAGGCAGGCCATCACCAGCGCTGGCACCGGGTGCATGGCTGCGCTTGATGCGCAACGGTTCCTGGAACAGGAAAGTACCGCCTGACCGAGCATTCAGAGAGGCGGGACCGCTTCAACGGCTTGAAACCGGAGTCCCTTGCAGTACAGCCGCGCCTCGCGGTTCGCCTTGTGTTTGCGGAGCCGGCGCACCGGGCCGTGGACAAAACTCCGCCACCCTTCATATAATCGTTGGCTTTGCCGCTTGAGCGCCCCGGCGTGCGAGCGGCATCCGGGCCACCGCCACCCGTTTTCTGGCGAGGTCAAGCCGATCCACCCCACGGTCTGTGCGTCACGCGCAGACCGCAGCGCTTGGTGACGGCTGTTCATGAAAGAGTGTCCTCATGGCACGCGTATGTGAAGTCACGGGCAAGGGCCCGATGGTCGGGAACAACGTTTCCCACGCCAACAACAAAACCAAGCGCCGGTTCATGCCGAACCTGCAATACCGTCGTTTCTGGGTTGAGAGCGAAAACCGCTGGGTGCGTCTGCGCGTCTCCAGCGCCGCCCTGCGCCTGATCGACAAGAACGGCATCGACGCCGTGCTCGCAGACATGCGCGCACGCGGCCAAGCCTGAGCTGAAAGGAGCACACCATGGCAACGAGCAAAGGCGGACGCGAAAAGATCAAGCTGGAGTCCACCGCGGGCACCGGCCACTTCTACACCACCAGCAAGAACAAGAAGACGACGCCTGAAAAGATGTTGATCATGAAGTTCGACCCCAAGGCGCGCAAGCACGTCGAATACAAGGAAGTGAAGCTGAAGTAATTCGGCTCACGCGATCTGCAAGAACCCGCTGCGATCCAGCGGGTTTTTTGTTGCGCGCATGAGAGCCGACCGGTTGCACGCTGCCTGTATAGTGCGCACCGGCGGCCGGCCGCAGGGAACCCTCCCTGTTGCAAGTCGCGCGCGCAACGCGGCCGGGCAACAAAAAACCGGCACGAGGCCGGTTTCTTGAGTTCGCCGGATGCCTAGGCAAACGGCCGAGGAGCGTGGTCAACTCAAACGTGCGCCGCGCGCAGCCGGATCGAGAACTCCTGCAGCGCCTTGATTCCGCTGGCTTCGGCGCGGTGGCACCAAGCCGCCAGATCAGCGGCGAGTTGTTCGCGCGACTGGGACGTGTTCATCCACATCTGGCGCAGTTCTTCGCGCATGGTCACCATCTTGTCCAGCACAGGATGGGCGGCGCGGGCCTCGGCGAGCTTGGGCCGAGCGGCGGCCGGGACCTTGTCGTCGTCGCGGTGCAGCCAGCGGCGGGCCGCCTTCAGCACCGACAGGTCGGCGCCACGGGCCTGCAATTGCGCCAGCTCCTGCTTGCACGTGCGACGCATCTCGCGGGCGTAGCCAGCCATGACTTCGTAGCGGTTGGCGATGACGGCCTCGAGCGTCTTCTCGTCGGCCACTGGGCGCACCTCGCCCATGCGCAGCTTCGGCGGCACCTTCTTCACTTTGGCCCAGCCCAGCTTTTGCATCAGCACGATGTAACCCCAGGCGATGTCGAACTCGTACTTCTTGACCGAGAACTTGGCCGCCGTGGGATAGGTGTGGTGGTTGTTGTGCAGTTCTTCGCCACCAATCACGATACCCCAGGGCACCAGGTTGGTGCTGGCGTCCTGCGCCTCGAAGTTGCGATAACCCCAGTAGTGGCCCAGGCCGTTGACGACGCCGGCCGCCCAAAAGGGAATCCACAACATCTGGATGGCCCAGATGGTGGCGCCGATGCCACCGAAGAGCGCCAGGTTGAGGATCAGCATGAGGCCAACGCCCTGCCAGCCGAAGCGGCTGTACAGGTTGCGCTCGATCCAGTCATCGGGCGTACCGTGGCCAAACTTGGTGATGGTCTCGTTGTTCTTCGCCTCGGCGCGGTATAGCTCGGCGCCGCGCCACATCACGGTGTCGATGCCGCGGGTCTGCGGGCTGTGCGGATCCTCCTCGGTCTCGCACTTGGCGTGGTGCTTGCGGTGGATGGCGACCCATTCCTTGGTCACCATGCCCGTGCCGACCCACAGCCAAAAGCGGAAGAAATGGGAGGGAATGGGCCCCAGGTCCATGGAGCGGTGGGCCTGCGTGCGGTGCAGGAAGATGGTCACCGCGAGGATGGTGATGTGCGTCGTGGCGAGCGTGTACAGCACGATCTGCCACCAGGACAGATCCCACAGGCCATGGGCAAGCCAGTCGAGGGCCGAGCTCAGAACGGCGGAATCGAAAATCATCAAGTTGGGTACTCCACACGGACGGACGGGGTCGTCCTGTCAGAACAGTCCGACAATTTTAGTGTGCCGGGCTTGAAATCCACCCCGTTTTTCGTGTAACGGCGTTGAATCCCTAGGGATTGGACGCCGTGCTCTAGCGCCGGTTCCACGCGGCGGCGAAAAAACCGTCGGTGGCGTGGCGGTGAGGCCACAACCGCAGGTAGCGCGTGCCGCCCTCGCCGCCGGCGCACAGCGAGGCGGCGTCCGCCACCTTCTGGGCGGCCAGCAGCTCCGCGGCCTCCAGCGGCAGGAAATCGGGATGCGCGGCGCCGAAGGCCTCGGCGATGGCCTCGTTTTCCTCCGGCAGCACGCTGCAGGTGGCATAGACGAGGCGCCCGCCCGGCTTCACGAGCCGCGCGGCGCTGGCAAGGATGGCGGTCTGCTTGGCCACCAACTCCTGCACCGCCTCGGGCGACTGGCGCCATTTGAGGTCGGGATTGCGGCGCAACGTACCCAGACCCGAGCAGGGTGCATCGACCAGCACGCGGTCGATCTTCCCGGCCAGCCGCTTGATGCGGTCGTCCCGCTCGTGGGCAATGGCAGCCGGATGCACGTTCGACAGGCCGCTGCGCGCCAGCCGCGGCTTGAGCGCGTCCAGCCGGTGGGCGGAGGTGTCGAAGGCATAAAGCCGGCCGGTGCTGCGCATGGCCGCTCCCAGCGCCAGGGTCTTGCCGCCGGCACCAGCGCAGAAATCGACCACCATTTCGCCGCGACGCGCCTCGACCAGCAGCGTGAGCAGTTGCGAACCCTCGTCCTGCACCTCGATGGCGCCGCGCTCGAAGGCGGGCAGGCGGTTGACGGCCGGCTTGCCGTCGATGCGCAGGCCCCAGGGCGAGAACGGCGTCATCTTCGCGGCGATGCCGGCGGCCTTGAGTTCGCGCTGCACCTCATCGCGCTTGGCGCTCAGGGTGTTGACCCGCAGGTCCAGCGGCGCCGACTGCTGCAGCGCGTCGGCCAGGGCCATGAAGTCGGTGTCGCCCAGCTGGGCGCGCAGCGGCTGGGCCAGCCAGTCGGGCAGGTTGTGGCGGTGCTGGGCCATCAGCTCCGAGGGCGCGACGGCGTCGCAGGCGTCCAGCCAGCGCTTTTCGGCGTCGCTCAGCACGGTCTTGAGGAAGTCGCGCGAGCCATGGAAGCCCAGGATGGCCAGGCGACGCTCGCGCGCGCCGCTGCCGGAGCGGGCCAGGTGCTCGAACAGCAGCTTCTTGCGCAGGATGGTGTAGACGGTCTCGGCGAGCGTCGCGCGCTCGCGGGGACCGAGCGACCGGTGCTCACGGAAATAGCGAGAGACGATGGCGTCGGCCGGATGATCGAATCGGAGCACGCGGCCGGTGAGTTCGGCGCAGGCTTCCAACAGGGCTTGGGGATGCATAGGGGGGCGATTGTCGCCGCCCACTCCGCCCAGAGACTCAGCGCGCCGCGAGCCAGCCCTCGATGGCCTCGGGATAGAGCCGGTGCTCCTGGCTCAGCACCCGGGCCGCCAGCGCCTCGGGCGCGTCGCCGGCCAGCACCGGCACCACGGCCTGGGCCAGGATCGGGCCATGGTCGAGTTCAGCCGTCACCAGGTGCACCGTGGCACCGGCGACCCGACAACCAGCCTCGATGACGCGCCGATGCGTGTGCAGGCCCGGGAAGGCCGGCAGCAGCGATGGATGGATATTGACCAGCCGGCCTTCGTACCGCGCCACGAAGCCCGGTGTGAGGATGCGCATGAAGCCGGCCAGCACCACCAGCACGGGCTGCCAGCGGTCGATGGTGTCGACCAGCGCGGCTTCGAAGGCCTCGCGGCTGTCGAAGCCGCGGTGGTCGACGACGGCGGCCTCCAGGCCCAGTTCGCGGCCCAGTTCCAGGCCGCCCGCATCGGGCTTGTTGCTGACGACGGCTGCCACGCGCACGCCGAAGCGCTCGGCCCAGCGGCGCGCCTGCGCCGCCCGCGCGATGGCCGCCATGTTGGAGCCGCCGCCGGAGACGAGGATGACGATGTTGCCGCTCATCGGCGACCTTTCGCGCCGGCATCGGCGGCCGCGCGGCGTCGACGGCTGGACGCTGCGGCGGAGACTGGCACCCGGTTGAAAACCCCGGCGCCGCGTAGAAGGGAACTCTGCATACTGGCGCGGGATTATCCGTGTGTCGCACGGCGGACTCGGCCTTGCGAACGAGCGTGCTAAAAATCCCGCTTCTCTGGAGACAACCCCCATGGATCTGGCATTCACCCCTGAAGAACAGGCGTTCCGCGAAGAGGTCCGCGCCTGGGTGGCGGACAACCTGCCCCAAGACATCGCCCACAAGGTCAACGAAGGCCTGGAGCTTTCCAAGGAAGACCACCAGCGCTGGGCAAGGATCCTCGGCAAGAAGGGCTGGCTGGGCTACGGCTGGCCCAAGCAGTTCGGCGGCCCCGGCTGGACGGCCGTGCAGAAGCACCTGTTCGAGGAAGAGACCGCACGCGCCGGCGCGCCGCGCGTGATCCCCTTCGGCCCGGTGATGGTGGCGCCCGTCATCATGGCCTTCGGCTCGCGCGAGCAGCAGGAGCGCTTCCTGCCCGGCATTGCCAGCGGCGAAGTGTGGTGGAGCCAGGGCTACAGCGAACCCGGCTCCGGCTCCGACCTGGCCTCGCTGCGCACCCGCGCAGAGCGCCGCGGCGACAAGTACATCATCAACGGCCAGAAGACCTGGACCACCCTGGGCCAGCATGGCGACTGGATGTTCAACCTTGTGCGCACCAGCACCGAGGGCAAGCCGCAGACCGGCATCAGCTTCATCGTGCTGGACATGAAGTCGCCCGGCGTGAGCGTGCGCCCCATCCGCCTGCTCGACGGCAGCTACGAGGTCAACGACGTGTTCTTCGACAACGTCGAAGTGCCGGCTGACCAGCTCATCGGCGAGGAGAACAAGGGCTGGACCTATGCCAAGCACCTGCTCAGCCACGAGCGCACCAACATCGCCGACGTCAACCGCGCCAAGCGCGAACTGGAGCGCGTCAAGCGAATCGCCAAGGCCGAAGGTGTATACAACGACCTGCGCTTCCGCGACGAGATCGCCAAGCTGGAAGTGGACATCGTGGCGCTGGAGATGCTGGTGCTGCGCGTGCTCTCGGCCGAGAAGTCGGGCAAGAACTCGCTGGACATCGCCGGCCTGCTCAAGATCAAGGGCAGCGAGATCCAGCAGCGCTATTCCGAGCTGATGATGCTGGCGGGCGGCCCCTTCTCGCTGCCGCTGATCCGCGAAGCCATGGCGGCCGGCTGGCAGGGCGACTTCCCGGGCGGTCACGCCTCGCTGGCGCCGCTGGCCTCCACCTACTTCAATTACCGCAAGACCACGATCTACGGCGGCTCGAACGAAGTGCAACGCAACATCGTGGCCCAGACGGTGCTGGGCTGACAGGAGGCAGACATGGATTTCGATTTCACTGAAGACCAGCAGCAACTGCGCGACGCCGTCGGCCGCTGGGTCGAGAAGGCCTACGACTTCGACCGCCGCCGCGGCATCGAGAAGGACGGCGGCTTCTCTCGCGACGCCTGGAACGAGCTGTCCGAGCTGGGCCTGGGCGGCCTGTACATCCCCGAAGACGACGGCGGCCTGGGCATGGGCCCCGTGGAGGCCATGGTCGTGATGGAAGAGTTGGGCCGTGGCATCGTGCTGGAGCCGCTGGCGCAGTCCTTCATCGCCGGCGCCGTGCTGGCCCGCCATGCCGACGAAGGCGTGCGCGGCGAATGGCTGCCGGGCATCGCCAGCGGCGAGAAGCTGGTCGTGCTGGCCTACCAGGAGCGGGGCGCGCGCTATCGCCTGGACCTCTGCAAGGCCCAAGCCACGAAGTCTGCCGACGGCTACACCGTCAGCGGCACCAAGAGCCTGGTGCCGGCCGGCGACGAAGCGGCGGCCTACCTGGTGCCGGCGCAACTGGACGGGCGCATCGCCCTCTTCCTGGTGCCGCGCGCCGATGGCAGCGTCAAGGCCTCGGGCTATCCGACACAGGACGGCAGCCGGGCCGCGGAAGTGGCGTTCACCCAGGCCGCCGCGCAGCTCGTGGCGGCTGATGGCCTGCCGGTGCTGGAAGAGGCGGTGGACATCGGCATCGCCGCCACCTGCGCCGAGGGCGTGGGCGTGATGGACAAGACGCTGGCGCTCACGGTCGAGTACCTCAACACCCGCAAGCAGTTCGGCGTGACCATCGGCAGCTTCCAGGCCCTGCGCCACCGCGTCGCCGACATGAAGATGCAGCTGGAACTGGCCCGTTCCATGAGCTACTACGCCACGCTCAAGCTGGGCGCACCCGCGGCCGAGCGTCGTCAGGCCCTGGCCCGCGCCAAGTACCAGCTGGGCGTGTCGATGCGCTTCGTGAGCCAGGCGTCGGTGCAACTGCACGGCGGCATCGGCGTGACGGACGAGTACATGGGCAGCCACTACTTCCGCAAGCTCACGCAGATGGAAATGGTCTTCGGCGACACGCTGCATCACCTGGGCGAGGTGTCGGCGCGCATGGAGGACAGCGCGGGGGTGTTCGCCTGAGCGCAGGTGCTTGCACTTCATGAAACCGCAGGCCCGCCGGCTTACGCTGGCGGGCCTTTCTTCTTTCCGGCGGCCTGACCACGCGCGCGCCGCCGGTCGGCCCTCTTGCCAGGAGCTTCGGGATGATCCGTCGCCGTACCTTGTTGATCACCGCCCCCGCCAGTCTCGCGCTGGGCGCCTGCGCCACGCCGGGCACCGGGCCTCGTCGCGACACGCCCGTCGTCTTCATGCACGGCAACGGAGATTCGGCCGCGCTGTGGCAGACGACGCTGTGGCGCTTCGAATCCAACGGCTGGGCGCGCGACCGGCTGTTCGCGCTCGACCAACCGATGCCCCTGGCGCGCGATGACGATGCGGTCGCGCAGCCCGGCCGCAGCTCCACGGCTGAGTCGATGGCCTTCCTCAGCAAGGAGGTCGAGCGCGTGCTTCGCCAGACGGGCGCACAGAAGGTCGTGCTGGTCGGCAATTCGCGCGGCGGCAACACCATCCGCAACTACGTGCAGAACGGCGGCGGGGCGGCCAGGGTCAGCCATGTCGCGCTGGGCGGCAACCCGGCCCATGGCATCTGGGCCATTCCCGGCTGGCGCGAGGGCAGCGAGTTCTCCGGCCTGTCGCCCTTCATGCGGCAGCTGAACGCGCCCAAGGGCCCGGGCGGCGACGAGGTGACGCCCGGCCCGCGCTGGCTGACGCTGCGCTCCGACGGCAACGACAAGTACGCCCAGCCGGACGGTCTGTGGATCGGCGCGCCGGGCAAGCCCACCAACATCACGGCCGACGGGCCGGCCCTTCGCGGTGCCACCAACATCGTCCTGCCGGGCGCGGATCACCGCGAGGTGTCGTTCTCCCCGGCGGCCTTTGACGCCACCTGGCGCTTCCTCACAGCCGATGCACCGGGTGCCACGGCCGTTGCGCCCGAGCCGCGGATCGTGCTCGACGGACGCATCACCGGGCTCGGCCTGAATCCAGCCGACCCCACCAGCGGCGATTTCGTCAACAACCTGCCGCTGGCCGGCGCACAGCTCAGCGTCTACGAAACCGATCCGGCCACCGGCGAGCGCCGCGGCGGGCCTGCCTGGCGCAAGACGGTGGGCGCGGACGGCCGCTGGGGGCCGTTTCCGGCACGCCCCGGCACCGGCTACGAGTTCGAGATCGTGGCACCCGGCTATGCCACCACGCACATCTACCGCAGCCCCTTCCCGCGCTCCAGCGACGTGATCCACCTGCGGCCCGAGCGGTTGGCGGCTGCGGACCGGCAGGCGGGTGCGGTGGTCGTGTTCAGCCGGCCGCGCGGCTATTTCGATGCCCAGCGCGACCGCATGCGCTTCGATGGCCAGACGCAGCTGCCCGGCGTTCCGCCGCGCGGCGCGGGCGTGGCGAGTTCGCGGCTGCGCCTCGCAGCCGGGCCGGCACGCGCGGTGGAAGGCGAATTCAATGACGAGCGAATCGTCGGGCGAAGCTGGCCGGTGGCCGAGGGGCACCTGAGCCTGCTGGAGCTGACCTACTGACCGCCCGCCGACGGCCTGGCAGAACCCTCATTGAAGGCCCGGCCCGGTCCCGGTCGACCCCCACCGACGGAGGAAGGAAACGTGACGAACACCGACGAGCCCATCCTGCTGGAATCGCGTGACGCCCGCGGCGTGGTCACGCTCACCCTCAACCGGCCGGCCGCCTTCAACGCCTTGTCCGTCGCCCTGATCGATGCGCTGCATGCGGCCTGCGAGCGACTGGCGCTGGACGCCGGCCTGCGCGCTGTCGTCATCGCCGCCAACGGCCGAGCGTTCTGCGCCGGCCACGACCTGCGGGAGATGCTGGCATCGCCCTCGCAGTCGGCCTATCAGGCGCTGTTCGACCGCTGCAGCGCCATGATGCTGGCGCTGCAGCGCCTGCCGGTGCCGGTCGTCGCGCGCGTGCATGGGCTGGCGACGGCGGCGGGCTGCCAGCTCGTCGCGCTGTGCGATCTGGCGGTGGCCGCCGACAGCGCCAGCTTCGCCACCAGCGGCATCAACGTCGGCCTGTTCTGCGCCACGCCCAGCGTGTCGCTGTCGCGCAACCTGCCGCGCAAGAAGGCCTTCGAGCTGCTGGTGACGGGTGACTTCATCGACGCGCGGACCGCCCTGGCCCAGGGCCTGGTCAACCGCGTGGTGCCCGCCCAGAACCTGGACGCCGAGGTGGAAACGCTGGTGGCGAGCATCGTCGCCAAGCCGCGCATTGCGCTGGAGATGGGCAAGGCCCTCTTCTACCGCCAGTTGGAGACCGGACTCGAAGCCGCGCTGCACGACGCCGCCCGCACCATGGCCTGCAACATGGCCGATGCGACCGCGCAGGAGGGCGTGCAGGCCTTCATCGAAAAACGGGCGCCGTCCTGGCGCCCGTGAGACTTCTGTCCAGCCGCGCCGCTAGCCGTGCAGGCGGGAGCTCGACGGCAGGTGCGCCGACAGGAACTCCATCTGGTCCGCCAGGATGCGGCGGTTGCGCAGGATAAAGTCCTCCCACAGGCTGGGCACGTAGGGCGTGTAGAGCAGAGGCATGTGCGCCTGCTCCGGCGTGCGGTTGCCCTTGCGGTGGTTGCAGGCCCGGCAGGCCGTCACCACGTTCATCCAGTGGTCCACGCCGTTCTGTGCGAAGGGCACGATGTGCTCGCGCGTCAGGTCGTCCTCGTGGAAATGGTCGCCGCAGTAGGCGCAGACGTTACGGTCGCGCGCGAAAAGCTTGCTGTTGGTGAGGCCCGGGCGCAGGCTGAAGGGGCTGATGCGGGGCACACCGCGCGTGCCGATGATGCTGCTGACGGCGATCTGGGACTGCTCGCCCGTCATCGCGTTGTGGCCGCCGCGGAACAGGGCCACCTGTTCGCCGGCCTCCCAACGCACCTCGCCGGCCGCGTAATGGATCACCGCCTGCTCGAGCGAGATCCACGACTGGGGCAGCCCTTGGGCCGACAGCTTCAATACCTTCACCACAAACGCCTCCTCGTCGAACGAAGAAAACACAGGGAACGTACGCCACGCAGAACCGTCCGCACCGCCCGCCAAGGCCGCCGGGCGGCCCGGCAGTGCCGGAAAGCGACACAATATAACCGGCATTCATGACAGCCCGTTCACGCCCGGAGGATTCCCGAGCGCACGCGGCCAGCTATCAAAAAGATAACAGGACCATGCAGATCTTCCGCGGCTTCCGTCACCCGGGCGTTGCGCCTGCCAGCGCCGTGACCATCGGCAACTTCGATGGCGTGCACCGCGGTCACCAGGCCATGCTGGGTCTGCTGCAGACCGAGGCCCGCCACCGCGGTCTGCCAAGCTGCGTGCTCACCTTCGAGCCCCACCCGCGCGACTACTTCGCCGGCGTCGCCAGGCGTCCGGAACTGGCACCCGCACGCATCGCCACGCTGCGCGACAAGCTGAGCGAGCTGCAGGCCTGCGGCGTGGCCCAGACCGTGGTCCTGCCCTTCGACGCTCAGCTCGCCAGCCAGTCGCCCGAGCAGTTCATCGACGAGGTGCTGGTGCGCGGCTTGGGCGCCCGCTACGTGCTGGTGGGCGACGACTTCCGCTTCGGCGCAAAGCGCGCGGGCGACTTCGCCATGCTGCACGCGGCGGGCGCGGCCCGCGGCTTCGACGTGGCGCGCATGAACAGCTACGAGGTCTCCTACCCCGCCGCGCCCGGCAGCGACGAGGGGCCGCGGGCGCTGCGGGTGTCCAGCTCGGCCGTGCGCGAGGCGCTGACCGCCGGCCGCATGGACGACGCCGCCGCGCTGCTCGGCCGGCCCTACGCCATCTCCGGCCATGTGGTGCACGGCCGCAAGCTGGGCCGGGCGCTGGGCGCCAGCGCGCAGGGCGGCACGGACGGCTTCCGTACGCTCAACCTGCGCTTCAAGCACTGGAAGCCCGCCGCCAGCGGCATCTTCGTGGTGCGGGTGCATGGCCTGGGCGAGCGGCCCCTGCCGGGCGTGGCCAATCTGGGCGTGCGGCCATCACTGGACCCGAACGACGTCAACGGCGGCCGCGTGCTGCTCGAGACGCATTGCCTCGAATGGCCGGCCAGCCTGGGGCCCGAGGGGGCCTACGGTAAAATCGTGCGCGTGGAACTGTTGCACAAACTGCACGACGAGCTGCGCTACACCAGCCTGGAAGCCCTGACCGCGGGCATCGCCCAGGACCTGGCCGACGCACGCGCGTATTTCGCCGCCGGCAGCGCCGGCGCGGCGGGCAGCAGCCACGCGGAAACGCGGCGCCAGACCACGCGCGACCGAATTTAACCGGCACGCCCGCCGTGCCGGCGCCCCACCGACAAGCTCGGGGCGAGCGGCCTGACCTCATCCCCTCCCGCGCGGGCCCTCGCCGCGAACGGGCCGAGCCTGTCGAAGCCTTTCCCCTCCGCCCTCCATGTCCGACGCTGCCGATTCCTCCGCGACCCCCGACTACCGCGCGACCCTGAACCTGCCCGACACGCCCTTCCCCATGCGCGGCGACCTGCCCAAGCGCGAGCCGGGCTGGGTCAAGGCCTGGAACGACGAGGGGCTGTACAAGCGCCTGCGCGTGGCCCGCACCGGCCGGCCCAAGTTCATCCTGCACGACGGCCCGCCCTACGCCAACGGCCAGATCCACATGGGCCACGCGGTGAACAAGATCCTCAAGGACATGATCACCAAGGCGCGCCAGCTCGAAGGCTATGACGCGCTCTACGTGCCCGGCTGGGACTGCCACGGCCTGCCGATCGAGAACGCCATCGAGAAGAAGCACGGCCGCAACCTCAGCCGCGACGAGATGCAGGCCAAAAGCCGGGCCTATGCCACCGAGCAGATCGCGCAGCAGATGGCCGACTTCCAGCGCCTGGGCGTGCTGGGCGAATGGGACCACCCCTACAAGACGATGGACTTCGCCAACGAAGCGGGCGAGATCCGTGCCTTCAAGAAGGTCATCGAGCGCGGCTTCGTCTACCGCGGCCTCAAGCCGGTCTACTGGTGCTTCGACTGCGGCTCGTCGCTGGCCGAGTTCGAGATCGAGTACGCCGACAAGAAGAGCCAGACGCTGGACGTCGCCTTCAAGGCCCACGACCGCGCGAAGCTGGCTGCCGCCTTCGGGCTGCCGGCCATCGACAAGGACGCCTTCGCGGTCATCTGGACCACCACCGCGTGGACCATCCCGGCCAACCAGGCGCTCAACCTCAACCCTGCGCTGACCTACGCGCTGGTCGACACCGACCGCGGCCTGCTGATCGTGGCCGACACGCTGGTCGAGAGCTGCCTGAACCGCTACGCCCTGGACGGCAAGGTCGTCGCCATCGCCCCCGGGCGCGCGCTGGGCGGCCTGGAGTTCGAGCATCCGCTGTACGACGTGCACGAGGGCTACCGACGCCTGTCGCCGGTGTACCTGGCCGACTACGCCACTGCCACCGACGGCACCGGTCTGGTCCACTCCTCGCCGGCCTACGGCCTGGACGACTTCCAGTCCTGCATCGCGCACGGCATGGCCTACGACGACATCCTCAACCCGGTGCAGGGCAACGGCGTGTACGAGCCGGACTTCCCGCTCTTCGGCGGCCAACACATCTGGAAGGCGGTGCCGCACATCATCGAGGCGCTGCGCGAGGCCGGCCGGCTGATGGCCACCGAGACCATCACCCACAGCTATCCGCACTGCTGGCGCCACAAGACGCCGGTGATCTACCGCGCCGCTGCGCAGTGGTTCATCCGCATGGACGAAGGCGAAGGCGTGTTCACCGTGCCGGGCGCCAAGCCGGCCAAGACGCTGCGGCAGATCGCGCTGGAGGCCATCGAGGACACCAGCTTCTATCCCGAGAACGGCAAGGCCCGGCTGCACGACATGATCGCGCACCGGCCCGACTGGTGCATCTCGCGCCAGCGCAGCTGGGGCGTGCCGATCCCCTTCTTCCTGCACAAGCTCACCGGCGAGCTGCATCCGCGCACGATGGAGATCCTGGACCAGGCGGCCGCCATCGTCGAGCAGGGCGGCATCGAGGCCTGGAGCCGCGTGACGACCGAAGAGATCCTGGGCACCGAGGACGCGCCGCACTACACCAAGAGCAGCGACATCCTGGAGGTGTGGTTCGACTCCGGCTCCACCTTCTTCCATGTGCTGCGCGGCACGCACCCCACGGTGCACCACGACCAGGGCCCCGAGGCCGACCTGTACCTCGAAGGCCACGACCAGCACCGCGGCTGGTTCCACAGCTCGCTGCTGCTGGCCTGCGCGCTGGAAGGCCGCGCGCCCTACCGCGGCCTGCTGACTCACGGCTTCACCGTGGACAGCCAGGGCCGCAAGATGAGCAAGTCGCTGGGCAACGGCATCGATCCGCAGGAGATCACCAAGAAGCTGGGCGCCGAGATCATCCGCCTGTGGGTGGCCGCCTCCGACTACTCGGGCGACATCGCCGGCGACGACAAGATCCTGGCGCGCGTGGTCGACGCCTACCGCCGCATCCGCAACACGCTGCGCTTCCTGCTGGCCAACACCAGCGACTTCGACCCGGCCAAGGACGCGGTGCCTCTGGGCGAGCTGTTCGAGATCGACCGCTGGGCCCTGTCGCGGGCGGCGCAGTTCCAAGCGGAGGTGCTGGGCCACTACAAGGTCTACGAATTCCACCCGGTCGTGGCCAAGCTGCAGGTCTTCTGTTCGGAAGACCTCGGCGCCTTCTACCTGGACGTGCTGAAGGACCGGCTCTACACCACGAAGCCTGGCTCGCGCGCACGACGCAGTGCGCAGACGGCCCTGTGGCACATCACCCAGGCCATGCTGCGCTGGATGGCGCCCTTCCTGAGCTTCACGGCCGAGGAGGCGTGGAAGTTCGCGGGCCAGTCGGAATCCATCTTCATGGAAACCTTCTGCGACCTGGGCACGCCGGACGAGGCCCTGCTGGCCAAGTGGAGCCGCATCCAGGCCATCCGCGATGCGGTCAACAAGGAGATCGAGGCCGTGCGCACCGCGGGCGGCGTGGGCTCTTCGCTGCAGGCCAATGTGCGGCTCACCGCTGCGTCGGAGGACCATGCGCTGCTGGCGGCACTGGGCGACGACCTGAAGTTCGTCTTCATCACCTCGGTGGTGGACCTGCAGGCGGGTGACGGGCTCGCCATAGCCGTCACGCCCAGCACCGCCACCAAGTGCGAACGCTGCTGGCACTGGCGCGACGACGTGGGCCACGACAGCGCGCATCCCACGCTGTGCGGCCGCTGCACCAGCAATCTGTACGGTGCCGGCGAAGCGCGGAGCGTGGCATGACCATGAAGGCGCACAGCGGATTCGAGTCCACCCGCCCTGGCCTGGGCATCTGGGGCTGGCTGGCGCTGGCGGTGCTGATCTTCATCGCCGACCAGTACACCAAGACGCTGATCCTGGGCCACTACCAGCTCGGCGACGCCACGCGCATCACCGACTTCTTCAACATCGTGCGGGCCCACAACACGGGCGCGGCCTTCTCCTTCCTGGCCGGCGCCTCGGGCTGGCAGCGCTGGTTCTTCACCGGCATCGGCGTGGCCGCCGCCGTGTTCATCGTCTGGATGCTGCGCTCGCATGCGGGGCAGAAGCTGTTCTGCTTCGCCATGGCCTGCATCCTGGGCGGCGCCATCGGCAACGTGGTGGACCGCCTGATGCACGGCTATGTGGTGGACTTCCTGGACTTTCATTGGGCCGGTTCGCACTTCCCGGCGTTCAACCTGGCCGACAGCGCGATCACGCTGGGCGCCATCTGCCTGGTGCTGGACGAGGTCCGGCGCATGCGGCGCAAACGCTGAGGCGGACGGCGGCGTCAAGTCCGCCGATTCGCGAGATCAAGGCCACTGGCGCCACGGCACGGAGACGCGGGGGGCACAACGGCGCGAAGCTTCGGCCCCGCGCTTTTTTTTCGCCTAGCTGCCGCCCACCCCAACCCGTTCGGCCTGAGCCTGTCGAAGGCCCGCCCTAGCGGCTCCGGGCTTCGACAAGCTTGTATGGTTTGGTTTCCATCAACCAAACCGTAAGAAAGGGCGAGGAGCCGGGATGTAGGGACATCGACAAGCATCGGCGGTAG